>CAJOHP010000084.1 GCA_905234355.1 uncultured Prevotella sp. | reverse complement strand
CAGAAATAATTTGTACCTTTGTGAGCAAATTGAGTACCAATGAAAAAGATTAATTCCCTTTTGACGATGTGCCTGTTACTATTGGCTCAGGTGGCAGTGCAGTAAGCGGGACTAACGACAATCTTTGATTTCTATGCTGTTTACCTGCTCTCCTGAGGTCTTATTGGCTTCGCGGGGCAGGTAGATAGGTGCGTCTGGCTGCAAGGGCAGGATGCGTAGCTCCAGTTCGGTGCAGTCATCAGGCAGGCGCCAGAGACCATAGAGGAAAGGACGACCATAGTAGAAGTTGTCGGCTATGAGACGACCGTTGGCATAGAGCCTAGCGCAGTCGCCACGATAGTTGATGGTGAGGAGCATAGCGTGAGGAGTGCGCCATGTGGAGTCACCTGGCAGGCTGATGCTATAGACAGCAGCCTGTTGCCAGTCTTGTTCTGAGGGTGCCGCGGCCACCTTGGCCTTGCCCTTTACGATGGTACGCAAAGCACCGGCATCCTTGACCTTGGTCCAAGTGAGGATGGCTGATGGATGATGGCTGATGGATGATGTCTGATGGCTGATGGATGAGGGAGGAGTCAGGAACAGCTGTTCGGCCTCTGGCTGGGTGAGCAGGTAGAGGTTGCCATAGACGGGCTTGTCGGTGCCGCGGGGCTTCACGTTCTTCAGCGTCTTGCCGTTCGTCATGGCGATGGTCGTAGGGATGCCCGGAATCTGCATCATGTAAGTCTTGCCGTCGCGCCGTGCCACCAGTTGTGCCGTGGCATAGCGGATGCCGTCGATATTGACCGGGAAGATGGCCATGCAGCCGCTGGGGATGGTCAAGCGGGGCAGTGTGACGCCACAGGCCGACAACTGTACGTTTTTCTTGGCCGACAACTGGCAGAAGCGCTCGTAGTTGTTGATGAAGATGAAGCCGGAGGTCCCCTGCTTTTCGCTGATGCTGCGCACCGCCCAGCGCAATGCCGTGTCTTCGCCGCGCTTCAGGTCCTGCGAGGCTGGGAATGAGGCCTCCATGGGTGCCAGCGTCTCGATGATGGTCACCGACCGCAGGCCCGGCGCCGCCCCCGGCGCGATGATGCCCACGGAGATAGCCTACCTCATCACCTCATCCTTTGCCGACAAGCTGCACAACACCCACCAGCAGCTGCTGCCCAAGGCGGCACTCACCTGGCGCGTAGGCCAGCAGGGCAGCAACATCTACGCCGTGGTGAGCAAGGGCTACAGAGCCGGAGGCTACAACATACAGATGTTCTCCGACATCTTCAGCACGCAGATACGCCAGGCCTCCCGGTCCTACAGCGGCGGACAGCCCCTCGGCATCGTGCCAGACGCTGCCGCACTCGAAGGCATAGCCCACACCATCAGCTACAAGCCCGAAGAGAGCTGGAACTACGAACTGGGCACCCACCTCAACCTGCTCGACAGACGCCTGCAGCTCGACCTCTCGGGCTACTACATGCAGATACGCAACCAGCAGCTGTCGGTCATGGCCGCAGACTACGGCTATGGCCGCATGATGGTCAACGCAGGCAAGAGCAGCAGCTGCGGCATAGAGGCCGCCCTGAGGGGCAGTTTCTTCGACAACCGCCTCATCTGGGCCGTGGGCTACGGATTCACCCGCGCCGTCTTCAAGGAGTACAACGACAGCGTGGCCGACGCAGCCACAGGCTCTAACGTGCTGGTGAGCTATAAGAACAATCACGTGCCGTTTGTGCCTGACCACACCTTCAGTGCCCATGCCGACTACCGCATCGGCGTGGCCGACGATGCGCTGCTGCACTCCGTCGTCGTGGGACTCAACGTGGCAGGTCGCGGACGGACCTACTGGGACGAGGCCAACAGCTACAGCGAGTCGCTCTACGCCACACTCGGTGCACACGTCGACCTCGACATGAGTCCTGTGACCGTTAGCTTCTGGGGGCGCAACCTCACCGACACACGCTACAGCACCTTCGCCTTCGACAACCGTGCAACAGGCCGGCTGCAGTATTTCGCCCAGCAGGCCAATCCCCTGCAAGTGGGCCTCGACGTGCGGTTCAGCTTCAGTAAGTGACTTCTATTTTTTTCAGTTGCTCGCCCGGCGTCTTATCGGCTTCGCGGGGCAAGTAGATGGGGGCATCGGCCTGCAGGGGCAGTATGCGCAGCTCCAGCTGAGTGCAGTCGGCAGGCAGACGCCACAACCCGAAGAGGAAGGGGCGGCCATACTGGAAGTGGTCGGCCACGAGGCGCCCGTTGGCATAGAGACGGGCGCAGTCGCCCTGATAGGTGATGCTGAGCAGACGCTTGAAGCGTGACAGTGCCTCGCGGTGCAGGCCAATGCGGTAGACAGCCGCCTGCTCCCAGTCGGCTTCCTTCGGTGCCTCGGCCACCTTTGCACGGCCCTTGACTATAGTGCGCAGTGGCCCCGCCTCCTTCACCTTGTCACAGGTGACGCCCAAGCTGATGTCTTCATGCGGTATCTCTTCGAGAAACAGATGCTCGGCCTCAGCCTGTGTTAGCAGGTAGATGTGCTTGTAGACCGGCCTGTCGGTGCCTCGCGGCTTCACATTCCTCAGCGTCTTGCCGTCCTGCATACCGATGCTGACGGGTATGCCGCCGACCTGCATGAGGTAGACCTTGCCGTCGCGCTTGGCCACCACCTGTGCAGTGGCATACCTCATGCCGTCTATATTCACGGGGAAGATGGCCATGCACCCCGAGGGGATGGTCAGCTTGGGCAGCTTCACCCCACACGCCTCCAAGACGACATCCTTCTTGTCCGAAAGCCGGCAGAAGCGCTCATAGTTGTTCACAAAGATAAAGGCACTGCTGCCCTCGCTGCGCCAGGCCTGACGCAAGCCGTTGTCCTCGCCTCTGTCCAGGTCTTGTGCCGCAGGAAAGGTGGTCTCCATCGTAGCCAGCACCTCGCCGTAGTCGTGCAAGAAGAGGTGCAGCGGGCGCAGACGGTAGTAGGATGCGTTCTTCTGCCCGAACTCGCCCAGTGGTGCCTGGAAGTCATAGGTACAGACTGGCAGGTCGTTGTTGGCCGTGCCCGGCGATGTCTGCACCTCGTTGAGCGTGTGGAGCCTGCCTTCCGGATTGGTACCGCCATGATACATGTAGTAGCCCAGCAGATTGGAGCCGCTGCCCATCTTGACGATAGCCAGCGAGTAGCAGTCGTCGGCATAGATATAGGGCCGGCGATGATAGGCCGTGACCATGCCGCCGCCCAGCTCACAGGTGAAGTAGGGATAGTCGTCGTCTCCCCTGCCCACGGTAGCCTCCTGCTTGCCCAAGAGGTCGGTGCCAATGGCTGTCGACGAGCGGAATGCCTTGAAGTTGAACGCCTTGTAGTAGTTGCCCACGCCCTCCTTCGTGTCCTTGTCCCAGAAACCATCGGCATAGTCGCCATAGAGTGGCAGCATCTCGCCGAAGGGTACGGGCTTCGACAGTGCTGGCCAGCCCGTGCGGGTATAGAACGGCAGGTCGAAGCCCACGCTCAGAGCCATCTGCTTCAGCGCCATGAGATAGTCGCCGGAGCCTCGATACTCGTTGTCGAACTGACAGGCCAGCAGGGGGCCGCCGTCCTTCCATTGCAGCCCTTGCACCTGTGTGAAGATCTGGCGGTAGAGACGCTCGACGTAGCCCAGAAACAGCTTGTCCTGCGAGCGCAGCTTACAGCCCTTAGTAAACATCCAGTCGGGTATGCCCCCATTGCGCACCTCGCCGTGGCAGAAGGGGCCGATGCGCAACACCACGGGCATGTCCTGCTCCCGGCAGACGTCGAGGAAGCGACGCAGGTCGCGCTGCCCGTCCCAGCGAAAGATGCCCTCCTCTTCTTCTATATGGTTCCAAAAGACATAGGTGGCCACGATGGTCACACCGCCCTCTCTCATCTTGCGCACTTCATCGGCCCACTCTGCGGCAGGAATGCGCGAGTAGTGCACTTCGCCCATGACAGGACACACACGATGCCCGCCGAACATCAGGCCGTGCCGGTCCCAGGTGACGGTCTTGCCAAAGACGGAGGCACAGACGACGGAAGAATGGAGCATGCCTGCAAGCACACACAACAGGAATGTTTTCAAGTGTTTCATATAATGTGTTACATTTTTGTGTGCAAAGATAATCAATCTTTTTCAACCGCACGACAAAAAGCATCGTCTGTTTACAGTTTTTTTCTATAGACATGCACTCTCATGCAGTTTCATTTCGTAAGTTTCCTGTCGCCATACAGCAGACAATTCTTCTCAATCCTTTTCGTGTGTATATTCTCTAATTCTCCAATTCTTAATAAACAGAGACTTGACTTCCTTTATGGGGTGGGAAAGTTCAGAGCTATAATAAGTCTCTTGACAGTCAGAAGCGTTATGTGAAAATTCATAGAATGGGGTATACCTTCTACCTCTTCAGCACTTTCTTGCCGTTGATGATATAAAGGCCTGCCCTGGACGGATGGCTCACCGGTCTGCCCTGCAGGTCGAAACAGGTACCATCTGATGACTGAGCGCTCACCGTCTGGCCTTCTATGCCAGTGGCCACATAGCTGCTGTTGGCCAGGATGAGCTGGCCTACGATGCAATCGCTCCACCCCGAGGCGGCAGAATAGAGGGCAATTACGTAGTTGCCCTGCTCGGTAATGTCGAACTCGAAGGTTTGCTGGGCCGGACTGTTGAAGTTGTTGGAAGCCACATTGCCGATGTTGATATTCGGCATGTAGGTCTGGCTGGCTACGCTGGTGCTGGTGCCGCGCTTCTCAATGTCCAGCTCTACCTCGCCGAAATTGGCCATGTTCCAGTTGCAAATCTTATACTTGAGCATATAGTGGCCAGGAGCCAGACTGAGCGTGGTGCCGCCATCGCTAAGGCCATACTTGGCCCACCCCTTCTTGGCTTCGCCGCTGATGTTGCGGAAGTAGAGACCATAATTGAACCCGCGCGTAGAGCCAGTGAACTGCAACACACGACAGCCAGACGAATAGCCGCCGCTGTAGCCCGTGCGACGCTCGCTGCTGTCGTAGGTGGTCCAGCCGGCAGGCAGAGCGTTGGCCTCCTTGAAGTCGGATGACAGGGTGAGCGTCGTGGGGGCCTGCATGGTCAGCTCAATGGAGGCGCTGCTCGTCTCACCGTCGTTGTCGGTGGCGACGGCTTTCAGTGTGTGCTTGGCGGCCGTGGCACCTGTCAGTGTTGCCTTGTAGGGCTTCTGGGTGCATGTGGCAATGAGCGTGGAGCCGTCGAAGAACTCCACCTTCTCTATAGTGCCGTTAGGGTCGTCGGCAGTGGCGCTGATGGTGATGTCAGGAAATGACACTTCGTCCTTAGGTGCGAAGCAAATGTATTTGCCACCCGTTGCAGGCGAGGTAATCTTGACACTAGGTGAGGTCTTGTTCAGTGAGTAGCGCTTGCAGAAGTTCCAAATCTCCTTGCCGGTATAGACCTGCGGCTCCTTGCAAATCCAGTGGCCCTTGTCTTTCAGCTCCAGCAGCTTGACTTCCACGCCGTCGTTGCCAGGCCCCCAAGTGTGCATCTTGGCACCGCTGAAGCCATTGTAATTGCTTACCACTTTGTCGGTCGCCGGGCAGCCGTTATGCTTGATCCAAGGGTTCAGCGCCGGCTGCACGCCACCGAAGTTGTCGGCCGTTCCCTGAATATGCAGGATAGGCACGGGACGCGTGCTGGCACTGGGCGTCACCACCGAAGGGCCGCTGCAGGAGACGAAGGCCGCAATGATGTCGGACATCTTGTTGATGGCGTTGTACGTCAGCATGCCACCCATGGAGAAGCCGCCTAGGTAGATGCGGTTACGGTCAATCTTATGCTGCGTCACCATCTTCTCAATGATAGCCTTGATGAAGTTGATGTCGCGGTCGCCACCAACGTCCCATGCCCTGTCGATGCCGTTGGGGAACACACAGACAAACTTGGCAGTGTCGCACACAGCCTCCATGCTCACGTTGTCGTTCTTGAACTCGTTGTTCTGCATCCAGTTGGCATCCTGGTTATAGCCGTGACAGAAGATGAGCAGCGGACGGTTCTCGCCAAGGTTATTGGGCACAATGACATTATACGAGCGGTTCATGCCGCCAACAGTGATGTTGTCAGCCTTTGCCGACACCATGCCTAAAACAAGTAGGATGAGAAGTAAGAAGTTTTTTTTCATCATGATGGTATTTTA
The DNA here is from genome assembly GCA_905234355.1 of uncultured Prevotella sp. Classification (GTDB taxonomy): domain Bacteria; phylum Bacteroidota; class Bacteroidia; order Bacteroidales; family Bacteroidaceae; genus Prevotella. The sequence goes on along the minus strand of CAJOHP010000084.1, from coordinate 2,899 downwards.
TTTTCATTTCATTAGATGGTCGAGCCATTTTTCTACGTGTTGCCAAAAGTACAGCAATAGTCCGAGAGCCGCTTTGCTATTTGTATCAAATCTTTTGTTGTTTCTCACGCGACAATGGCATCAACCGTTTTTTGAAACTTTTGTGCCATTTTGTTTTGTATAATTTGCATTCCACCACATAGTTTTACTACCTTTGCCGATATTTTCCTTCCCCACTCAAGTCTCGGAAGTTAAATGATGTTGTAATAATAATGCAATGACACGATATTACAACGATTCTCACTAAATTTGCAGCAAGCTTTTCGGATAACGTCGGAAAAACAATGCCGACGCGTGACGAAACAGCATCAGTGACGATGAAAGTAATCATAGCGATAGACTCCTTCAAGGGCTGTCTCACTTCCGGCGAGGCCAACCAGGCGGCTGCGGCAGGCATCAGGAGCGTGTGCCCCGATGCCACGATAGCACAGGTGACGGTCAGCGACGGCGGCGAGGGATTCAACGAGGCGTTCCATGCAGCCATCGGCGGCAAGCTGGTTGACGTGTCTGCCAAGGACCCGCTGATGCGCAATATCACAGCACACTACCTCCTGAAGGACCAGACAGCCGTCATAGAGACTGCCGCGGCCAGCGGACTGACGCTGCTCACACCCGAGGAGCGCAACCCACTGAAAGCCACCAGCTACGGCACTGGCCTAATCATAGCAGATGCTGTAAGGAAAGGAGCCCGGCACATCATCGTAGGACTTGGCGGCAGTGCCACCAGCGACGCTGGCATAGGCATGCTCAGGGCACTGAAAGACACACTGAGCCCCCATGGCCTGTGGGACGACATCGAGGCTTTGCATGGAGTGCGTTTCACCGTGGCCTCCGACGTGGACAATCCGCTCTATGGCGAGCATGGCGCCGCCCACGTGTTTGCTACCCAGAAAGGGGCCACTCCCGAAATGATCCGTGTGCTGGACAACAGGGCACGGCACTTTGCAGCCGTCTCCGCCCGCCACTTCGGCTACGACTGCTCTCAAGACAAGGGTGCCGGCGCTGCCGGCGGATTGGGCTATGCCTTCATGCAGTATCTACGAGCCGACTGCAGGCCAGGCACCGAACTGCTGCTCGAGGCCGTCCGCTTCGACAGGCTCCTGCCGGGTGCCGACCTCATCATCACCGGCGAGGGCTCGGCCGACCGTCAGACACTCATGGGCAAGCTGCCACTGGGCATCCTCCGCCATGCCCGCAGCGTACCCGTCGGCCTGATAGCTGGCTGCATAGGAGACCGCGACCTGCTGCTGCGCGCCGGCTTCGCCTGCGCCGAGTGCATCAATCCGACTGGCATCACCCACGAAGAGGCCATGAGAAAAGAGGTGGCAAAGCAGAACATCGGCCACACCGTGCGCCGCATCCTGACAACAACTGCCGAGACACTTACACACTGATGCTTTTTGGCCCGGCACTGCCAACTTTTTTGTAACAGCTATTGCAGGAATGGAAAATAATATGTAATTTTGCCGACAATTACACGCATACTAACTAAAAACTATAAAAAGCAAATGAACATGAAGACTCTGATGCGACATTCAGCTGCCGTAGCCCTGCTGTGGCTGGCAGCCTCGCTACCGGCATGGGCCGTAAACACCAAAGAGACGGTGGAACAGGTGAACACGACGGTGATACTCGACACCGACGTGGACTACATCGTGACCAGCTCCACACCATTCGGTGAGAGCGGTGTGGTCGACATCGCCAACACCGAGCACGCCGTGCTCATTCTCACCGATGTGAAGCCTTCGGCCGCTGTCAAGCTGCTCTCGGGACACGTGAAGATAAACGGCGCCACGGCCGTGAACAACCAGAACTGCCAGGTGAAGATATACAACATGGGCGCCATCGTGCTGCCCTACGGCACGCAGACGAAGCCGCTGACTGTCTACAGCGAGCAGAACTTCGAGGGCACAGCCGTCAGCGACTTCGGGCTGGAGCACGACAATGGCTACATGAACACGCTGACTGACAAGAAGCTGAACAACCGCATACGCTCCTTCCGCCTCAAGCGAGGATACATGGTCACCTTCAGCCTCAAGGACGGCGGGCGCGGCTACAGCCGATGCTTCATCGCCGCCGACCGCGACCTGGAGATGGCTACACTGCCCGCCGTGCTCGACAGGAGCATCTCGTCGTACCGCATCTTCAAGTGGTATGACACGGGCAAGAAGCAGCTGGCCAACGACCTGAACACCGGCACACTGGCAGCTCTCAATGTGCAGAGCAGCTACACCTGGAGCGAGGGCCACGACATGGCCCCCGACTACGAGTGCGTGCCCAACCACATCTACGAGGACTATCCCTCATCGGCCGCCATAGGACGGGCCACTTGGTCGCCACACTCCAAGAACAACAACGAGCCACGCAACTCGGCCGACGACCACCCCCAGGACCTGAACACCATCCTGAACAACTGGCAGAACATGATGCGCACAGGCATGCGCCTCTGCACACCTGCCTCATGGGACGGCAGCGACTACACCAACGCCACCGGATTCCTGGCGCAGTTCCTCGACTCCATCGACGCCCGCGGATGGCGATGCGACATCATCGACCTGCACTGCTACTGGCCGGAAGGCAACTTCAACACAATAGGCAACTGGGCCAACAAGTATAAGCGCCCCGTATGGATCTCGGAGTGGTGCTGGGGCGCCTCGTGGAACAAGAACGGTGCCTTTGCCGAGGGCGTCACACAGGCACAGGTGCGCGACGCACTGGAGCGCATCTGCACCAAGCTCAACGGCTACAACTACGTGGAGCGCTACTACTACTGGAACGGCGAGGCCACCATCTCACGCCTCTACACCGGCGGACAGCTCACCCCTGCCGGACGCTACTATGCCTCGATGAACTCGGGCCT
>CAJOHP010000083.1 GCA_905234355.1 uncultured Prevotella sp. | reverse complement strand
ATGGAAGGAAATAAAATTGAAGACGATGAAGGAGATTTAAAAAGTAAATGTAATGATTTAGAAAATGAAAATAATGAATTAAGGAATCAAGTTATGGCTTTTGAAAAAAGAATAAAAGATCAACAAAGTTTATCTATTGATTCTAAATTAAATGAATTTAGAAACTCTTTAATAAATTATGATAAAGATTATGATTTTGCTTTTGAAGATCTTAAAAATCATTTAGATAAAGAAACAAGGCAAAATTTGAATGATATAATAAGAACTAAAGATCAAGAAATTGAGAAATATAAAGAAGAAGAAAAAGCTAGAAGAGAAAAAGAGAAAAAGAAATATACAAGTTTAATTAATAAATATGACCAAACTTTAAGTTGGGTTGAGAAAGAAAATGAAGATTTGAAAAGAAAAATAAAAGCTGCACACAACTGGAAGTATATGCAGGACCACAGGCTCAACGGCGGCAAGTGGCTTTCGGAGTCGCTGAAAAAGAATATGGAACAGATCCTGCATGACAAGCTCGGCGCCACGGCCCCTGTGGTGCAGGACATCCTGGACTACCGCATCTTCCTCGACCACAAGGGCATAGCCGACCAGGGACTCAGTCTGCAGCGCGTGAAGGACTGCCTGCGGGAGTATCTGCAGACGACGGACAATGCCTGTTTCGTGGCCGACTATGAGCACGTCATGCAGCAGTCGCTGCCTCCTGTGCTTCGCGACCGTCTGCTCATGGGCTATCATCCGCGTCGCTCGGGCGACCTCATCGTGGTGCCGGAGCCCGGCTACTACGACTTCGGCACGTGGTCGTCGCCCACGGGCACCACCCACGGCGAGTGGAACCCCTACGATGCCCACATACCTCTGCTCTTCTATGGCTGGAAGGTGCCGCACGGCGAGACATCGCGCGAGGTGCACATCACCGATATCGCGCCCACCATCTGCCAGATGCTGCACATACAGCAACCCAACGCCTGTGTGGGCGAAGCCATTGGAATAAATGAGAGATGAGAAGAGATGAGAAGAGATGAAAGATGAGAGATGAAAGATGAGAGATGAAAGATGAAAGATGAGAGATGAGAGATGAAAGATGAGAGATGAAAGATGAGAGATGAAAGATATGATTACCTTACTAGATGATTGCCTCACGAGAAAAACTCACGCGACTACTGCATAGCAGTCTAATCATATTTCTCATTTCTCATTTCTCATCTCTCATTTCTCATCTCTCACTCAGTCAGCCGCCTGAAACTCTTCGAGGAAGCGTGTGTCGTTTTCGGAGAACATGCGGAGGTCGCTCACACGGTACTTCAGATTGGTGATGCGCTCCACGCCCATGCCAAAGGCATAGCCGCTGTAGCGCTTGGAGTCGATGCCGCAGAGCTCGAGCACGTTGGGGTCGACCATGCCGCATCCGAGAATCTCCACCCATCCGGTGTGCTTGCAGAATCCGCATCCCTCGCCGCCGCAGATGAAGCACGAGATGTCCATCTCGGCCGATGGCTCGGTGAAGGGGAAGTAGCTGGGGCGCAGGCGTATCTTGGTGTCGGGGCCGAACATCTCCTGTGCGAAGGAGAGGAGCACCTGCTTGAGGTCGGTGAAGCTCACGTTCTCGTCGACGTAGAGTCCCTCCACCTGGTGGAAGAAGCAGTGTGCGCGGGCAGTGATGGCCTCGTTGCGGTAGACGCGTCCGGGGCATATCACGCGTATGGGAGCCTTGAGCTGTCCCTGCTCGTCGTGCATCTGCTCCATGATGCGTGCCTGCACCGAGCTGGTGTGGGAGCGCAGCAGGATGTTCTTGGTCACGTCGCCGCCCGGGTGCTGGCTCACGAAGAAGGTGTCCTGCATGTCGCGTGCAGGGTGGTCGGCGGCAAAGTTCATCTTGGTGAAGATATGGAGGTCGTCTTCCACCTCCGGTCCGTTGGCGAGCACAAAGCCCATGCGGCTGAAGATGTCGATAATCTCGTTGGTGACGATGGTGAGCGGGTGGCGTGTGCCCAGGCGGATGGGGTAGGGCGAGCGTGTCAGGTCGGGGGCGTCGTCCTGCTCGTCGGCCACCTCGCAGGCAGTGCGCAGGGCATTGATGCGTTCGGTGGCGAGCTGCTTGAGCTCATTGATTTTCATGCCCACCGATTTCTTCTCGTCGGCGGCCACATTGCGGAAGTCCTGCATCAGGGCTGTGATTTCGCCCTTGCGGCTGAGGTACTTCAGTCGCAGCTGCTCCACCTCGTCGGCATTCTTGGCGCTGAGCGTCTGTACTTCTTTGAGTAGTTGGTCAATCTTGTCGAGTATCATATCTTGTGTTTTGTTTTTTGCCTGCAAAGGTAATACTTTTCTTTGAGAAACCGTGCATCCGTGGCTTAAAAGTTGGTTGCTGTGCCTAAAAAGCGTGGCTGTCAGCGGCTGATGAGCGCCAGCGTGTGGTTGTAGTATTGCTCGTTGCCGGTGATGTCGCTCACGATGCTGAGACATGCCGGCAACTTGAGCGGTTCGCCCTGTGCTATGCCTTTGGTCTCGAGGATGACGAGCCCCTCGAGGTCACCGTGGAAGGTGTCTATCTCGAAGTACTGTCCCTGATAGATGAAGCTTGTGCGGTGCTTGCTGATGGTGCGTCGCGAGGGGTCGGCCAGGGAGAGCATCATCTCGTAGAGGCTTTGGTTTATTTGTCGCTCGGTGACGAGCTCCTCGCTGTCCGACAGCTTCTTCTTCGTGGTGTGCACGTAGTGGTTGCGTTTGCCCCACGAGCGTTTTCTGAGGCGCACCTCGGTGTCGGCCTCGGCCGTGAGGTAGGTCTGTGTGATGTCGCTCTCGATGGCGTCGTCGGGCAGCGGTGCCGTCACCCTGACGATGTACTTGCGCTCCTCCTCGATGGGCTGCGGCAGGGAGAGCACACTGCTTATCTCCTTGACCACGCGCTGCATCTTGCGCTCGAAGTCGTCGTGGTTGTTGATGACACGCAGGTGAGGGTGACCCGTCCAGGCGTGCATCACCTTCTTGTCGAGCGACCGTGCTATGCGCAGTCCCTCCTCGTTCATCTGCTCGTAGCGCTGGGCGTTGTTGGCCGTGGTGTAGAACTGCTCGGCGCCGTCGGCGGCCGAGACGAGGTGCAGTACGGCGTCGTAGCGCTGTCGCAGCTCGGTAGACGATGTGCCCACGGCACCGGTGATCTGCTGCCAGAGGTCGGGCTCCATATAGGCCGAGATGTCCATGGCGCCACGGTCGCAGACGATGATGGCGGGCTTGTCACACTGCTCGGCCATGCGTGTGAACTTATCCTCCAAGGCAAGCTGTATCTCGAGTGTGGCTTTTTCGCCCTCATAGAAGAAGGCATGGTTGCGGGTGAGGTAGTTCATGCCTGCCTGCGTGAAGAGCGTGGGCACCTCGGGGATGGTGAACACCTTGAACCCCAGGCTGGTGAAGTGGTCGATGATGCGCACCAGAGCAGTGGTCTTTCCTGCACAGGGACCTCCGGTGAGCACTATTTTCTTGATGTCGTTCATTGCTGCATTGCTTTTTGGTAGCCGCTGAATAAGGCGCTGTTGGTGGTGAAGCGGGGTGCAAAGGTAGCGAATAATTTGCAAACAGCCAAAGGTGCGGGGCAAAAAGCCGGAGAATTTACCTTGTTTTCCCCGTCTTTTGCTCTAGTAACCAGGCTTCAGTGCTCACGGCCTTCCCTTCACCCTGCGGAAAGCGATGGTCTTGGGCAGCTTCTGCCACTTGCGGTCGCGAGGCACCTTAATGGTGCTGCCCTCGTCCTGGCGGAGCAGCAGCGTAGAGTCGTCGGGTGCGGTGAGCGTGGCCTCGAGGTCTTCCGACCCGTAGTCGTTGACAACGCTCAGAAGGGCCTCGCGCTCGCCTTTCAGACGGGCGCTCACGAAGAGCCAGCAGAACGGGTTGTTGACCTTGCCCAGATAGCCGGGCAGCGCCCCGTAGTAGTCCTGGCCTGGCACCACAATGTCCTGCGCATAAAGGTCGAGACGCAGGTAGACGTCGTACTCGCGGTTTTCGAAATAGCCGCGGAAGAGCGTGCTGTCAGTCTGCGACCATGCCCCCAGCGAGAGCAGCGCCATGGCGGCGGTGAGTGCGATATGTTTCATGCCGATAGTGTATTTTTGGCGCAAAGTTACTCAATATAAATCAAATAATAGGAAAAAATAAAAAATAAATGCGTGAAACAGTGCATTTTCTCATTTTTTCTTCGTAACTTTGCGCCCTCGAATAACGAACGACTAATGGACAGACAACTTCAAACGCCCGATTACATCTTTGAGTCGAGCTGGGAGGTATGCAACAAAGTAGGTGGCATTTACACCGTCCTCTCCACTCGGGCAAAGACGCTGCAGGACAGACTTCAGGATAGAGTGATATTCATCGGCCCTGATTTTTGGACAGAGCATGAGAGCCCCTATTTCAGTGAGGATAAGAGCCTTATGGCCGTATGGCGACAGCAAGCTGCACAAGAGGGCTTGCGTGTGCGTGTGGGCCGATGGACCATCCCCGGCGAGCCTGTGGCAGTGCTCGTAGACTTCCGACCCTTCTTTGAGCAAAAGAACCAGATCTACACCATGCTCTGGGAGCACTATCAGGTGGACTCGCTGCATGCCTACGGCGACTACGACGAGGCATCCATGTTCAGCTATGCTGCTGCCCGTGTGGTGGAGAGCATCTACCGCCATCTGCGGTCGGCCGACGACCAGCAGGCAACCGAGGCCGCGCCCAGGTGTCTCTACCACGCCAATGAGTGGATGTGCGGTCTGGGTGCATTATACATTAATTATAATGTGCCCGAGATAGCCACCGTCTTCACCACCCATGCCACGAGCATAGGGCGCAGCATCGCCGGCAACCAGAAACCCCTCTACGACTATCTCTTTGCCTACAACGGCGACCAGATGGCCGAAGAGCTCAACATGCAGTCGAAGCACTCCATAGAGAAGCAGACGGCCCACCACGTGGACTGCTTCACCACCGTGAGCGACATCACCGCCCACGAGTGCGAGGAACTGCTCGACAAACCTGTCGACGTGGTGCTGCCCAACGGTTTCGACAACAGCTTCGTGCCCAAGACGCAGGCTTTTTCGCGCAAGCGCAAGCTCGCACGCCGACGCATGCTCGAGGTGGCTGGAGCACTGCTCGGCGTGCAGATGCCCGACGATGCACTCATCGTCTCGACCTCCGGGCGCTACGAGTTCCGCAACAAGGGCATCGACGTCTTCATCGAGGCCATGAACCGCCTGCGCCACGACCGCGACCTGAAGAAGACCGTCGTGGCCTTCATCACCGTGCCAGCATGGGTCAGGGAGCCGCGCGAAGACCTGAAGGCAAACCTGGAGAAGGGCGGCGAGAGGCTGGAGTTGCCTATGATTACCCACTGGCTGCACGAGATGAACCACGACAACGTGCTCAATATGATGAAGCACTACGACATGCAGAACCGGACTGAAGACAAGGTGAAGGTCATCTTCCTGCCCTGCTATCTCGACGGCCACGACGGCATCATGAACCTGTCGTACTACGACGTGCTCGTAGGCAACGACCTCTGCATCTATCCCAGCTACTACGAGCCGTGGGGCTATACCCCGCTCGAGGCCGTGGCCTTCCACGTGCCCTGCATCACTACCGACCTGGCTGGCTTCGGACTCTGGGCCAACAAGGAGTTCGGACACGAGGGCCGCATCACCGACGGCTTGAAGGTCATACACCGCACCGACTACAACTACTCCGACGTGGCCGACGCCATCCGCGACGCCGTGGCCTACTTCTCACAGCTCTCCGACAAGGAGGTGGAGCGCTGCCGTAAGGCTGCGGCCGCCCTGTCGAAGAAGGCTCTCTGGAGCCAGTTCATCCGTTACTACTACGAGGCCTACGACATCGCTCTGCGCAGAGCCGAAGAGCGCATGGCTGAGCTTTCGGAGACACGGATAGGCTAGAAAGAAACAACTATTGCAAAACCCCAATAAACTACACAATATGAAGATTAAAGCTGACTACGTGAATGCTCCGCAGTGGAAGGAGCTCACGGTGAAGTCGAGCCTTCCCGAAGAGCTGAAGTGTCTCGACGAGATTGCCCACAACCTCTGGTGGGTGTGGAACTATGAGGCCCGCGACCTGTTCCGCGACCTCGACCCCGAACTCTATCACGACGTGAAGCACAACCCCGTGCAGCTGCTCGAGCAACTCAGCCTGCCCCGCAAGGAGGCCATTGTCAAGGACAAGACGCTCATGAAGCGCATCAAGGAAGTATATAAGCTGTTCCGTGCCTATATGGACGTGGAACCCGACAAGAAGCGCCCCTCCGTGGCTTACTTCTCCATGGAGTACGGCATGCACTCCGCACTCAAGATCTACTCCGGCGGTCTGGGCATGCTCGCAGGCGACTACCTCAAAGAGGCCAGCGACAGCAATGTAGACATGGTCGCAGTGGGATTCCTCTATCGCTTCGGCTACTTCACACAGTCGCTCTCCATCGACGGACAGCAGATTGCCAAGTATGAGGCTCAGAACTTCTCGTCGCTGCCCATCGAGCGCGTCATCGACAAGGAGGGCAACCCCGTCGTCGTCGACGTGCCCTACAACAACTACCAGGTGCATGCCTATCTCTGGCAGGTCAACGTGGGCCGCATCAAGCTCTACCTGCTTGATACCGACAACGAGATGAACTCTGACTTCGACAAGCCCATCACCCACTCGCTCTATGGCGGCGACTGGGAGAACCGACTCAAGCAGGAGATACTGCTCGGCATCGGCGGCGTGCTCGCACTGAAGAAGCTCGGCATCAAAAAAGACATCTACCACTGCAACGAGGGCCACGCAGCCCTGTGCAACCTGCAGCGCCTGTGTGACTACATCGAGCAGGGACTCACCTTCAACCAGGCCATGGAGCTCGTCCGTGCCAGCGGTCTTTACACTGTGCACACCCCTGTGCCTGCAGGCCACGACTACTTCGACGAGGGACTCTTCGGCAAGTACATGGGAGCCTATCCGCAAAAGCTCGGCATCTCCTGGGATGAGTTCATCGGCATGGGACGCACCAACCCCGACGACCACGGCGAGAAGTTCTGCATGTCTACCTTCGCCTGCAACACCTGTCAGGAGGTCAACGGCGTGTCCAAGCTCCACGGATGGGTCAGCCAGAAGATGTTTGCCGACATTTGGAAAGGCTACTATCCCGAGGAGAACCACGTGGGCTACGTCACCAACGGCGTGCACTTCCCCACATGGGCTGCTACCGAGTGGCGCAAGGTCTATGAGAGATACTTCAGCGAGAACTTCATGTACGACCAGTCCAACCAGAGCATCTGGGAAGGCATCTACAACGTGCCCGACGAGGAGATCTGGGACACGCGCATGGCGTTGAAGCAGAAGCTCTTCGACTACATCAAGGAGCAGTTCCGCGAGACGTGGCTGCGCAACCAGGGCGACCCATCGCGCGTGGTGCGACTCCTGGAGAAGATGAACCCCAACGCACTCGTCATCGGCTTCTGCCGCCGCTTCGCTACCTACAAGCGTGCACACCTGCTCTTCACCGACGAGACTCGCCTGTCCAAGATAGTCAACGACCCCGAGCATCCCGTCATCTTCCTCTTCGCCGGCAAGGCTCACCCCGCCGACGGAGCCGGACAGGGACTCATCAAGCGCATATACGAGATTTCGCAGCGCCCCGAGTTCCTCGGCAAGATCATCTTCCTCGAGGACTACGACTTCCTCCTGGCCCGCCGTCTCGTCTCGGGCGTCGATATCTGGATGAACACCCCCACACGCCCCCTCGAGGCCAGCGGCACCAGCGGCGAGAAGGCCGAGATGAATGGCGTGGTCAACCTCAGCGTCAAGGACGGATGGTGGCTTGAGGGCTACCGCGAGGGCGCCGGATGGGCACTCACCGAGAAGCGCACCTATCAGAACCAGGGCTATCAGGACCAGCTCGATGCTGCCACCATCTACTCGCTGCTCGAGAACGAGATCATACCCCTCTACTACGACAAGGACGAGAAGGGTCTGAGCGAGGGATGGATCAAGGTCATCAAGAACTCCATCGCACAGATAGCACCCCACTATACTATGAAGCGCCAGCTCGACGACTACTACTCCAAGTTCTATGAGAAGGAGGCCAAGCGCTTCAAGGAAATCTCGAAGAACGACTATCGCCTGGCCAAGGAGATAGCCCTGTGGAAAGAGACCGTGGCCGAACGCTGGGACGCCATCGGCGTGGTCAGTTGTGAGTGGGACTACCCAGCCGCCGGCGTGCTCACCGGACAGGAGTACACCCTGCGCTACGTCATCAACGAGCAGGGACTCGACGATGCCGTCGCACTCGAGAAGGTCAACATCTTCACCAACAAGGAGGGCCAGGAGAGCATCTACAGCATCGAGCCGCTGAAGATGGTGGGCCATGAGGGCAACAACTACACCTTCGAGGCCAAGCTCGCTCCCAAGCAGGCAGGACAGTACAAGAGTGCCGTGCGCATGTATCCGAAGAACAAGAACCTGCCCCACCGTCAGGACTTCTGCTACGTGAAGTGGCTGGAGCTGCCCAACTACTAAGCCCCAATCCCTTACGCAATACACATACACAGCCACCCGGCCTCGCAGACCGGGTGGCTGTGTTCTTTTCTTCTCGGACAGGCTGTGGCAGGGCCGGGCGGACAGGTTGCTGCTGCGGCAGGCGCAGGGCGGACAGGCTGCTGTAGGGACTGGCTTTATGCCTGTCCGAGTCCCTACCGTGGGCTAGCCCGTCCCCCGGTTGCTACCAGGTGTTGCGCTGTTCTTCCTCTTCGTCGTCGTCCCACACACCATGGCGGCGCGAGTCGGCCTCGCGCTCGCCCTCCGTGTCCACGCCGCCATAGCCTATGCATTTGTGCCTGTGAGAGGTGCGGCAGCAGTGGTCTTACGGGCGCATCAGACACGCGGAATAGCCGTATATCTGCGTAGACCGCGAAAATAAGACATTAAGACAAATAGACATTGGCGCAATCGACCGGCTGGATAGCGGCCGCTGCTGCCTGTCTGTCACAACCGTTCAATCTCTTCTTTCGTCAGGTCTGTAAGCTCTGCTATCTCTTCTGTAGACTTGCCCCTCTGCTTCATTTTGAGAGCTATTGCCTGAATACCTTCGGCACGTCCCTCGGCGTGGCCTTCGGCACGTCCCTCGGCTCTGGCTGTCTCAAAGGCATCCTGAGTGGAATAGACGCTGACCATATAGTCACGGTATGCGCGCTGCTCCTCTTTCGACATCTTCATGATGTCCAGCTTTTTGCGAGCCTCCTGAAGGCCGGGGTCTTTGGTGTCGTCGCTGATGATGCCGTCCTTCAGGTAGGCCATCCAC
>CAJOHP010000082.1 GCA_905234355.1 uncultured Prevotella sp. | reverse complement strand
TTTCTGGCTGTGGGGTCGGCGTAGTAGCTGATGGCCTGGTAGTCTATCGGGGGCAGGGCGACGTGGCCCCATGCGGGCTGCTCCATCTGCTGCCAGTGGCGGAAAGCCTTCAGGCGGAAGTCGAGCATCCAGGCAGGCTCGCCCTTCTTCTCGGAGATGAGGCGCACCACGTCTTCGCTGAGACCGGTGGGGATGATGTCGGTCTCGACGTCGGTGGTGAAGCCAAACTCATACTTCTTCTCTGCAATGCGGCGCACCAGGTCGTTGTCGCTCTCTGGCTGCCGTTGCTGCTGTGGCTCGCTGTTGTTATCTTGCATCGTTATACACTTTAGCACCTTCCACCACATAGACCGCCTTGGGCAGCTGGCGCAGGGTCTGCTCGAGCAGTGCGGCCCTGACGCGTGCCACCTGTCGTCCGCTGAGGTCGCAGATGGTGATCATCCTGTCGGCGCCGATGTGTGCCACGATGTCGCGGACGGCGTCGGCATTGGGGTCGTCGACGATGAAGTCCAGGTAGTTGAGCAGCGAGGTGAGCTGTCCTTCGGTCACGTAGTCGGCCATGACGGCATAGACCTCGCCGTTGACGAGTCCTGTGAAGTCGTATTCGCGCTCCACCTTGTCGCCCACGGGCAGTTGCAGCTGCTCGTCGTAGTTCTTGCCGATGTCGACGGGCTGCCTGTCCACAATCTTACACACCCTGACGAGCAGGCGGTCGTTGTAGTCGTAGCTGCCCTTGTTGGTGATTTGCAGGGTGAGGTGCGGGTTGGCGTTGGTGAGCTTCTTTGTGCGTGTGTTGAGGTTGCTGAGCGTCATCTTGATAGCCAGGTTGTGCTCAATGCCGGTAAACGGCGTAATGCTGAAGGCGAAGTCCTGCTCGTCGAAGACCTTAGCGCCCTGTGTGTCCTTATACCACACCTTGACCTGATAGCTGGCCTCGTTGGGCACGTTGTCGAAGACGAGCTGGGTGCTGACGTAGTCGTTGACCTTCAGGCTGATTTTCTGCTCCACGGTCCTGAGCATGTTGCCTTCGGCATCGAGCAGGTCGGCGCCGAAGCTGTCGTTGTAGTCGGCACTGCCGCGGTTGGTCACGTTGGCGGTGACGGTGACGGTCGAGGCGCCCTCGGCGTTGGCCTTCATCACGTCGCCGGAGAGCCCGATGATGTTGGTGGCGAGTGTGAGCAGGCGCTGCCCGTCCACGATGCCTCCGCCCTTTCTTGACACGAGCAGTGCAGCCTGAGCGAAGGGAACCATGGAACGGTCGGACTCATAGCAGAGCTGCAGGAACATGGTGCCCTCGGTGTCGGTACCGAAGTCGATGTCGAAGTCCTTTGTCTCGCCGGCCTTGAGGTCTAGTCGTCTGCCGGCGAGCACCTTTCCGTCGCTCATGAGCATCACGTCGCGGTAGAAGTCGGAGCCGTTGTTGGTGAGCCTGATGCGCAGGGGGATGAGGCTGCCGGGGGCGGTGTTGCCCGTGGCGGTCCACTCGCCGCTCTCGATGCTGATGGTGGGGCTGGTGAGCGTGGCGTTGTCGCCGCTGACGGTGATGCCCAGGAAGTAGTTGAGGCTGCCTCCGCACACCTCCCATTTCGTGGTGCCCGCCTGTCGCGAGATGGCCACCGCCTTGTATTGCCCGTCGGCGAGGTTGGTGGCACAGGTGAGGGTGAACTCATAGCCGGTCAGTCCGCCGATGACCCGGCTGCCGGTCTTGGTCTCTGCCACGCGGTTGCCGTTGGCATCGACGATGGCCAGGCCGTACTCGAAGTTGGCATCGTCGTAGCTCATGTTGTAGAGCATGGCGCGTGCCTGTATGGCGAAGTTGCCGCTGGCATTGCGCTGCAGTGAGCTGCGGCCGTAGACGCGCATGCTCGATGCTGTGAGGCTCATGCCCTGTGCGGGTGTGGTGACGGCAGGGTTCATGCCTGCGAGGATGTCCTGTGCGTAGCTGAATCCGTCTTCGGTGGTGCTGCTGCCCAGTCCAGAGGTGTTGTAGGGGTTGAGCACGCTGAGCAGGCAGTAGTCGCTGCCTGTGCCGCTCCATCCCCAGTTCACGTGGAAGTATCCGTCCTTGTCGTATCCGTCGATGAGGAAGGCATGTCCGCCGCCGGCCGACTGTCCGGCGAGGTAGACGGGGCCGTTGGTGACCATCTCCCGGTAGATCAGGTCTTCCCACTCATCGAGGGTGTAGTCGTCGCGCGAGAGGAGTCGCGCTCCGGTATATCCGAAGTAGTCTCTCACGGCCGGCTCCACCGAGGCGCTGCTTGCTCCGCTGCCCGTGGCGCTATAGTCCATGCTGACAGATGCACCGATGAGAAACATGAGCGTGGCGACGGCCTCCTTCTGTGCCGCCGTGCTGTAGGTGCGGTAGTTGGGCCGCATGTTGTCCCAGTCGATGTCGGTGGGCTCTATGGCGTCGACCTTGAGCTTCAGGCTCCACGTGGTGTAGGCCGGTATGGTGCTGAGCGTGCGCTGCGGGTACTTGTGATAGTTCATCAGCTGTGCCAGTGCGGTGGCCACACAGCCTGTGGCCGAGCGCTGGTTGTTGCGTGTGTCGACGGGGCACTTCTGGTTGTAGGGCGCGCTCTGGTCCCACGCGGTGGTGACCATGGCGGCTACCTTCTGGCGCTCGGCAGCGCGGCGCGGCGCGTTCTGCACGTTGTGGTCGGCCATATAGGCTATCTGCCGTGCATAGCTCTCAAGCATGCCGCGCATGGCCTCGGGCATGGCGTCGGCGGTCAGTGAGCCCTCGTCGCTATAGGCCAGGATGGCCGGTGTGCGGTCGTCGCCACTGACGACGACGTAGCCGCCCTGCGTGCGTGCAGCGTTGAACACGTAGAGCAGGTCGCCGTCGGTCACCGAGGCGCTGCGACGGGCGATGCCGTCCTGCAGACTCACGCGCTGCAGGACCACGGGGGCGCGGCTCTCACTGCGCTCCATCAGGAAGCGGGAGGCCAGACGCCGGGCCTGCTCCATATCTACGGGGGCAGCCTCCATCACGGTGGAAAGCAGCAGCCCGGCAAGTAACAACAGAAGGTTTCTTTTCATTTTTGTCGCTTTTGGATTTAGTTAAATTTGGTGCAAAGTTACGCATTTTTTCTTCATTAGCGGCATATATCGGGCAAAAGTGTGTGTAAATTACAGATTATTAAGACCTCATCTCTTGGGAGTTAGGCAAGAGCCGTGCGGAGCCGGTGGCATGGCTCTTGCAGGGACGCCGCTCGCAGATAAAGCCTGTTGAGGCGAAAATTCTTTCCCGTAATTTTGGTGTTTTGGCCGCTTATTCGTAACTTTGCAGCCGACTCTGGTAACGCGGGCGAGGGTGACCGTATAACTCATCAGGTGTTCAGTAGGCTGCGCTATCAGTGCTGCACTCCGCCACAGGTGCAGGCGAGGGCCCCCGTGTGACCACAGGCAACAAGTGCTACGGCAACTACACATTATTTATATATATATATGAACAGCATCAAGAAGATTTTTGCACAGAAGCTGATGGACGTAGAGGCCATCAAGCTGCAGCCCGACACCCCGTTTACGTGGGCTAGCGGCTGGAAGTCGCCCATCTACACCGACAACCGCAAGACACTGTCGTTTCCCGAGGTGCGCTCGCTGGTGAAGCTGGAGCTCTGCCATCTCATCCAGAGTGAGTTCCCCGAGGCCGAGGCCGTGGCCGGCGTGGCCACAGGAGCCATAGCACAGGGCGCGCTGGTGGCCGACGAGCTGGGCCTGCCCTATGCCTACGTGCGTCCGAAGCCGAAAGACCACGGCATGGGCAACCAGGTGGAGGGCTTCCTGCCCCAGGGGGCCAAGGTGGTGGTGGTGGAAGACCTCATCTCCACGGGCGGCTCCAGCCTGAAGGCCGTCGAGGCCCTGCGACAGTATGGCGTAGAGGTGGTGGGCATGGTGGCCTCGTTCACCTACGGATTCCCCGTGGCCGAGGAGGCATTCCGCCAGGCCGGCGTGCGCCTGCTGACGCTGAGCGACTACGGCGCCGTGCTCGAGCAGGCCGCCGAGACCGGATATATCAAGGAAGCAGACAAGGCCGTGCTGGCCGAGTGGAGAGAGAACCCAAGCCAGTGGAGACAATGACAACATTTGAAAGCAGTATCAAGCAGGTGCCGTACTCGCAGGAGGCGGTCTACCGCAACATCAGCGACCTGAACAACCTGGAGCGCGTGCGCGACCGCGTGCCGCAGGACAAGATAGAGAGTTTCTCGTTCGACCACGACACCGTCTCGGTGAGCGTGCCGCCTGTGGGGCAGATCACCCTGCGCATCATAGACCGCGACGAGCCCAAGTGCGTGAAGTTTGAGAGTGTGAACTCGCCCATGCCCTTCAACCTCTGGATACAGGTCCTGCCCGTCACAGCCGACAGCGCGAAGATGAAGGTGACGGTGAAGGCCGACATCCCCTTCATGCTCAAGGGCATGGTGGCCGGGCCCCTGAAGGACGGCGTGGAGAAGATAGCCGACGTGCTGGCCATGGTGCCCTACGTGTAGCGAGACACCGCACACCCCCCACGTGCCAGCATGAAGGCCAAAGGGTTCCCTGTCAGCGTGATAGCAGACATTACCGGACTCGGGAAGGAAGAGATAGAGACACTGTGAGAACTCCGAACGACATGAACGAAACCCAACGAAAACAAAACCAAACGATGAAACTCTGGGAGAAAAACTACGAGATAAACAAGGAGATAGAACGCTTCACCGTGGGGCGTGACCGCGAGATGGACCTCTACCTCGCCCCCTACGACGTGCTGGGGTCGATGGCCCACATCACCATGCTGGAGTCCATCGGCCTGCTGGGCCACGACGAGCTGCCTGTGCTGCTCCGTGAGTTGCGCGCCATCTATGGCGAGGCCGTCGCCGGCCGCTTCCAGATAGAAGAGGGCATAGAAGACGTGCACTCACAGGTGGAGCTGCTGCTCACCCGCCGCCTGGGCGACATGGGTAAGAAGATACACTCGGGACGGTCGCGCAACGACCAGGTGCTCGTCGACCTCAAGCTCTTCACACGCCATAAGCTGCGCGAGGTGGTCGACGCCGTCGGCGCACTCTTCGGTGAGCTGATAGCCAAGAGCAACGAGCACAAGGACGTGCTCATGCCGGGATACACCCACCTGCAGGTGGCCATGCCCTCGAGCTTCGGACTGTGGTTTGGCGCCTATGCCGAGAGCCTCTGCGACGACATGCAGTTTCTGCTGGCCGCATGGCGCATGACCAACCGCAACCCGCTCGGCTCGGCGGCAGGCTACGGCAGCAGCTTCCCACTGAACCGACAGCTGACCACCGACCTGCTGGGCTTCGACACGATGGACTACAACGTGGTCTACGCACAGATGGGACGAGGAAAGATGGAGACCGGCGTGGCCATGGCCATGGCCTCGGTGGCCGCCACGGTGGCAAAGCTCGCCATGGATGCCTGCCTGTTCAACTCGCAGAACTTCGCCTTCATCGAGCTGCCCAAGGAGTGCACCACCGGGTCGAGCATCATGCCCCACAAGAAGAACCCCGACGTCTTCGAGCTCATACGCGCCAAGATGAACAAGCTGCAGGCCCTGCCACAGCAGATCACACTCATCAAGAACAACCTGCCCGTGGGCTACTTCCGCGACCTGCAAATCATCAAGGAGGCATTCCTGCCCGCCTTCGACGAGCTGTTGGACTGCCTGGACATGACGGCATATATCATACGCCGCATCAAGGTCAACGAGCACATCCTGGACAACGCCATCTACGACCCGATGTTCTCCGTCGAGGAGGTCAACCGCCTGGCCGCCGCGGGCATGCCCTTCCGCGATGCCTACAAGAAGGTGGGGCTGGACATCGAGGCGGGACAGTTTACGCCATGCAAGGACATACACCACACGCATGAGGGCTCCATAGGCCATCTGTGCAACGACCGCATCGAGGCGCTCATGCACGAGACCATGAAGCAGTTCTCCTTCGACCGCGTGGAGCAGGCCGAGAAAAAGCTGCTCGAGCCATGAGATGCCGTCGACACCCCCTGTGCGCCGGGGCTATGGACCGCGTCGGACGAGCCCTCCGGCGCCACACCATGGCGGCACTGCTCGTGGCGCTGCTCGGCACGCTGGCCGGATGTGCGGCCGACGAGCAGTTCTCCACGCAGTATCGATGCAGCTTCGTCTTCTATGCCAGCGACCACCCCGCGAGCGTCCTCACGCTGTCGCTGAACAACCCGGGGCAGTTTGTCGTCGTCGAGCCGAAATTCGTGGCGGGCGTCACCCACCTCTATCTCACGCCCAACCAGGGTAGCTGGGAGGCGTCGCAGACCGACATCGCCATGACCACCGAGATAGAAAACCGCCGGCTGACCTACGACAATATGGGCGCCAACCGCCGGCTCATCATCGGCTGCTCCAACTTCAACGGGCTGAAGTGCTACGACGGGCAGTGCCCGCAATGCCTGCAGAACAGCACGTCGCCCATCTGTCCGCTCACGTGGGCCGACCGTGGCCGCATGCTCGAGTGCAAGAAGTGCAAGACAGTCTTCAACCCCAATGCCGAGGGCATCCCCGTCAACGGTACGGAGCAGACGCCCCGCCTCATAGAGTACAGGGTGGAGTATAACGGGCAGCGGCTCTACGCCCACAACTAAGGGGGGGGATACTTCCAAAAAATAGCAGGAAAAGTTTGGCCGTTTGAAAAAAACGCCTTACCTTTGCATGCGCAAAGCCAATGCCGCGATGGTGGAATGGTAGACACGAGGGACTTAAAATCCCTTGACCAGGAATGGTTGTGCGGGTTCGAGTCCCGCTCGCGGCACTGCAACGCCGGCCGTAGTCAGCCCCGAGAGGGCGGCTGCGGCCGGCGTTGCATGTGTCAGTCCTGCTCTTTCTTACTTCACGAGTGCGGCGCGTGCAGCCACAATCTGCTCCTTGGCGGCAGCGAGCTGCGTCTTGAGGTCGGCCACGCTGATGGCGTTGAGCACAGAGAGAGGCTTGATGGCGTTGGCCACAGGCTCTATCTCGGGGTCATAGGCGGTGAGGCGGTTGATGGCGTCCTGCAGCAGCACGATGCGGTAGGTCACGTTGGAGGCGGCATCGTCGTCGAAGGCCTCGAGGAACTTGTCGCTGTTCTGGCTGATGACGAAGAGCTGCTCGACGAGCGAGGTGGCAGCCATCTGCCAGAAGAAGTTGATGCGTCCGTTCTGCTCCATCTCGTTGTAGAGGTTCTGGGCCTCGTCCAGGAGCGTGGCATTGTCGTCGAGCGCCTTGAACGACGGGTCGTTGAGCTCGCCCACGAGCTTCATGATGGCGGCCTTATAGTCGTCGACGGGCATCTCGTAGGCGGCAGCCACCTGCTTGTCGACCGACAGGGCGCTGAGCATGCGATACTTCTCGGCCAGCGTCTCGGCGTTGTCGGCTGCAGAGGGGTTCAACAGGTAGTCGGGCTTCACCTGCTTCTCTTCGGCGGTGAGCGTGATACCACCCTCGGCGTTCACCACAGGCAGCTTCTTGAGCTTGCCCAGCTCAGAGGCGAGGCTGTCGAACTCCATCTTGATCTTCTCCTCAATCTGCTCCTGCTCAAAAGCCTTCAGCGAATCGGTCTCCTCAGTGGCCTGGCCACTCTTGTTGCCTCCACATGCGGTGAAAGCCATTGCTGCTAATGCCACAGCAAAAATAGATAATTTCTTCATTGTTGAATAGTTTGTTGTAATTAATATAGGTTTTTGTTTCGTTCTGTTTCTTTCCTTATCCTCACGACTGTTTCCTCACGTAGCGCCCAGGGCAGTCGGTGTAGAGCAGCAGGGCCACGACGATGCTCATCAGAAGCATCACCGCCATGTTGAACCACAGTGTCTTGACGTGCCACTGCCCCAGCACCTTCTCGCTGCTGTAGAAGGGCGCACGGCCTGTGTGGCTGCTCGGTGTGAGGAAGACGCTGTACATGCGGGGCACGATGTGTCCGTCGACAACGTCGACCATGCGTCCTTTGTCGGCCCCGACGACAAACTCCTCGAGCTTCGCGTTGTAGTGGTCGCGCTTGAGCTGCAGCAGGGCCTCCTTGCCCTCGGTGCGTATGCGCTGCGTCACCATGCGGTCGCGCTCGAGCGTGGCCTTGTTGCCGCGGTGCGACAGCCGGCGCTCGCACTCCTTCATATAGGCGCGGAGCGTGGCGTAGTCGTAAGCTCCATTGTAGGGCTCCATGCCGCAGTAGGAGGCCACCACGGGCAGGTTGGTCTTGATCACCTCGAGGTGCTCGGGCTTCACGTCCAGGCCGCGCCGTGCCTCGTCGGCCTGTGTCTCAAGCTGTGACTGCAGCTCGTAGAGCCACCCCACGTTGTATAACTGTGTCTCGTATATCTCCTTGTCCAGGGGGAAGAAGGGACGCTCGTAGTCGTTGTCGGCAAACGTGGTGACGGCCAGCGCCTCATAGGCCCAGCGCGAGGGTATCACGTCGCCGATGAGAGGCACGTTGCCCGTGGTGCTCTTGGGTGTGAGGTCGGAGAAGCTCACCACCAGTCCGCACAGCAGTATCTGCGGGATGAGCAGCATGGGTATGCTGATGTAGATAGCCACCACCGAGCTGAGACACTGCGAGAGCAGCAGGCCCACGAGGTTGGAGAGCAGGGCGGTGACGAAAAGCACGAGCCACCACACGCCGAAGAGTCCCAGGCCCATGATGCTGTTGCCCACGAGGATGAAGAGGAAGGTCTGCACAAGCGAGAGCAGGGCCATGAAGACTATCTTGGACGAGATGTAGCTGCCGTAGGACAGCCGCAGGAAGCTCTCGCGTTTGAGCAGCGCGCGGTCTTTGATGATCTCTTCGGCGCTGCCGCTCATGCCTATGAAGGTAGCCACGATGACGGCCATGAAGAAGTAGCTCACCATGTTCTTGTTGGCCATCACGCTGTAGCCCTCTGGCGGTGCATAGTGGGTGAGCAGAGCGCACACCACGGCCAGCAGCGGTGCCTGCAGCAGGGCGATGCAGAGATACTGCACATTGGTAATCTTGGTCTTGAAGGTGCGCTCAAGGAAGATGGCAAACTGGCTGACCATGCCCGGCTTCTTCTGGTCCGACGGCGGGATGTCGGCCTGCCGTGGCTGCTCGAGTGCAGGGCGGTGCTTCAGGTAGAGCTCGTGCCACTCCTGGGGCGTCATCTTGCGCTCGTCGGAGAGCTCGCCGCTGCCGGTGAGTGCCCGCTCGTCGATGATGTTGAGCACCACCTCGGGGTTCACGTTGCCGCAGGTGGGGCAGGCGCTGGTCTCGGCGTCGGCATAGTCGGCGGCGGTCTTGAAGTAGGTGATGGCGTCGATGGGGTTGCCGTCGAACACGGGGTAGCCGCCCTTGTCGAGCAGCCACAGAC
>CAJOHP010000081.1:1635-10966 GCA_905234355.1 uncultured Prevotella sp. | reverse complement strand
GTCCGGGCTTGAGTCCGCACACCTGTGCCATCATCATGCAGAGCAGGGCATACGACGCGATGTTGAAGGGCACGCCGAGGAAGGTGTCGGCCGACCGCTGGTAGAGCTGCAGCGACAGGCGCCCGTCGGCCACGTAGAACTGAAACATCGTGTGGCAGGGCGGCAGCGCCATGCGGTTCACTTCGGCCACGTTCCATGCCGAGACCATCATGCGGCGGGAGTCGGGGGTGTGGCGTATCTGGTCGAGCACCATGCTTATCTGGTCGATGGCGCCGCCGTCGTAGTCGGGCCAGGAGCGCCACTGGTGGCCATAGACCGGTCCCAGCTCGCCGTCGGCATCGGCCCATTCGTTCCAGATGCGCACGCCGTGCTCCTGCAGGTAGTGCACGTTGGTGTCGCCTCGCAGAAACCATAGCAGCTCGTAGATGATGGACTTCAGGTGGAGCTTCTTCGTCGTGAGCAGCGGGAAGCCCTCAGACAGGTCGAACCGCATCTGGTGGCCAAACACGCTCAGTGTGCCTGTGCCGGTACGGTCGCCCTTCTGCACGCCCTCACGCAGGATGAGGTCGAGCAAGTCAAGATATTGTTTCATTTGTCTCTGCCTTCTTTTATAGGGTGTGTGTCGTGTCTGCATGGACACGCGTGTGCAAAAGTACACATTTTTTTTCTTTCTGGCAACTGACTTGTGCGAGATTTCTCAAATCCGCTGTTTTTTTCTTGCCGGATATGGCCGACACGCATAAAGCCCGTCCCTACAGGGATGCACAGACACTGGAATTAGTGGCTAAAAATGGCATTTTGTAAATCGTTGAGAATGAGAGCGTTGTGTTTTTAAGCATCCTTTGCTTTCGGTTTACCCCCTAAATGAGCCCCGTCTACCCGCTAGCCGACCCTCGGCTAGGGGGTAGCGGAGGGTCGGCTAGCGGGTAGACGGGGCTCGTTTAGGGGGTAAATGGAGGGGTGTTTTGCAATCTCTGGATGGCAAAACGGGCAGGCCGTCACACCGAAGGGGCGGGCTTTATGCCAGTCCGAGTCCCCTCCAGCAGTCGGAGTACTGTCTGTAATGATGGGGGGTGCCCATCACAGACAGTCCCCATTCGAGTCAATATGCTTTCCGCATTACAGTCCTATTCCTTATGGAGTTGCTCCCCAGTAGAGCTCCACTACGCTTCAGACTGCGGCAGCAAAGGTACATGATAGTTTCTACATTACCGAAATCCTGACGATGAAATGCAGCCTGCAATTTGAGCTATTGACTACCTACTACTCAAAATCAGCCTGCAAAAATGAGCCATACGTCAAAAAATCGTACCTTGAATCAAATTGGACGCAACAAATTGAATACCCCATTTCGGCAGTCATAAGAGTTTAGGAGTTACAGGAGCTTCAGGAACTCAGACGTTAGTTCTGCTTATCACTGTTGCGGTAGGAATGTACGAAATAGCTCTCCCGAATTACAGAAACGTGTAGCACACGATAACGGCTGTCACCATGACGGCTGCGAGGATGAGCAGGGCGCGCATGCTGTACTTCTCGAGCCATCGACGTCGCTGGATGCTCTTGAGCTGCTGATACTTGAACTTGCTTGCACCGTCCATCTTGTGGTGATGGTGGTGGTGATGGTGATGATGTTCTTCTGCCATAGAGTTGCGGGTTATAATATCTTAATGAGTTTAACTTCGGAATTGAGACCGCTGGGCATGGGGAGCCATTGGTCGTAGAGTGTCTTCTTGTAGTTGATGTCTACCACGTTGATCTCCTCCATCTTGCGCCATTTCACGCCCTGGCGGTCGAGGTGGCTGATGCGGTTGGCGGGGAGGTTGGTCACCTCGATGCGCAACTCGTTGTCGCCTGGTTTGAGTGCCTGTCTGCAGTCGAGCACGAAGGGCACGCTCCATGCGCATCCGATGAACTGTCGGTTGATGTAGACGCGTGCCGACTCTCGCACGTCGCCCAGGTCTATCTGCCATGCCTTGGCTCCCCGTAGCTGCTTCTTGCTGAGCTTGAAGTGTGTGGTGTAGACGCCAGTGCCCATGGTGATGCGTGTGTGCTCGTCGAGCGTTTCCCATGTCTGGAGCGTGGGCAGCTGGTAAGTCTTGCCCACGGCGGGTGCCTCGTCGGTGAAGGTGAGCGTCCAGGGGGAGGCGATGGCCACGGTCTGGGTGGTCTGTGCAGCCACGGGCTGTTTTGCCGTCAGTGTCTGTGGCGTGCTGAAGGTCTGCAGGATGACGGACTCGCCGCTGCGCAGACTGATGGTCACCTTGCCGTCGCTGATGGTGGCGATGGTGATGTCGCCGTTGAGCGGATGGAACCAGAGCGCTTGCCGGGCCTGGACGGCCAGGGGTATGTCGGCCCTGATGTCGTGCGGCGTGAGGTTGGCTATGAAGTAGTGGTGTCCGCTAGCATTCTTTCGCCGGATGGCCTTGAGTCCGAGCTGTGTCTTCATGGCCTCGGGACGTGCGGCCCGTGCCATTGCCGCGGCATCGATGCCATACATGATGTGTGCTCCCTGTCGTTGTAGCTGCTCGATGTGCTGCTTCACTGCAGCGGGCATGTCGCCGCTGCCGGGGATGATGAGTCCGCGGTAGGTGGTGCCGGCGCTGGTGGTGAGCATGCCGCCCTGGCAGGTGGTCTGCATGAGCAGGCGCTCGGAGATGTAGTCGCAGTCGAAGCCGGCACGGTCTATCTGGAGTATGGCGTCGCGAAACTCGGGCATGAGCTTGCCCATGGCGTGTATGGAGAACTGCATGAGCAGCTTGCCGGTGGCCTTCTTCCAAGCGTCGCGCACGGGCAGCAGCACAAGGAAGTCGTTGTCGGGCTGTCCCCACTGCAGGAAGCTCTGGCAGCGCTCCACATACTGCATGAAGTAGGGCGCGTCGCGCCATATGCTGTTGGTGGGGCTCATGTCGATGGAGGCATAGAACTTCCATCCGGGCCACTCGTCGTCCTGGGGCGAGTAGGCCGTGCCGTGGAAGAACATGTGGTTGACGCCCGCGCAGAACATCAGGTCGATGTCGGGTTTGAGCTGTGAGAGCGAGGTGCGGAAGTGCTCGGTGAGCCATGTGAACGTCTCGCTCGAGGTGTAGGGCTTTCCGCATACGTGGGCTGCCGACGGGGCATACTTGAACATGGAGTAGTCGGAGTCGTTCTTGCGCGTCTTCCCGGGGTCCTGTCTGAGGCCCTTGATGCCGAAGTCGCTCAGTCCGAAGCCTTCTATCTCGGGTATGTCGACGGCGGCATAGCAGTCGATGAGGTTGGCGGGGGAGCCGTGGGCCTGGTTGCGTGTGATGGCTCCGTGGCTGTGTGCCCAGGCGGTCCACTGCTCGGTGAAGTTCTCCAGGAGCAGGTCGCCGAGGGTCTCGCGGTAGTCGCTGAGCACCTGCCGGGGTGAACGTCGCATGGCGGTGGCTGCAGGCTGTGGGCTGTCATCCTTTATGTAGCTTGCAAGCAGTTGGGGCAGGTGGTCCTGCAGCTTGTAGCCGCGTCGCCGCTCAAACTCCTGCCACAGCGACGGTGTCCATGTGGCTGCCTCGACCTCGTAGCTGTCGTTGAAGAAGGTGTGGGGGTAGGGCGTCTTGGTGCGCTCGAAGGCGGTCTCGATGTGGGTCAGGTAGTTGTGCACGGCCTTGCGGTCGAAGTGGTCGACGACGAGTCCCTCGCCGCCGGGTGCGGCACGCTTGACTTTCATCACGCCGTATTTCACGTAGAGTGCGATTACTTTCCATTTCTTCTGTCCTAAGGCTTGCTGTCGGGTCTGCCTGGCTTTCCCTTTCAGCGTCTTCAGTTGGCTGCTCAGCAGTATCTCGGGCGGCCAGGGCAGCTTGCCTTCGGAGATGCAGGCCGTCACGTCGGTCGCTTGTCCGTCGGGGGCGTAGACCATCACCTTGTCGAGGAAGGCGTTCTTGGCATCTTTCTCCGACAGCGTGAGGTCTATGCCGTCCTGAGCCTTGCCGTCGGGCTGCAGCCCCCGGTGGCCGTTGACTGTAGTCCATACGTCGCCAGCGTCAATTTCTTTCTCGACGAAGACGGCGCGGCAGGCGCTCTCCCTGAGCGGCACCCACGGTCCGCCGAAGGGCCATCCTGTGCCGGTGGCCATGTCGAGCTCGATGCCGTTCTGACGGCATTGCTCCTGGGTGTAGCGCAGCATCTCCATCCACTTGTCGGAGAGATAATCGATGTTGTTGGACTGGTTGCCCTGCACGCCATAGAGCGGCGTAATCTCTACGGCGCCGATGCCGTGGCGGGCATACTCCTGAAGGGTCCACTGCAGGTTTGCCTTGTCTACAGCAGAGCCGAGCCACCACCAGCGTGTGCCGGGCTTGGCCTCGGTGGCGGGAGCGGGCCACGACTGGGCCGATGCTGTCATGGTGACGGCCGCGAGTGCTATGGCCGAAAATAGTCTTTTCATCTTGTAGTCTTGCTGTGGTGTGTCTTAGTTACCGTCGGGTTTGTTGGCTTCGGTCAGTACCGAGGGAGCCCACTGGAACGTGTGCCAGTCGTCGGGCTGTGCGGGACTGAAGTCGCGCCAGTCTGCTCGCAGATACTGCGTGACGGGTAGTCCGAGCTGCTTCATGCCCATGACCACGCACTTGGCCACCTCGTAGGCGCCGTAGGGATTGAAGTGGGTGTTGTCGGTGAGTTCCTTGCCGTAGACCTCTTTGGGGTAGTGCACCAGGGCACGCTTGGAGTCTTCGTAGCCGAGGGCCTCAAAGAGTGTCTTGGTCATCTGGTTCAGGTCGATGAGGGGCACGCGCTCCCGCTCGGCCACCATCTTCATGGCAGCGGGGAAGTCGCCATGGGTGTTTTTGATGGTCTTTTTGTCGTCGTCGAACAGCCTGCGCTGGGTGGGTGTGCAGAAGACGATCTCGGCACCTTTGGCCCGCACCTGGTCGACGAATACTTTGAGCTGGTAGACGTAGTGATACCATGCGCCGTCGCCGGGCCGCTTCTCTTTTTCGTCGTTGTGGCCGAACTCCACGACGACGTAGTCGCCCTGGCGGAGTGTGGTGAGTATTTTGTCGAGCCGGAAGGAGCCGATAAAGGTGCGTGCGGTGAGTCCGCTTTCGGCGTGGTTGCTGATGGCCACCTCGGGCCCGAACCATCGGGTGATCATCTGTCCCCAGGAGGCCCAAGGCTCGTAGTTCTGGTCGACGACGGTGGAGTTGCCGCACAGGTAGATGGTGGGCACGTCGGGCGCCGGCTCGACGTGCAGGCTTCTCACGGCAGGGTTGCTGCCATTGAACTCCAGCGTCAGACGGTCGTCCCAGGCCAGGTAGCCCTTTTCGCGGTCTTTTATCTTCACGCGCCGGTCGCCCTCGATGAGCGGTGACCGCTTGTTGACGACAAACTCCACGGTCTGCGTGTCCTTGGCTCTGAGCGTCTGTATGTTGTCCATCATCAGCCTGCGGCCTTCGGCACGCACGGTGGTGTTGCTGTTTTTCTTTCCGCCCAGGACGATGCGCACGCGGTAGTTGCCGTCAGGCACCTTCACTGAGAAATAGAAGGGCGCGGGCACTTTCTGCTTGGTAGCGGGAGGCGGTGTGATGTCGTAGCCGTAGCCAGTCTGGTCGGTGTAGGCGGGCAGCGGCTTTGTCAGGTCGAAGTCGAATGTCTGGGCCGGGGTGGCCAGCGGCAGCATGACGAGCGCCGCAAGAGAGAGGTAGTGTTTCATCTTTTTTTGCTTTATTCGGCGGCAGGACCGCCGGGCACAGTAGCGAAATGGGGGCGGGCCTATCGGGGGTTGTTTTCAGCGAAAAGGCGCATGCGCTCGTCAAGCTGGTCGTACTGATGGTCTTCGATGAACGAGGTGCAGACGCGCAGACCCTCCTGTTGGGACCCCGTGGTGATGAGGCAGATGGCCGACACGCCGTAGTACATCAGTTCGCGGGCCAGCTCGCCGCTGGTCATGCCGGGATAGCCTATGGTGAAGTAGAAGCCGTCGGCGATAGGTTGTCCGAGGTCGTGGTCGTAGACGATGTGGAAGTTGTGTCTCAGGAAGATGTCCTTCAGCCTGCGGGCACGTTCGCCGTAGATGCGTATGTCGTCGCGGAAGCGGTAGGTGCCGTCGGAGGCGGCCGCCATCATGGCTGCCATGGCATACTGTGCCGAGTGGCTCGTGCCGCTGCTGAGGGCGTAGAGCATGCGTGTGGAGTAGACCAGTCCGAAGGGCAGTCCCTCGTAGCGCTGTGCCAGTGCGTCGTAGTGCCGGTGGAATAACTTGTCGCCGATACATGCCACGCCGATGCGCTCGCCGGCATAGCTGAATGCCTTCGAGCCGCTGATGAGCAGGATGTAGTTGTCGGTGTAGTGGGCCACCGATGGCTGGTAGGGCGGCTGGAAGGGCTGGCTGAGGTCCTTGCGGAAGTCCATGGCGAAGTAGGCCAGGTCTTCCATGACGATGCAGTCGTAGCGTGTGGCCAGCTGTCCGATGCTGCGGAGCTCATCGTCGGTCAGGCATATCCATGCGGGGTTGTTGGGGTTGCTGTAGACGATGGCGCAGATATTGCCCTTGCTGAGATAGCTCTCCAGTTTCGGCCCGAGACGCTCGCCGCGATAGTCGTAGACGTCGAAGGTCTCATATCTCACGCCCATGACCTGCAGCTGCATCTTCTGCACGGGAAAGCCAGGGTCGATGAAGAGCACGGTGTCCTTGGCAGGGTCGGTCTGCGAGCAGGTGAGGAAAGCAGCAAAGGTGCCCTGCATGGAGCCGCACACGGGCACGCAGCCCTCGGGGGATATGTCTGCGTTGATAAACGCCTTGACGAAGCGCGATGCCTGCTGCTTCAGCTCGGGCAGTCCCTGGATGTCGGGATAGCTGTGGGCAATGCCCTTCTGCAGTGCAGCTATCTGTGCGTCGACACCTACCTGCGATGCAGGCAGTCCGGGTATGCCCATTTCCATCTTGATGAATTGCACGCCGCTCTCCTTCTCGGCTGTGGCAGCCACCTGCTTCACTTCGCGTATGGTGGCTTTGGCAAAGTCGGTGATGCCCAGACGGGCTATCAACCCGTCGACAAGTTCTTTCTGGATAGGTGTCGGTTTCATCGCTGTGCCTCCTTGCCTAATGAGAGTGCCTTGATATTGGCTTCTACTACTGCATCGCCCTTGCGCGTGAAGACGCGTCGGATGGCGTCCTCCAGCTTTTCATATTCTATGCCGATGGCCTTCTGTGCGGCGCCCAGGAGGATGACATTGGCCGAGCGCGGCACGCCGCCTTCCTTGGCCATGCGCTCTATGTCGATGCGGATGACATTGGGCATACGGTCCAGGTCGGCATTGATCACGTCCATGTCGGGATAGTTGGGTATGTTGACGAAAGGCGTGGCCGAAGTGATAATCCATCCGTCTTTGCTGAGCCACGGCAGGTATCGCAGGGCCTCCATGGGTTCCATGGAGATGATCACGTCGGCAGCTCCTCGCGGTATGAGGTCGCTGGCGATAGGGGTGCTGCTGATGCGCAGGTTGGACTGGACGTCGCCTCCGCGCTGGCTCATGCCGTGCACTTCTGCCTGCTTGATATATAGGTTTTCGTTCATGGCGGCTTCGCCTATGATGGTGGCGATGGAGAGGATACCTTGTCCGCCCACGCCGCAGAGTATGATGTCGGTCTTCATTGTCTTTGGTTTTTCTTTTGCTTGAGGTGTCGTTGCAGTGTCTGCATGCACTCGCGCCGCGGGATGATGACGCTGGTGCCGTGGTAGTTGAGCTCGTCGCGTATGGCCTGGGTTATCTCCGGCATGTTCTTAGGCAGGGGCACGACCACGCGCAGGTGGTCGTCGCTGAGTCCCAGTCCGCGGCAGATAGCCTCAAACTTGTTGGTGCCGGCCGAGTCTTGTCCTCCGGTCATGCCCGTGGTGAGGTTGTCGGAGATGATGACGGTGATGTCGGCATTCTCGTTGATGGCGTCGAGCAGTCCTGTCATGCCGCTGTGGGTGAACGTAGAATCGCCGATGACGGCTACTGCCGGCCACTGTCCGGCATCGGCTGCCCCTTTGGCCATGGTGATGCTTGCGCCCATGTCGACGCAGGAGTGTATGGCGTGGAAGGGTGGGAGGAATCCGAGCGTGTAGCACCCGATGTCGCCGAAGACACGTGCGTTGTCGTATTCGCGGAGCACCTCGCTCAGGGCGGTATAGACATCGCGATGGCCGCATCCCTGGCAAAGTGCGGGGGGACGCGGCACCACGTCGGCACAGGCATCATAGCATGGGTCGGTGGGCATGCCCAGAGCCCGGCATACCACGTCGGGGTTGAGCTCGCCGGTGCGGGGCAGGGTGTGGTCGAGGCGTCCGAGCACGTGGGGCATGTCGGCAACGCCGCGCACCTGTGTCTCGATGAACGGTTGCCCTTCCTCTACGATGAGCGTGCGCTCACAGCTGGCGAGCATCTGTCGCACGAGCTTGCGTGGCAGTGGATACTGTGACACCTTCAGCAGGGGGTAGGGGCATCCATTGGGGAAGCACTCCATGACGTAGTTGTAGGCTATGCCACTGGCTATGATGCCGAGCGTGTGGTCGGCAGTATCGCTGTATATGTTATAAGGTGAGGTGCAAGCATCGTTTTCCAGCTCGGCCTGCTGTGCGGTGACGTGGTCGTTGCGACGGCGTGCGTTGGCAGGAAGCAGCACCCAGTTTCTGGCTTCAGCGTCGTAGTTCATGGTGTTTTCCGGCCGTGCCTCGTCGGCCACCCGGACTACTGCCCTGGAGTGTGCCATGCGGGTGGTGACGCGCATGAGCACGGGGAGCTTCACCCGCTCGCTGTAGTCGAAGGCCGCGCTCATCATGTCGTAGGCCTCCTGCTGGCTTGAGGGCTCGAAGGTGGGCACCATGGCAAACATACCATAGAAGCGGGAGTCCTGCTCGTCCTGGCTGGAGTGCATCGAGGGATCGTCGGCAGCAAGGACGACAACACCTCCGTTGACTCCTGTCATGCCGCTGTTGACAAAGGCATCTGCACAGACGTTCATGCCTACATGCTTCATGCAGACCAGCGCGCGTTTGCCCATGAACGACATGCCCAGGGCCTCCTCCATGGCCGTCTTCTCGTTGGTGGACCAGCGGCAGTGCAGTCCGCGCTCTCTGGCTAATGAGTTGCCCTGGATAAACTCGGTGATCTCGGTCGAGGGGGTGCCCGGATAGGCATACACTCCCGATAGTCCGGCATGTATGGCCCCCAAGGCAATAGCCTCGTCGCCCAGTAATAGCTTTTTCTTCATACGCTTGTAGTTCTCTATTGTTGGTAGTCTTTTTTTTGATGACGTCTTAGGTTGCTATGATGCAGGTGTCGGCATCGTCGAGCACGCGGAACCGCTCTCTGAAGTGCTGCAACTGCA
>CAJOHP010000081.1:0-1596 GCA_905234355.1 uncultured Prevotella sp. | reverse complement strand
CAGGGTCTCGCCTTTGGGGCCGATGATGGCCGACGCGCCGCTGTAGTGGCACCGGTGGTCGTCGCCCACGCGGTTGACGCCCACCACGTAGCACTGATTCTCTATAGCCCTTGCCCTGAGCAGCGTCTGCCATGCGCCGATGCGGCTCTCGGGCCAGTTGGCCACGTAGATGATGGCGTCGTAGTCGCCGCGGTATCGGCTCCACACAGGAAATCGCAGGTCGTAGCACACTTGCAGCAGTACCCTGATGCCACCTATGTCGGCCACCACGCGCCGTTCGCCCCGGTCGTAGTGCCGGTCTTCGCCGCCGTGGGCAAAGAGATGGCGCTTGTCGTAGGCTATGGCAGTGCCGTCGGCCATGGCCACGTATAGGCGGTTGGCCCATCGCCCGTCAGCAGTAGGCGTGGCGATGCTGCCTGCTATGGCTGTGCTCATGGCTGCGGCGCGCTCCTTCATCCATGCCAGCGTCAGCATGCTGCTGTGAGCCAGGCAGGCTATGGTCTGTGGCTCGGTGACGAAGCCAGTTGCAAACATCTCAGGGAGCACATAGAGCTCGGCGGCTGGCATGCCGTCGAGCAGGGCGTCAAGCGAGACGGTGTTGGCCTCGATGTCGGCCCAGGCTATATCGTGCTGCACGATGCCTATACGCATAATATGGGTGCAAATATACGAAGTTTTTTCTTTCCAGCCAAATCAAAGGCTCTTTTTTTCGGCTGTTTCAGCAATAGCCTTGGCTGCGACATAGGCCGTGGTCCATGCTGCCTGGAGGTTGAATCCTCCGGTGATGCCGTCGATGTCGAGTAGTTCGCCGGCGAAAAAGAGCCGTGGGTGCACCTTGCTCTCGAGTGTTTGCGGGCTGATACTGTCGAGCGACACTCCTCCGCAGGTGACAAACTCGTCGCGCTGTGGTGCTTTGCCTTCCACCTGATATACGTCGGCCGTCATGGCGCTGGCCAGACGGTTGATGTCCTTACGTCCGACGTTTGCCCATCTTTGCGAGGCCTTGGCAGCCAGGCTACGGTCGAGCAGATGATGCCACAGCCGTGCCTGTATGGCCAGGGGACGCTGGCTCTGCAATAGTTTCAGGCGGTGGGAAGCCTGCATGTCGAGCAGTTCGCTGGCTACCTCTGCCTCGGTGTGGCCAGTCCAGTTTACGCTGATTTGGCAGCGGTAGTCGTGGTCGGCCAGCCATCGTGCAGCATAGCTCGAGAGCTTGAGTATGGCGGGACCGCTCATGCCCCAGTGGGTGACGAGCAGCGGTCCTACTGCCTTGAACTTCGTGCCGCAGATGGTGGCCGTGGCTTCTTCGGCCACCAGTCCCATGAGACTGCGCAGGGCTGGGTCGGCGATACAGAAGGTGAAGAGCGACGGCACAGGCTCGGCTATGGTGTGGCCAGCATCACGGAGCCATTGTAGCGACTGACTGCGTGGTTGCCCGCCTGTGGTAAGGAGCACGAAGTCGTAGCCGGCCAGCTGTTCCAGGGAGCTGATGTGCTGTCCGGTGAGCAGCGTCACGCCATGGCGCCAGGCCAGCGAGGTGAGGCACTGCGTCACTGCCTTTGCATCTTGGGCACAGGGAAAGACGCACTCGTCGTC
>CAJOHP010000080.1:1179-11433 GCA_905234355.1 uncultured Prevotella sp. | reverse complement strand
AAGTGGAACTTCCGTCGCGACCAGGGCGCTCCCGTCGTGGCCTCGCAGAACGGCACAGGCTTCTGGGTGGCCCAGGCCGTGGTGGAAGGCAAGACCATCGACGTGAAGGCCGACTTCGATACCAACAACGGTGGCAAGTTTGCCAACGGCAACTGGACCGACTGGGCACAGCTCAACAAAGGCACGCGCTGGACACTGCCTTCGTGCAAGGGTGCCACGGTGTCGATAGAGGCCTTCAGCGCCATGGGTGCCGACGGTAAGACGGCCACCACCATCGACGGACAGAGCGACTACACCAGCGCCAAGACCGTCAGTTACACCGTAGCCGGACAGGCCGAGACCGTCGATGTGGTCATCGGCGACGACGGACAATACTACCGCTACATCCAGGTCGTCCTGCCCGTCGTGCAGAGCCAGGGCGGCGAGAGCTACGACAATGCCGAGGCCAGCATCCTGTGGCCCATGAGCGATCCTGTCAACTACAGCGCCTCCACCGCAACACCCGATGGCGTGTTTGCCACCGTCGGCGTCGATCTTGGCGCCGTGCGCCTCATGGATCAGAACGGCAATGAGCATACCACCGGAACGAGCAACGTCTCCCCCGGCGTCACCTTCTCCCACATGCGACCCACCAACAATGCCAGCGACTATGTGACCTGGAACGTGAAGCCCGCAGCCGGACTCACCTTCACACCCAAGAAGGTCACGGCCTACATCGTGCGCTTCGGCACTGATGCCGAGAACGGCGTGACCTTCTCGGTCAAGGTGGGCGAGGGCGATGCCATCAACCTCGGCACCTTTACTGCCCCGCGCAACAACAAGAGCCAGGACGACGACAAGTACGGAAAGAGCGCCAACTATGCCGAAAACGGCTTTGTAGAGATTCTTCTGACCGAAGCCCAGCAGCAGGCCCTCACCTCGGGCGAGACACTCTCGCTCATGGGCACCGTCGGCGTGGGCAACTCTAAGGCCGGCGGTATAGCACAGGTCAGCATCGAGGGCACGGTCAGCGGCACCAAGGCCGACATTGCCACCTACACCCTGACCACCGCAGCCTCGCCGGCCGAGGGCGGCGACATCAGCGTCTATCCCGTCAGCGACAGCTACGAGCAGGGCAGCGTGGTCACCGTCACCGCCACCGAGCGCTTCGGCTACGACTTCGTCAGCTGGACCGACGCCGAGGGCAACATCGTGAGCCAGGAGCCTAAGTTCAAGCACACGATGGAGGCCGACGCCGTGCTTACTGCCAACTTCGTGCAGGTGCCTACCTACGAGCTGGCACTCACCGTCGACGGCACCAGCGACTACATGGTCTCCATCGACCCCGCTCCCGAGATGGTCGGCGACAAGAAGATGTATGAGGCAGGCACTGCCGTGCAGCTCACCGCCCAGCAGTATGAGGGCCTCGTCACCTTCAGCAACTGGAGCGACGGCGAGACAGCATCGTCGAAGCTTGTCTCGATGGACAGCAACGTGACACTTACCGCCGTCTATGCCCAGGCCGACATCATCGCCGGATGGGACTTCTATCAGGCAGGAGGCAACGGCCGCAAGGCCGACTTTGCCTCGGCAGACAACGAGGCTGCCGCCCTCAACCTGGTCAACACCGAGAGCGGCGAGACACAGGGATGGCTCGACAAGAGCACTGTGGCTGCCGGTGGCTACGAGAGCTTCCGGGGAGCAGCCGTCAACTGGCGCACGGGCTCTGCCCCAGGCGACGTGGGACACTGGCACTGGCAGACCAAGATCTGTGCGGCCGACTTTACCGACATCTGCCTGCAGTTCCAGATGCTCTACAACTACAACGCCTATCAGACCTACGACGTGGAGTACTCTACCGACGGCCAGCAGTGGGCCAAGGTGGGCAGCATCACCATGAGCGGCGCCAAGAGCCCCGCATCGTTCAGCGGCAAGCTGCCCGAGGCTGCCAACAACCAGGCTGAGCTCTACATACGCCTTATAGCCGACAAGAGCTCCGCTGTCGACGGCACGCCATCGGCCAACGACGGCAACGCACTCGCCATGTTCTTCATCACCGGCACCCCGAAGCTGGTCGACGACGGCGTGGCTCCCGTGCTTCTCTCTTCTGTACCCGTCAACGGCGCTACCGGCGTGTCGGCCACGGGCAAGATTGTGCTCACCTTCGATGAGCGCATCAAGCTGGACGAAGGTGCCAAGGCCACACTGGGCTCCGTAGAGCTCACACCCACGGTCAATGGCAAGACGGTCACCTTCGAGTATAAGGGCCTGGAGTACAGCACCGACTACACATTCACCCTGCCTCAAGGCACCGTGGCCGACCTGACCGGCAACTACGTGGCTAAGCCCATTACCCTCGGCTTCACCACCATGGTGCGTCCCTCGGTGGCCAAGGGCCTCTACGACGCTGTCGTGGGCGATGCCGACGGACTGGTGGCTGCCCTCAAGGCTGCCGAGCAGCGTGCCGACAAGAACGTGCGCTTCCGCATCTTCCTGAAGAACGGCACCTATGTGCTGCCCGCTGGTGCCATGAAGCACTATACCCACACCAACAGCAATGACGGCACCGTGCTCTACGATGGCGACCTGCCCGACCCCATCACCTACATCAACGCCTCCAACATCTCGCTCATCGGCGAGAGCCGCGACGGCGTGGTCATCACCAACAGCATCGACAATACAAAGGAGTTTGCCGGACAGTGGGGCACCACCAACGTCTTCGACGGCATCGGCAACAGCGACGTGCTGCAGTTCGGCAGTAGCGTGCGCGGCACCTATCTGCAGGATCTCACCGTGAAGAGCGGCATGAACGATGCCCGCGGCCGCAATCTGGCTATCCAGGACAAGGGCTCACAGACCATCTACAAGAACACGGTGCTCTTCGGCTACCAGGACACCTGGACCAGCAACAACGACAATGGCCTCTACTACTTCGAGGGTGGCCAGGTGCGCGGACGTACCGACTACCTCTGCGGCAAGGGCGACGCCTTCTTCAATGGCATAGAGCTGCGCCAGATAGCCGGCGGCTATGCTGCCGTGCCCTCCAAGAGCATCAAGTACGGATACACCTTCAAGGACTGCGTCATCAGCGGTGAAGGCTCCGGCGTGGACGGCAACTACACGCTCGGCCGTCCTTGGGGTAGCGGCACGCCCGTGGCCCTCTTCATCGACACGAAGATGAAGGTCGTGCCCTCGGCCATCGGATGGAACGAGATGAGCGGCGGATGGCCCAAGCGCTTCGCCGAGTTCAACTCCACCACGGCCAGCGGCGCACAGGTCGACTTGAGCGGACGTAAGAAGGTCTTCGGCGACGGCCACGAGAACAACCCCGTGCTCACCGCCGAGGAGGCCCTCGAGGCCGGCAACCTGCACAACATGTTCGGCGAGTGGGATCCCACCCTCGCCACCGAGCAGGCTCCCGCCCCCACCGACGTGAGCTTCAACAAGGCCACGATGACCATCAGCTGGGCAGGCAGCGACTATGCCTTCTGCTGGGCCATCGTCAAGGATGAGAACGTCATAGGCTTCACTACCGAGCCTTCGTATGTCGTCGACGATGCCAACGCTCACTACGCTGTGCGTGCAGCCAACGAGATGGGCGGACTGGGCGAGGCCGTTCCCGTGCTCGTGGGTACCGGTATCGAGACCGTCGGGCAGTCTGTCGGCACGGCCGACGACGCCGTCTACAATCTGCAGGGCATGCGCGTGAAGCAGGCACAGAAGGGCCTCTTCATCCGTGGCGGAAAGAAAGTGGTGAAGTAGGCTATCACCACCCTTGCACTTATATCCAGACAGGAGGCCGTCACCCGCCGAGGGGGACTGCCTCCTGTCTGTTTAATACTTAATTAACATTAATAATGGACACTACTATTTGGCAGTAAAGAAAAACTACCGTAACTTTGCATTTCGCAAGACAAACCCAAATAACACATAGACGATTATGAACTCAACAAAACTGTTAAGTGGCAAGACGGCCCTCATCACAGGTGCCGCCCGTGGCATTGGCAAGGCCATTGCCCTGAAGTTTGCCGAGGAAGGCGCCAACGTGGCCTTCACCGACCTGGAAGTGAACCTTGAGACCGAGCAGGAGATAGCCTCCCGTGGCGTCAAGGCCAAGAGCTATGCCAGCAACGCTGCCGACTTCCAGCAGACGGAGGAAGTGGTGAAACAGGTGAAGGACGACTTCGGCACCATAGACATCCTCGTCAACAACGCCGGCATCACCAAGGACGGACTGATGCTCCGCATGAGCGAGCAGCAATGGGACGCCGTGATAGCTGTCAACCTCAAGTCGGCTTTCAACTTCGTGCATGCCTGCGTGCCCATCATGATGCGGCAGCGCGGCGGCAGCATCATCAATATGGCCTCCGTCGTGGGTGTGCATGGCAATGCCGGGCAGGCCAACTATGCGGCCTCGAAGGCCGGACTCATCGCACTGGCCAAGTCCGTAGCACAGGAGATGGGCCCCAAGGGCATACGTGCCAACGCCATCGCACCGGGATTCATCGACACAGCCATGACGCAGCAGCTCTCGCAGGAGGTGCGCGACGAGTGGTGCAAGAAGATTCCGCTCAGGAGAGGAGGCACCGTCGACGATATTGCCAACGTGGCCACCTTCCTCGCCAGCGACATGTCGGGCTACGTCAGCGGACAGGTCATACAGGTAGACGGAGGCATGAACATGTAAGCGCACCATTTTGGTAAGCGTATGTATTAAATCTAAGACAAACAAATCAAAAAAAAGCAAGACAATGAAACCACTCAACAAACACTTTGCTCCTAAGAGCGTGATGCCCGAGAAAGTCATACAGTTTGGCGAGGGCAACTTCCTTCGTGCCTTCGTCGACTGGATTATTTGGAACATGGACCAGAAGACCAACTTCAACGGCTCCGTGGTGGTAGTCCAGCCGCTGGCCCAAGGCATGATAGACTGGCTCAACGGTCAGGACTGCCTCTACCACGTGAACCTGCAGGGCCGTGAGAACGGCAAGCCGGTCAACACGCTGGAGCGCATCGACGTCATCAGCCGCTGCCTCAACCCCTACAGCCAGAACGATGCCTTCCTGGCACTGGCCGACCAGCCCGAGATGCGCTTCGTCATCTCCAACACCACCGAGGCCGGCATCGCCTTCGACCCTGCCTGCAAGCTCGACGACAAGCCCGCCAGCTCCTATCCCGGAAAGCTCGTGCAGCTGCTCTACCGCCGCTACCAGACCTTCGGCGGCGACCCCACCAAGGGACTCATCATCTTCCCCTGCGAGCTCATCTTCCTCAACGGGCACGTGCTCAAGGACTGCATACGCAAGTACATAGACCTCTGGCAGCTCCCCGAGGGCTTCCGCCAGTGGTTTGAAAACTCTTGCGGCGTCTATGCCACGCTCGTAGACCGCATCGTGCCGGGATTCCCCCGAAAAGAGATAGCACAGATCCAGGAGAAGATAGGCTATCGCGACAACCTCGTGGTGCAGGCCGAGAACTTCCACCTCTGGGTCATCGAGGCTCCGCGCGAGGTGGCACAGGAGTTCCCTGCCGACAAGGCCGGGCTGCACGTGCTCTTCGTGCCGTCGGAAGAGCCTTACCACAAGCGCAAGGTCACACTGCTCAACGGCCCGCACACCGTGCTCTCGCCCGTGGCCTACCTCAGCGGCGTCAACATCGTGCGCGATGCCTGCCAGCACGAGGTCATAGGCAAGTACATACACAAGGTGCAGTTTGAGGAACTCATGCAGACGCTCGACCTGCCCATCGAGGAACTGGAGAAGTTTGCCGGCGACGTGCTCGAGCGCTTCGACAACCCCTTCGTCGACCATCAGGTCACGAGCATCATGCTCAACTCCTTCCCCAAGTTCCAGGCACGCGACCTGCCCGGCGTGAAGACCTATCTCGAGCGCAAGGGCGAGCTGCCCCGCGGACTCGTCTTCGGACTGGCTGCCATCATCACCTACTACAAGGGCGGCAAGCGTGCCGACGGTGCCGACATCACGCCCAACGACGACCCGAAGATCATCGAGTTGCTGCAGAATCTATGGGCCACCGGCGACACGCAGAAGGTGGCCGACGGCGTGCTCGCTGCCGACTTCATCTGGCAGGAAGACCTCAACAAGGTGGAGGGACTCAACGCACTCGTCAAGCAGTATCTCGACCTCATACAGCAGAAAGGCATGCTCGAGGCCGTGAAAACCATCATCTGAAAGGAATAAGTAAGAAGGAAGAAGAAAGAAGTATTCTTACCGGCATCAGCTTACTTGCAACCGCAATCACGATAGCATGCTCATCATACTTCTTTCTCCTGTGATAGCTACCGCCCCCACCACCTAGTCTGTCTCCCCACACAAGAGGGACGTTGCCCACCCATCAGCCGCAGGCAACTCCACTCCCTCGTAGGGAAGGGCGGGGGTGGGGGCAGCTATTTATCAACAGCGCAGTGCGAATAATAGTAGCATTATCCACACAAGAACTTACATAACCAGAACAATATTAACCCCAAATGACGACAATGGAAAACGACAGCAAGCAGTATCTTTATTTCATCTGTGCAGTCTCGGCGATGGGTGGACTGCTTTTCGGCTACGACTGGGTGGTCATCGGCGGAGCGAAACCGTTTTACGAGTTGTATTTCGGCATCAGCCAGTCGCCGCTGATGCAGGGCGTGGCCATGACGACGGCCCTGATAGGCTGTCTGGCAGGCGCCATGGTGGCAGGGGCGGCCGCCGATAGGTATGGGCGCAAGCCGCTGCTGATGGTGTCGGCACTGCTCTTTACCGTCTCTGCCATAGCGACAGGACTGTTCAGCGACTTCACTTCGTTCAATGTGGCACGCTTCATCGGCGGTGTGGGCATCGGGGTGGCCAGCGCCCTTGCACCGATGTATATAGCCGAGGTGAGTCCTGCTGCCATCAGGGGTAGGATGGTGAGCCTGAACCAGATGACCATCGTGCTGGGCATTCTCTCAGCACAGATAGTCAACATGCTGCTGGCCAAAGATACGTCCGTAGCCGAGTGTCAGGCATGGAACGTGGCATGGGGGTGGCGCTGGATGTTCTGGGCTGAGACGTTGCCGGCAGCGCTCTTCCTCGTGATGAGTTTCTTCATACCCGAGAGTCCGGTGTTCATCCTGCTCAAAAGCCGCAGGGAAAATGCCGCATCAGAGAGAGCTGAAGAGGCCGGACTACGCGAATTGTTGCAGCCCCAATACCGTGGGGTGCTGCTGTTGGGACTGGTCATCGCCGTCTTCCAGCAGTGGTGCGGCACAAACGTAATCTTCAATTATGCACAGGAAATCTTTGTAGGTGCAGGCTTCAACGTGGACGGCATGTTCATCAACATCGTGATAACGGGCATTGCCAACGTGGTGTTCACCGTTGTGGCCCTCTTCACCATCGAGCAGTGGGGCCGTCGCACGCTGATGCTGCTGGGGGCTGGCGGGCTCGGCGTCATCTACCTGATACTCGGCACCTGCTACTACGCCGGTGTGACAGGCGTAGTCATGGTCGCGCTCGTGGTGGCTGCCATATCGGTATATGCCATGACCTTAGGCCCCGTGACATGGACGCTGCTGGCCGAGATCTTCCCCCACCGCATACGTGGCGTGGCCATGGCCACTTGCACCTTCGCCCTCTGGGTGGGATGCTGCACGCTCACCTTCTCCTTCCCCTCGATGAATGCGGCGCTGGGAAGCAGTGGCTCTTTCTGGGTCTACAGCGTCATCTGCATGTGTGCTTTCCTCTTCCTCTACCGCCGGTGCAAGGAGACCAAAGGAAAGAGCCTCGAGCAGTTGGAAGAAGAACTGACAGCCCACAGCGCGTAACCACAAAAAGACGAAAAACTGTACTCCCCAATCTTCAAAAGAATAATTTATGGTAAAAGCATGGAAAGAAACGGTGCTGATCCCAACGTATGAGATCGGACCGGCCGAGAAAAATCCCGTCTTCCTGGAGAAGCGGGTGTATCAGGGCTCTAGCGGTGCGGTCTATCCTTACCCCGTAGTAGAGTCTATCAGCAACGAGAAGACAGACAAGCCGTGGCATGCGGTCTATCTGGAAAACGAATACATCAAGGTGATGATTCTCCCGGAGCTGGGAGGGCGCATACAGATGGCCTACGACAAGATCAGGCAGCGCCATTTTGTCTACTACAACCATGTCATCAAGCCTGCACTCGTGGGGCTTACCGGCCCGTGGATTTCGGGGGGAATAGAGTTCAACTGGCCGCAGCATCACCGCCCGTCGACCTACCTGCCCGTCGACGCCACCATCAGGGAGCATGCCGACGGCAGTGTGACCGTATGGGTGAGCGAGATGGAGAGGATGACGCATCAGAAGGGCATGGCCGGCTTCACCCTCCGTCCCGGCTGTGCCTATCTCGAGATTCACGGTGTGCTCTACAACCGCACCGACGTGCCGCAGACCTTTTTGTGGTGGGCCAATCCTGCCGTGGCCGTCAACGATGCCTATCAGAGCGTATTCCCCCCCGACATCAACGCTGTCTTCGACCATGGCAAGCGGGCCGTGTCGTCCTTCCCCATTGCCACGGGCACCTATTACAAGATGGACTACTCCGCCGGTGTCGACATCTCCAACTACCGTAACATCAAGGTGCCCACGAGCTATATGGGGGTCAACTCGCGTTTCAATTTCGAGGGAGGCTATGAGAACGACACCCAGGCCGGCATGTTGCATGTGGCGAGCCACCATTTCTCACCGGGCAAGAAACAATGGACATGGGGCAATGGCGACTTCGGACAGGCATGGGACCGCAACCTCACCGATGACGACGGCCCCTATATCGAGCTGATGGCAGGAGTCTATACCGAGAATCAGCCCGACTTCTCCTGGCTCATGCCCTACGAAGAGAAGCAGTTTGTGCAGTACTTCATGCCTTATCGCGAGCTGGGCATCGTCAAGGAGGCATCCAAAGACCTGTTGCTCAACGTCGAGCCGGCCGCTTCTGCAGAAGGGGTGACCCTCAAGCTCTATGCCACCAGCCGGCAGGAAGTACGACTGGAGCTGACAGCCGACAGTGGTGCCGTCGTGTATGATGCGTCTTATGTGCTGTCGCCCGAGATGGTGCTGACCAAGACGGTCGACACCAAAGGAGTGACATTCGGCGAGCTCAACCTCAAGGTGTATAAGACGCTATACGGGAAGGAACGCTGCGTGATGCACTGGCATGCTGAGAGCGATGAGATCCGTCCGATACCCGACAGCGCCGAGGCTGCCCTGTTGCCAGAGGACGTGAAGACCAACGAGCAGCTCTATCTCACGGGCCTTCACCTGGAACAGTACCGTCACGCCACCTGGTGCCCGACAGACTACTATGAGGAGGCACTGCGGCGCGACCCACGCGACATACGCTGTCTCAACGCCATGGGACTGTGGTATATCAGGCCGCTTCGACAAGGCCGTCGGCTATCTGCGACAAGCCGTTAAGCTGTCGCAGAAGCGCAACCCCAACCCCTACGACGGTGAGCCGCTCTACAACCTGGCCGTCGCCCTGAAATATCAGGGACAGACCGACGAGGCATACGAGTGGTTCTGGAAAGCCACATGGAACAAGGCCTGGGCTGATGCTGCCTATTTCGAGGCAGCAAAGATCAGCATGGCACAGCAGCGACTGGACGACGCACTCGACGAGCTCGACCGCTGTCTGGTCTTCAACGCGCACAACCAGAAAGCACTGGCGCTGAAAGCCGCCGTCCTGAGATATATGAACAGGGCCGACGATGCGCTCGCCGTGTGCAGCCAAGCACTCGCTACCGACCCCTTCAACTACGGCTGCCTGTTTGAGCAGTACCTCATCACCAGGAAGGCCGAGACACTCGGCGAAATGACAGCACTGATGCATGACATGCCCAACAACTACGACGAGACAGCCCTCGACTATCTCTCGGCCGGCCTGCGCGAGGAGGCTGAGACTCTGTGGCAGACAGCCATCGGCCATGGCGCTGCCACCCCGATGACCTACTACTACATGCAGCGCTACGACGAGGCGGAGCAGCACAGTCCCGACTATTGCTTCCCCAACAGGCCGGAGGCTGCCCTGGCCCTGGAGAAAGCCACGAGAGAGCATCCGCAGGGCGCGCGCGCCCACTACTATCTTGGATGCCTGTATTACGACAAACGTCAGTACGACCTGGCCATCGGCCACTGGCAACGCGCAGCAGCTCTCGACCCGCTCTTCCCCACCGTGTGGCGCAACCTCGCTTTGGCACGCTTCAACAAGCAGGACAGGCAGCAAGAGGCAGTGGAATATATGGAGAAAGCCTTCCGTCTGGAC
>CAJOHP010000080.1:0-1173 GCA_905234355.1 uncultured Prevotella sp. | reverse complement strand
CCGACGGACGCATACTCATGGAACTGGACCAGCTGTATAGGCGCATTCAGAAGTCGCCTGACGAGCGGTTGCAGCTCCTCGGACAATATCCCCATCTCATAGCGCAGCGCGACGACCTGCTACTGGAGCAGATCACCCTGCTCAACCTGACAGGGAGATACAGCGAGGCGATGGCCATGCTCGACGCCCACCTGTTCCATCCCTGGGAAGGCGGCGAGGGCAAGGTGCCTGCACAGTATCAGTTCTGCAGGGTGGAGCTGGCCAAACAGGCCATGGCTAGCAACGACTTCGGCCGGGCAAAGACTCTGCTGGAGGAGTGCCTCGTCTATCCGCACCACCTCGGCGAGGGCAAGCTGTATGGCGCCCAGGAGAACGACTTCTACTATCTGCTCGGCTGCTGCCATGAGGCCTTGGGCCACACCGACGAGGCTCGCTGCTGCTGGGAGCAGGCCACACAAGGCCCCCAGGAACCTGCCGCAGCCATGTACTATAACGATGCAAAGCCCGACAAAATCTTCTATCAGGGGCTGGCGCTGGAAAAGCTGGGACACCACGACCAGGCAAGAGGACGCTTCTACAAGCTCATCAACTTCGGCAAGCAGCACATTTTCGAGAAGCAGGTGATGGACTACTTTGCCGTTTCCCTGCCCGACCTGCTCATCTGGGAAGACTCGCTCGACCGCAAGAACGAGGCTCACTGCAAGTATATGCTGGCTTTAGGCTATTTCGGACTGGGCGAGACGGCCAAGGGCCATCGCTATCTGAACGAGCTGCTCCAGGCCGACGCTTGCCATCAGGGCGCCATGCAGCTACAGTCCTTGTTGAGACTGAACCTTGCACTGTAGGGACGGGTTTTATGCCTGACCGAAACAAGACGTCCATTCGCTGAACGATGGCGGACAGGCATGAAGCCCGTCCCTACGGTGTTCCGAATCATGGTGGGTACAGCTAATTGAACTTCTGAAAGTCCGAAAGACGAGCGAATCATCCTTCATGGACAAGTCAGGGTATAAGCCATGGTGCCCGGCTACCCCCTAAACGCCTGCTGCCTAGGGGGTAGACGCGAGTCGTTTAGCGGGTAAAACCGAGTCGAGGCCGTTTCTACTATCTAAAAAAGCCGGTTCTACTATCTAGAATGCCCGGTTCTACTATCTAGATTGTACGCTTCTAGAT
>CAJOHP010000079.1 GCA_905234355.1 uncultured Prevotella sp. | reverse complement strand
AGACCCCACCCCGCCCTTCGGGCACCCCTCCCCTTGAAGGGAGGGGAGTGGCTACGCGATGGCATTCGATGGTGTAAACGACTTTTTCAAGTGGACTCCCTATTGGACATGCTGTACTTGCCTGCGCCGAATCCGACAGCTACACCTTTTATATATATATACGCGCGCGCGTAAGCACGCAGAGGGCGACCTCCCGATACTGCATGTTCATGCGTTTCGGCCTCGCATATTTATCCATCCGGCCTGTTTTGCCGGCCAAAAGCCACGCCGGCGCCCCGCGTTTACCCCCTAGACGAGCCCCGTTTACACCCTAGACGAGCCCCGTTTACACCCTAGACGAGCC
This sequence comes from uncultured Prevotella sp., assembly GCA_905234355.1. Taxonomy (GTDB): domain Bacteria; phylum Bacteroidota; class Bacteroidia; order Bacteroidales; family Bacteroidaceae; genus Prevotella. Next base: position 9,095 of record CAJOHP010000079.1, on the reverse strand, counting down.
CCGTTTACACCCTAAACGGGGGTCGGCTACACCCTAAACGGGGGTCGTTTAGGGGGTAAATCGGAGAGAATCCACACTAAAAATTACAACATCCTCATTTCCAACACTTTGCAAATCGGTGTTTTTATGCAGCAAATAGACTGTTCCATGCGTCGTGTCCTGCCTTTGCATGATGCCACTGCACGGTAGGGGGACAGACAAAAAAAACTGCTAATCCACGGCCTCTTCGTCGAGCCGGTTGCCCCAAAGATACTTCTTGGTTTCGCGCGCTGCCACCATTTTCATCGAGAAAAATGCAAGCCGCCCGATATTTATCAGTACAAACGCCTGTTTTCTCGCTAAAAAAACGTAACTTTGCAGCAAACTCGGGCAACGCGGGCGCCCCCTCGCCCATCACACAGAGCCAGGCGAGTAACATCAAAACAAAGGAAACCATGAACGTGCAGATAGAGTCGTCCTGGAAGGCACAGCTCCAGGGCGAGTTTGACAAGCCTTACTTCCTGCAGCTCACCGACCGTGTGCGGCAGGAGTATCGTGCCGGGGCGTGCTACCCGCCCGCCCAGCTCATCTTCAATGCCTTCAACCTCTGTCCCTTCGAGCAGGTGAAGGTGGTCATCATCGGTCAGGACCCCTACCACGAGCCCGGACAGGCCCACGGGCTGAGCTTCTCCGTACAGGAGGGGGTGCTCTTTCCGCCCTCGCTGCTCAACATCTTCCGCGAGATAGAGGGCGACCTGGGCACGCCCGTGCCCACCAGTGGCGACCTCTCCCGCTGGGCACGGCAGGGGGTGCTCCTGCTCAATGCCACACTCACCGTGCGAGCACACCAGGCCAACAGCCATGCCACCTTCGGATGGCAACAGTTCACCGACGCCGCTATACGCGCTCTGGCCACACAGCGACAGCACATCGTCTACATGCTATGGGGCGCCTATGCACGCTCCAAGGCATACATGATAGACAGGCAGCACAACCTCGTGCTCGAGTCGGTACACCCCTCGCCACTGTCGGCCAACCGCGGCGGATGGTACGGGCAGCACCAGTTCTCACGCTGCAACCAGTACCTCGCCGACAACGGCATCGACCCCATACAGTGGTAACAGAAGCATTTTTCTGCGGCAATCATTTGGTCGTTTCGGCAAGAATATGTATCTTTGCATGACAATAATATCGTTACAATAAAAGTGTAACGCTTATAATGTAATTGCTGTATGGACGAAAAGAAATACAAAAAAGTAGCGAACCCCTTTATTTACGAAGGATATGAAGGCCCAGAATACTTTTGCGACAGGACGGAAGAGAGCGAAAAAATCATCAATTACCTCAGCAACGGTGCCAACATCACACTCGTTTCTCCACGAAAAATAGGCAAGACAGGGCTCATAAAGCACGTCTTCTACCAGATCAGACAGAGACAGCCCGATGCCATCTGCCTCTATCTTGACATCTTCCCCACCAAAAATCAACACGACTTCGTAAAGATGCTCGGTGAAGCAGTAGTGGAACATGTGGCACGCCGCCAGAAATCTGTATGGAAGAAAGCCATAGAGCACATCGGATGGCTACGGCCGGTCATCTCGCTTGACCCGCTCACCGGACAGCCTACGTTTTCCGTCAGCATAGAGCCACGCAACACCGAGGCCACCATACGCCACATCTTCGACTTTCTCAACAACAGCAAAGACGAGGTGTATATCGCCATCGACGAGTTTCAGACCATCACCGACTATCCCGAACAGGGCACCGAGGCACTACTCAGGTCATACATCCAGTTCGTACACAATGTGCATTTTATCTTTGCTGGAAGCCGGCAGCACCTGATGTACGAAATCTTCGGGTCGCCAAAACGCCCATTTTACCAGAGCACAAGCCTCGTCAGTCTATCACCACTACACGAGGAACTCTACTACGACTTTGCCGAGCATCACTTCAAAGCCCACCGAGGGCACATAGAAAGAGATATCTTCCACGACATCTATGAGCGCTTCGACGGATGGACATGGTATGTGCAGTCGGTCCTGAACAGACTGTATATGACGACACGACAAGTCAGCAAACAACAGCAGGCCACTGAAGCTATACTCTCCCTGCTCTCCGACAAAGGCCCCCAGTACGAGAGCTTCATCACGCTGCTGAGCGACAACCAGCTCGCCTTGCTGAAAGCCATTGCCAGCGAAGGCAGAGTAGAACAGCCCACCAGCGGCGAATTCATACGCAACCACGAGCTGCCGGCAGCCAGTAGCGCCAAGGCAGCACTCAATTTTCTGCTCGACCACGAGCTGGTCTACCGCGACCCCACACGGGGGTTCATCGTCTACGATCGGTTCATGTCGCTGTGGCTCAAGAGACTTTTTGGCTAAAAACAATCACGCAAACATCACACTAAAGCATGTCCCAACGCATCCCCCCCATCCTCCAGGTAGGCGACATCCTCCTCTCGTCCGACATCCTCACCGAGTGCTTCTGCTGCGACCTCGCCGCCTGCCACGGTGCCTGCTGCATCGAGGGCGACGCCGGTGCGCCGGTCACCATCGACGAGGTGGCCGAGATAGAGACCTCGCTCGACGCCGTCTGGCCGCACCTCTCGGCACAGGCCCAGACGGTCATCGACCGCCAGGGCGTGGCCTACACCGACGAGGAGGGCGACCTCGTCACCAGCATCGTGGCCGGCAAGGACTGTGTCTTCACCTTCTACGACACCTTAGAGGCCCCAGTAGCCCCAGCCGCCCCAGTCGCCTGCTGTCTCTGCGCCTTGGAAAAGGTGTTCCGCGCAGGCCAGACCCGCTGGTGCAAGCCCATCAGCTGTGCCCTCTACCCCATCCGTGAGAAGCGCTTCACCGACGGCACCATAGCGCTGAACTACCACCAGTGGTCGGTCTGCCGTCCTGCCCGCGAGAAGGGCCGTGCCCTGCAGCTGCCCGTCTACCGCTTCCTGCGCCAGCCACTCATCCGCCGCTTCGGACAGCAGTGGTACGACGAGCTATGCGCCGTGGCTGAGTGTCTGGCGCTCTCGGCGCAAGACCCCGCCCCACCCCACCAGCCGCAATAGCGCCTCGGCCACAAAGAAAAAAGAGGCTCCCGCACTGGGAGCCTCTTTTCTTTATCAGTACCTCAAAAAGGATTACTTCTTCTCCGTCTCAGCAGGTGTCTCTTCCTCCTCGCGGATGGAAGCGCCCATCACCTTGAAGGCCGTGGGAGCTGCGATGAAGATGGACGACAGCGTGCCGAACACCACACCCAGAATCATGGCAAACGAGAACGAGCGGATCGAGTCGCCACCGAGGATGAAGATACAGAGCAGCACGATGAGCGTCGTCACCGACGTGTTGATGGTACGGGCCAGCGTCTGGTTCAGCGAGTCGTTGAAGATCACCTGGCGGTCGCGCTTGCCATAGAGCTGGAAGTTCTCACGGATACGGTCGAACACCACCACCTTGTCGTTGATAGAGTAGCCTATCACCGTCAGGATAGCGCCGATGAACACCTGGTCTATCTCCAGCGACATGGGCACCCAGCCCCACAGCACCGAGTAGAAGCCGATGACCACGAGAGCGTCGAGAGCCAGGGCCACGGTAGCGCCGGTGGAGTAAGCCACGTTGCGGAAGCGGAACAGGATATAGAGGAAGATGGCTATCAGGGCGATGATGACCGAGATGACAGCACCGTAGGTGATGTCCTTAGCCACCGACGGGCCCACCTTGGCCGACGAGATGATGGAGCCGCCCTGACGCACGTCGGGATTCTTGAAGTCGTCCACGCTCTCCTGGCTCACCAGGCCGGCGCCCTTCAGGGCCTCATACAGCTTGGTCTCGGCCAGGTCGTCCACCTCGGGATTGTTCGACTCGATGTCCCAGTTGGTCGAGATACGCACCGTCTTGCCGTCGGTACCCAGAGCGATGACGCTCGTGTTGGCTGCCTGTCCGGCCTTCTCGCCGATGGTGTTGACAAACGTGCCGCCGAGCACCTCGCGCACCTGCTCCACGCTCACGGCCTTGTCCAGCGTCACCACATAGTTGCGGCCACCGGTGAAGTCGATGCTCTGGCTCAGACCGCGCACGAAGAAGCTCACGATGAAGCAGATGGCGGCAACGCCCCAGATGGCATAGCTCTTCTTATACATGCCCATGAAGTTGTACTTCGAACCCACGAAGGCGTTCTTGAAGATATAGCCCTGGAAGTTCTGGTCGAGCCACTTGTCCTTGTTCAGACGGTTCTCGTAGACCAGACGGGTGAGGAACACAGCGGTGAAGAACGACACGGCGATACCGATGATCCACGTGGTGGCGAAGCCCTTCACAGGACCTGTACCGAAGTAGAGCAGGATGATACCGGTGATGAGCGACGTGAAGTTGGAGTCGAAGATGGCCGAGAAAGCGTTGGAGTAGCCCTTCTGTATAGCCTCTTTCACTCCGAGGCCGCGACGCAGCTCTTCCTTCGTGCGCTCGTAGATGAGCACGTTGGCATCGACGGCCGTACCCAGCGTCAGCACGATACCGGCGATACCGGGCATCGTCAGAGCGGCCTGGAACGACGTCAGGATGCCCAGCGTGAAGAAGAGGTTGAAAAGCAGGGCGATATCCGAGATGATACCGGGGATGAAGCCGTAGAGCAGAATCATGTAGATCATCAGCAGCACGAAGGCCACGATGAACGAGATGATACCCTGCTGGATGGACTGTGCACCGAGCGACGGGCCCACCACTTCTTCCTGCACGATGCGCGTGGGAGCGGGCATCTTACCCGAGTTCAGCGTGTTGGCCAGGTCTTTCGTGTCCTCGATGGTGAAGGAGCCGGTAATCTGCGAGTTGCCACCGTCTATCTGCGAGAGGATGCGGGGAGCGGAGTAGACAGCGTCGTCGAGCACGATGGCCACGGCGCGTCCGATGTTCATCTTCGTAATCTGCGACCAGCGGCGGGCGCCGTCGCTGTTCATCTGCATCGACACCGAGGGATGGCCCATCTGGTCGAAGTCGTCCTTGGCCGAGGTAATCACGTCGCCCTCCAGCGGAGCGCGTCCGTTAGGCTCGGTAATCTTCAGGGCATAGAGGGCGAAGATGTCGCCGTGTGTGGTCTGTCCGCCGAAGTCCTCGGGCTTGGCACCCCAGCGCAGCTTGCACTCCTGGGGCAGTATCTGCTGGGCCACCTCGCTGTAGATGACCTTGTCTATGTCAGCAGTGTCGCGTGCGTTGGCATAGCCCACGATGGCCAGTCCCTGTCCCTGAGCGGGCTGGAAGATGGCGAAGAGGGGGTTCTGCTTCAGTGCGTCCTCGCGGGCCTTGCTGTCGGTGCCCTTGGTGTCCTTCTTGGCGAGCTTGGCTGCCAGGTCGCTGCTCTTGGCAGCAGTGGTGTCGGCAGCGGCAGCAGCCGTGGCGGTGCTGTCGGCAGCGGCGGTCGTGTCGGCCTGAGCAGGCTGCTCACCGCTCATCACGGCGGCATAGCGGCTGTTCAGCTGAGCCAGCAGGGGCACAATCTCCTGCGTGTTGTAGGTCTCCCAGAACTCCAGATTGGCCGAGCCCTGAAGCAGCTTGCGCACGCGCTCTGGCTCCTTGATACCGGGCATCTCGACCATGATACGGCCGCTCTGTCCCTCGAGCTTCTGGATATTGGGCTGCACCACACCGAACTTGTCGATACGGTTGCGCACCACGTTGAACGAGTTGTCCACGGCGCTCTGCACCTCGGCGCGCAGGGCGGCCTCCACCTCGGCGTCGGTCGACTGCGTGCTCACCTTGCCTTTCATCTGCTGTGTGGCAAAGATGCTGGCCAGGGGACGGTTCTGCCCGTTCTGCTTCCAATACTTGATGAAGAGGGAGATGAAGTCGTCCTGCGAGGTCTCCTCCTCCTTCTTGGCCTGGTCCATCGACTTTCTGTAGGCGGCGTCCTGCTTGTGGTCGGCCAGCACGTCGATGACGTCGGGCACAGACACCTCCAGAATCACGTTCATACCGCCTTTCAGGTCAAGACCGAGGCCGATTTCCATCTCACGGCACTGCTTCAGAGAGTAGATGCCTAAGTACACTTTCTCGTTGTTCACTGAGTCCAGGAACTCCCGGCCCTCCACTTCGCCCATGGCGGCCGCCTTCTGTTCATAGTGGCGCGTCACAAACGAGAAGGAGAGGTAGAAGCAGCAGACCAGCACGAGCAGTACTGCAATAAACTTTACAATTCCTTTGTTTTGCATTTTGTTTGTTATGTTGTTTATTTACTATATACGCACAATTTAGCTTGCAAATATACTATTTTTTTTACACCCCGAAAAATTTCAGACCTATTTTCCTACATTTTTTAAGGTTTCTCCCGCTTTTTTAGCCAACAGAGCACTGGATAATGGTCGCTGACGCGGAATTTGGTGTCTATTTCGCACCTCACGGCCTCCAGGTCGTCGGAACAGAAAATGTGGTCGATGCGGAAGTTGAATCCTTTCTGATTATATGACAAACCGAGTCCGCAGCCGGCCTCCTGATAGCAGTCGGTGAGGCCGCTGGCGAGTGTGCGGCGGCAGTAGGAGATGGGGGTATCGTTCAGGTCGCCGCAGACGATGACGCTCTTGCCCTCCCTGTGCCGCGCGATGTAGTCGCTCACCACGCGGGCCTGGGGGGCTCGCACGCGGAAGGCGCCGGCCAGCTTGTCGATGAGCTGCAGGCCCTCAGCCTCGGCGGTGTCGCGCCCCATCTCGCCCTTGATGATGCTCCGGTAGACCGCACGGTCCTCCAGGTTCAGGTGCACGTTCTCCAGATGGGCGTTGACCACCAGCAGCGTGTCGGCGCCGGCCTGAAGGTAGAACGCCACGGCACCGTTCACCTCCGTCTCCGAAACGGTCTCTATCAGCTCATGGCGCAGGATAGGGAAGCGCGAGTGCACCGCCACTACATTGATCATGCGCTTCGTCCGGTTGATGTGCACCGTGTCGTTGTAGGCAAACAGCCGCGCCATCGTCGTGTCGCTGTGACGCCACGTGTCGTTCTCTTCCTGTACGCAGAGGATGTCGGGGCGGAAGCGCTCTATATAGTCCACGATGGTGTCGAGCGTGTTCACGCCATACTCCATGCCGCTGTAGCCGTGCACGTTGTACGACATCAGGCGCAACGCATCGTCGGGCGGAGCGGCCTGCACACGCAGGGGCAGATAGATGGTGATGGGGTCATAGGCCAGGGCGAACCCGACCATGGGTATCCACGCCCAGCGCCATCTCACGAAGAGCCACAGGATGAGGAAGGCCAGGTTGAGCAGCAGCGCCACGGGCATGAGCATGCCCGCACAGGCCAGCAGCGGATGGGGCACGGGGTCCACGCGGTCGCTGTAGGCCACGGCCAGCAGCAATACGATGGTGACCACGTTGGCACCGGCCAGCACATGGCACAACAGGCGCCCTACGCCTCCGCCCTTGGATGATTTCTTCTTGCTCATCGCTCGCGGCTGGCTTCGAAGAGCGTGCGCTTCTCCTCCTTCGTCAGGCTGTCGTAGCCCGAGCGACGTATCTTGTCGAGGATGGCATCGACCTCTTCCTGCCGTTCTTTCTTGCGTGCGTTGAACTCCATGTCGTCTTCGCGTGTGGCAGTGGGCCGCTCTGGCTGATGCTGCCGCTTGCGCTGCTCGAAGCTGCGCTTCATCTGGTCGAAGAACTGCTGGCCGGGGCCCATGTCGAACGAGCTGCCGGGATGGCGCTGCCAGTAGCGTATGAGGAAGAAGCCGAAGACCATGCCGCCCAGATGGGCCATGTGGGCGATGCCGTCGCCGGGGCCCGACATGGCCGAGGCCAGCTCTATGACGGCGTAGCCCAGCACAAACCACTTCGCCTTGATGGGGATGGGCAGGGGGAAGATGAAGATGCGCTCGTTGGGGAAGGTCATGCCGAAGGCCAGGAGCACGGCATAGACACCACCCGAGGCGCCTATCGTCACCCAGTGGTTCAGATAGTCGCCCACGGCCATGCGGCCGTAGCCCGTCACGCTCACCGCGTCGTAGGCAGCAAGACCCTCGCTGGCATAGGTCACATACTGCACCACCTCCTGGCACAGACCGGCACCGATACCGCAGAAAATGTAATAAAAAAGGAACTTCTTGCTACCCCACACATTCTCCACTATGCCGCCAAACATCCACAAGGCAAACATATTAAAGAAAAGGTGCATGAACGACCCGTGCAGGAACTGATAGCTCACAAACTGATACAGATGGAAATCGGGGGCGAGGAAGAAATGCAGACCGCCCAAGTCGGAGAGGCTGATGTTCCTCAGGCTCAGCACCTCGCCGGCTATATAGGCCAGCACATTGATGATGAGCAGGTTCTTGGTGATGGTAGGGATATTGCGAAACATAACTGTCGTGACTTCATTTTAAGAATTTCACATGCTTACACTCTCTTGTGCGTCAAGACGCACTTTCAGCGTGCAAAATTACGAAAAATATCCCTTTTACGGCACAAAAACAGGGCTTATCACACTTTTTTTTATGAAAAATCAAATTTTTTCCGATTTTTTGTTTGTTTTCTGAATACTTTATCTTATATTTGCCATAAATTTCAACAACAAACCTATATTTTACACACTAAAAAAACAAAAATTATGAACAAGACTGAATTAGTTGAGAAGATTGCCGCAGGTGCTGGCATCTCCAAGGTTGACGCAAAGAAGGCACTCGACGCTGCTGTGGCAGCAGTGAAGGAAGCACTCATTGCAGGTGACAAGGTATCTCTCATTGGCTTCGGCACTTTCGCTGTGAGCGAGCGTCCCGCTCGCGAGGGCATCAACCCCGCTACGAAGGCCAAGATCACCATCGCTGCCAAGAAAGTGGCTAAGTTCAAGGCTGGCGCAGAGCTTGCTGACGCACTGAACTAATCCTATTTTGTAATAAAATTTCCTAACAGGCGGCTCCTCAACTAGAGGAGCCGCCTGTGTGTTATAGTACAGAGAACGGTCACAATGTGGCGTTTACCGCACCTTCATGCCATCCAGACCTCTAGTAGGGACGGGCTTTATGCCTGTCCGCCATTGTTCTTTCCTGACGTCTGTGCCACCCGCGTGATGTTGCGGACAGGCATAAAGCCCGTCCCTACAGCGTGACCGCCAGTGTCCGGAAAACAGGCGTTTTTATGT
>CAJOHP010000078.1:9232-18766 GCA_905234355.1 uncultured Prevotella sp. | reverse complement strand
GGTTTCCCTTGGACAAAGGCCATGTTGAAGCCACGTAAACGCGAGGGTATCAAAACCTTCTACTTTACAACCAACACATTCTCAATACGTGTGGCCCAATACAAGGCTAACCCCAAGGCCAGTATCTATTTCTGCGATGCTAAAGGTTTCAAAGGTATGATGCTGCGCGGTACGATGGAGGTACTGACGGATGCCGCCTCAAAGGAGATGATCTGGCGCAAGGGCGACGAGCAGTACTATCCCGGAGGTGTAACCGACCCGAACTACTGCGTCTTGAAGTTCACCGCCACCGATGGTCGTTTCTATAGTGATTTCTATCCCCGCAGTTTTGTAATTGAGTAAATGATGAGCAACAAGGCACTTGTCGTTATCGACATCCAGAACGACATCACCAGTCAGACAATATCTTCGTGAAGACGAAAAGCAACGCCCTTACAAGCGAGGCTTTTTCTGCATTCATAGATTACGACTTGGAGCAGTGCTCCACTTTATCATCGCCATTGGCCACATCGGTTGCCTGTTCGCTCTGGACGTTTGAGCGTCCCCGTTAAACGGGGAAGTGGCGTAAGCCAAGGGGGAATAGAGAAATCACCTGGCTTCAATTCTTCTCATCCCTCGTTCCCGCCATTATTGCATGGTGCTACTTGCCGGGAGTAAAAGAAAGAACAACGAAGTGTTAAATCCATGTTAAAGTCTTCATTTCCCTTGACTCGTCCCTAAGGTCATGCCTTAACTTTGCAGCTGATTTCAGAAATCAGCCGCGAGTCTCGGCTGCACTCGGGATAAGAAGCGAGCTCCTTCTCCTCTCATTTGCACGAGACTTGCAAACAAAAAACATCGCGCGATATGAGTAAGAAAACAAGGTTAAAAATCGGAGAGTTCTCACAGTTGATGCAGGTGACGGTAAAGACCCTGCGTCACTACGAACAGAAGGGACTGCTCGCGCCTGACGAGGTGGACGAGTGGACTGGCTACCGCTATTACAGCATCGACCAGATGCAACATCTGAACGATATTCGTGACCTGCAACGGCTAGGCTTCTCGCTAGATGAGATCAAGGACCTGTTCGACGATGGTTCGCACACGCCGACCATCCGCCAGATGACCGAGAAGATCAGGGAAACGGAGGCACAGCTGAAGGCACTGATAGCCCGTCGCAACCAGCTGCTCGACTGGAGGAACGCTCGCAAAGAAATGAAGACAATGGAAAAATTTAGCATTCAATCGTTGCCCGAAATCATCGTGGCAAGCCATCGTGAAGTCATCCCCGACTACGCTGCCATCGGCCCTATGTGCGTCGAGAAGATTGGCCCTGAAATGCAGCGCCTCGGCTGCATGTGTCCGCCGCACCTTCATCCTCGACCTGACGTGGAAGTTCAACGAGGCACGCTCGAAGTACCGCGGAAGTGGCGCCGGCGAGAAACAAAAAGCACGCATGTAAAACAATCCCTATTCCTTTGGTTGAGAGAAGATGATATAATTGCGCATCTTCGCCCGACCTTTATGCTCTTTTTACGGCAAACCGCAATAACTTTGTAGTTTTTTGTTTAAATTTGTAGCGTCAAATATCTATCTGGGCAAATTAAAAGAAAGAACAATGAACATTCGTTTAGAACAACCAAAAGACTATCGTGAGGTAGAGAACCTTACGAGAGAGGCATTCTGGAACGTCTATCGCCCGGGATGCACAGAGCATTACGTGCTCAATCAGTATAGAACCAATCAAGATTTCATTCCAGACCTTGACTTTGTCATGGAGGAAGGCGATGGTGAGTACCAATCGTCTGGTAAGATCATCGGCCATGTCATGTTCTCCAAGGCTGAGATCATTCTTGATGATGGAACCAACTTTCCTTCATGGACATTCGGTCCCATTAGCATCCACCCCGACTACAAGCGCAAGGGCTACGGCCTGAAGCTTCTGAATCATGCCTTAGAAAAGGCCAAGGAAATGGGAATCGGCCTACTACAGATGGAGGGCAATATCGGGTTTTACAAACATGCAGGTTTCGATTTGGCCTGCAAACTCAATATTCATTATCATGATATGCCGAAGGATGAAGATGTGCCATTCTTCCTTGCCCAAGAACTGATTCCTGGCTATTGGGGCAATCGTGAGGGAACTTATTGTCCGCCCAAGGGCTATTTCGTGGCCGATGAGAATCCTGAGGCCTTCGAGGCTTACGAAACGACCTTCCCGCAGAAGGAAAAGCTCCGTCTGCCAGGACAATTAGGATATGAAGAATAATTATAAGCCTGCTATAAAATGCCTGCGCAAAAGGATTCTTAGCGGTAAATTCAAATAAAAAATGAAGAAATATGAATCAGAGATTCTGTCAGAGTTGCGGCATGCCGCTAACCGAAGAAGTTCTCGGCACGAATGCCGACGGCAGTAAGAACGAAGATTACTGCATGTACTGCTACAGGGATGGAAAGTTCTTGCAGGACTGCACGATGGACGAGATGATTGAACATTGTGCGCAGTTTGTTGGTGTAGTAAACGAGGGGTTGAAGAAACCCATCACCAAAGAGGAGTATATTGGCATGATGAAATCGTACTTTCCCCAGCTAAAGCGTTGGCGCCAAACGTTGGATGTTAGTAACGATGAAGTCACAAATGTCAACCCCGCTTTGGCTGGCATTAAAGAACTCATTGCCCAGATGGCCGACAAACAGTCCATCGCCTACATCTCATCAGTCGATCAGGACGGTTTCCCCTGGACCAAGGCTATGTTGAAGCCACGCAAGCGTGAGGGTATCAAGACATTCTACTTTACTACCAACACGTTCTCAATACGTGTGGCACAATACAAGGCTAATCCCAAGGCCAGCATCTATTTCTGCGATGCCGAAGGCTTCAAGGGCATGATGCTCAGAGGTACGATGGAGGTACTGACGGATGCCGCTTCGAAAGAGATGATCTGGCGCGAGGGTGACGAGCAATACTACTCTGGCGGTGTGACCGACCCTAACTACTGCGTCTTGAAGTTCACCGCCACCGACGGACGTTTCTACAGCGACTTTTATCCCCGCAGTTTTGTAATTGAGTGATGAGACAGGGAATCAATCCCAAGGACACCAGCCGTGCCCAAGCCTTTGAGCTATGGATGAAGGCCCCTAACCCGATGGTCACATTCTTCAAGACAATCGATGTGACGCGGTTGGTAAGAATAAGCAGGAAGAAGAAATACAAATTCAATATGCTGCTGGACTGGTGCATCGGCAAAGCCGCTTCTCCCGTCAAAGAGTTCTATCTCCTGCCTGTCGGCGACAAGCTGATGCAGTACGACTGTCTTGCTGTCAATACCATCGTCAAGAACAAAGAGGGCGAGGTGTCTTCTTGTGACATCCTCTTCACCGAAGACATAGAATTGTTCAATCAGCAGTATATGGAATACACATTGAAGGTCGCTGAAAGTTGCACAGACAGGGACTTGTCGGATGAATGTATGGTTATTGGTACATCGGCCATTATCGATACCGAGATTGACGGAGCCGTGGGCATGAACAGCGGAATTTTCAATAACCCGTTCATGATTTGGGGAAGATACAGAAAGAGGCGTTTCCGATACGAACTGCCCATTTCCTTCCAGTTCCACCACGCGCAGATGGACGGTGGCCATGCCGGTAAATTTCTTGCCAATCTACAAGAAGAGATTAATCGGCTGAACTTTCCGGACAACAAGATATTCTAACAAATGATAGCAGAAGTATACCATATCTGTTCTATACCAGCCCTGCTCATAGGTGCAAAAAACAAGAAAGTCTTTCTGTTCGTGCATGGATTACATGGGTATAAGGAAGAAGCATTGGCCTTTGCCAAAGTGGCCGTGCCGATGGGTTATCAAGTATTGGGTATTGACATACCGGTTGATCGCAAACCTTGGGAGGTGCTGCCTATGCTAAGCGATGTTTGCGATTACCTGTATAAGAACTGGCCGTCGGTATCCATCCGTGCCAACAGCATCGGTGCCTGGTTCTCGCTGCTTGTCTTTCAAGGTAAAGATGTAGAAAAGACTCTCTTCGTATCGCCGATTCTCGACATGAGGAGATTCATCGAACTGATGCCACAGCGCGAAGAAGATTATTACGAATGGGTTATCAACCATCCGATTACTCATTGGAATGTGCCCACCTTTATTCTTCGTCCCGAGGTAGATATGGTTCTTGCCAGGCAAGCGACCGGAGGTCGAGCGGTGAGCGAAGTGGTAGGCCGTGACTTCATCAGACAGCACCAATGCCAAGTCACCATTATGCCAGGTGGTGAGCACTGGTTCCATACTCCTGAACAACTTGCGTTTTTGAAAGCATGGGAAGAGAATGTACTATCGTATGAAGGAAACAAGAGAAATCTGTAAAACCTGCTTTTCTGAATAAAACGATAAAAACAAGATAAAATGAACAAAGACGACCAAAGACCCGTTACGAGCATCAGGCACGACGACAAGCGTGCTGCCTATATCATCATTTTTATCAATAGGCAGAATGGTGCGGAAGAAGGCGCAATTTTCTACTCTACATGCCGTAAAGTGAATGGTTTCTTTTTGTGATTCTGCGGCCATGTAATTATCAAATTCTCAATGCCGTAGTATAAAAACAGGCATTTTTTTCTCCGTCTCAATTATTTTGCTTACCTTTGCACGCAAATTGCAAAAATCAACGGATGTCCAGAAAGAAAAAAGAATTGCCCCTCCTTGAGGGTGTGCGCATAGAGTCGGTGGCTGCCGAAGGCAAGTGCCTGTTCCACTGGGGCGACCTAGTGGTCTTTGTGCCGTGGTGCGTGCCGGGCGATGTGTGCGACGTGCAGTTGCGCCGCAAGAAGCACTCCTATGCCGAGGGCGAGGTGGTGCGCTACGTGCAGTATAGCGAGGTGCGTGCCGTGCCCTTCTGTCAGCACTTCGGCGTGTGTGGCGGGTGCAAATGGCAGCAGCTGCCCTATCAGGAGCAGCTGCGGGCCAAGGAGCAGCAGGTCTACGACCAGCTGCACCGCATAGGCAAGGTGGAACTGCCGCCCTTCCGGCCCATCATGGGCAGCGAGCTGACGCAGGCATATCGCAACAAGCTCGACTTCGGATGTGCCAACAAGCGCTATCTCACCAAGGAGCAGTTCAGCCAGCTGGAGCAGCATGCGGCCGACCCTGCTGGCGGCACTTCGCTGAAGGACCATCCTGCCATAGGCTTCCACGTGACGGGGGCCTTCGACAAGATTCTGCCTATCGAGAAGTGTTGGCTCATGGACGACCTGCACAATGCCATACGCAATGCCGTGCGCGACTATGCCGTGCAGCACGGCATGGCCTTCTTCGACCTGAGGGAACAGCGCGGACTGCTGCGCGACGTCATCATAAGGAACTCTGCATCAGGCGAGTGGATGGTTATATTCCAGTTTCATTACGATGAGACAGGGGGCGAGCAGCAGGCCCGTGAGCTCATGCAGCACATAGCCGACCGCTTCCCGCAAATCACGTCGCTCATGTATGTGGACAACCAGAAGTGCAACGACACCATCGGCGACCTGGACATACGCCTCTTCCATGGGCGTGACCACATCTGCGAACTGATGGAAGGCCTGCGCTTCAAGGTGGGCCCCAAGTCGTTCTATCAGACCAATACGCGGCAAGCCTACCACCTCTACAGCGTGGCGCGCGAGTTTGCCGGGCTCACCGGTCATGAACTGGTCTACGACCTCTATACCGGCACCGGCACCATCGCCAACTTCGTGGCCCGACAGGCTCGTCGGGTCATCGGCATAGAGTATGTGCCTGAGGCCATAGAGGATGCCAAGGTCAACTCTGCACTCAACAGCATAGACAACACGCTCTTCTTTGCCGGCGACATGAAAGACCTGCTGACCGACGACTTCATCGCCACCTACGGTCGTCCCGACGTGATCATCACCGACCCGCCCCGTGCCGGCATGCATCCCGACGTGGTGCAGACCATCCTGCGGGCAGCCCCGCAGCGCATCGTCTACGTGAGCTGCAATCCCGCCACGCAGGCACGCGACCTGCAGGTGCTCGACCAGCAGTACGGGGTGAGTCAGGTGCAGCCCGTCGACATGTTTCCCCACACGCCGCACGTGGAGAATGTGGTGCTGCTAGAGCGCAGAGCGCAGGCTTGTCACAACAACAGAGAAACATAGCCAAAATATGAAGAAAACATGGATAGTATGGCTCACGGCGCTATTGGCCGTGACCGCCGTAGCACAAGAGAAAAAGACCGTGGAGCTGCCCGCGTGGGTGCAGAGCATGAAGCTGAGCGGCTACGGCATGGTGCAGTATCAGGGCCTAGACAAGACCGGGGCAAAGGAGAACAGCTTCCAGCTGCGACTGCTGCGCCTGGCACTCGAGGGACGCATCTCGCAGGACTGGTACTGGAAACTGCAGATGCAGGTCAACGGCAACACCTCCACGCTCGGCTCGTCGCCCCGTGTGGTCGATGCCTTTGCCGAGTGGCAGAAGTATGATGCCGTGCGCATCAAGGCCGGACAGTTCAAGCGCCCCTTTACCTTTGAGAATCCCATGCACCCCATCACGCAGGGCTTTATGAACTACTCTCAGCCGGTGAGCAAGCTGGCAGGCTTCAGCGACCGTACAGGCGAGCAACCCAGCAACGGCCGTGACATCGGACTGCAGGTGCAGGGCGACGTGCTCCCCATCTGCGGGCGCAACTGGCTGCACTATCAGATAGGCGTGTTCAACGGCGAGGGCATCAACCGCAAGGATGCCGACAACCGCAAGGATGTCATTGGCGGGCTATGGCTCATGCCCGTCGACGGCATGCGCCTGGGCGTCTTCGGATGGACGGGCTCAAGAGACGGCGTGGGCAATAAGGACCGCTATGCCGTTTCGGCCGACTACCAGAAAAACGACTACACCTTCCGTGCTGAGTACATACACAGCAAGGGCTTCGGCACCGACGTGCGCGACGGCAATGAGGCCGACGGATTCTATGTGCTGGGCATCGTGCCTGTCGTCAAAGACAAGCTCCATGCCAAGGCACGCTACGACGTCTACCGCAACGAGGCATCTTGGGGCATACGCAAGGTGAACTATGAGGTGGGACTCGACTACCACCTGACCAAGAACCTGCAGCTCAACGTGGAGTATGCTCGCGTCAACGAGCACACACGCAACTACGACGCCCTCACTATCGGCCGATTCACCTACAACCTCGTCGACGTGCAACTCGACTTCAAGTTTTGAGCAAGATACTACTCATCTATACCGGCGGGACCATCGGCATGAACCGCAACCCGCGCACCGGTGCCCTGGAGCCCTTCGACTTCGAGCACCTGCTCTCCCGTGTGCCTGAGCTGCGTGATGCCGACTTCATGGCGGCAAGCCCTACGTCCATCGCCACCTACCAGTTCACACCGCCCATCGACTCGAGCGACATGTCGCCCCGGCTATGGACGGAGCTGGCACACATCATCAGCGACCATTATGCCGACTACGACGGCTTCGTCGTCCTGCACGGCACCGACACGATGGCCTACACCGCCTCGGCCCTGTCGTTCATGCTCGAGAATCTCTCCAAGCCCGTCATTCTCACCGGCTCGCAGCTCCCCATCGGACAGCTGCGCACCGACGGCAAGGAGAACCTCATCACCTCCATCGAGATAGCGGCTGCACGGCGCCACGACGGCACGGCCATGGTGCCCGAGGTGGGCATCTACTTCAACGGCCACCTCATGCGGGGCAACCGCACCACGAAGCAGAGCGCCGACGAGTTCAATGCCTTTGAGTCGTTCAACTACCCCCATCTGGCCGATGCCGGGGTGAGCATAGCCTACCACGACGAGCACATACACCGCCCGTCGGCCTCACGGCCCTTCACCCCGCAGTTTGCCCTCGATGCCAACGTCATCATCTTCTCCCTCTTCCCCGGCATACGCGAAGACCTCATACGCCACATCATCGCCACCCCCAACCTGCGTGCCATCGTCATGCGCACCTACGGCTCGGGCAACGCCCCGCAGAGCCCCTGGCTGCTCAGTGCCCTGCGCGAGGCCACACGCCACGGCAGGGTGGTGGTCAACGTGAGCCAGTGCATGCAGGGACATGTCGAGATGGCACGCTACGACACCGGGCTGCAGCTGCAGCAGGCGGGCGTCATCAGCGGAAGAGACTCCACCGTCGAGGCGGCCGTCACCAAGCTCATGTATCTGCAGGCTAAATACGACAGTCACGAACAGGTGCGCCGGATGATGAACCAGAGCCTCTGCGGCGAGGTGACGATATGACCGCTCCCCCCCGTGTGTAGGGCAGACAAGACGACAAACCACAGAATAAGAAAATATATACAGAAAGACTAAATGGGAAAAGTAATTCTGACGGGCGACCGTCCTACAGGTAAATTGCATCTGGGCCACTATGTGGGCTCGCTGCGCCGTCGTGTGGAGCTGCAGAACGCAGGCCAGTACGACCGCATGTTTGTGTTTATGGCCGATGTGCAGGCCCTCACCGACAATGCCGACAACCCCGAGAAACTCCGGCAGAGCATCGTCAACGTAGCGCTCGACTGGCTCTCTGCCGGTCTCGACCCCTCGAAGTGCGTGCTCTTCATACAGAGCCACATACCCGAGCTCGCCGAGCTCACCACCTATCTGATGAACCTCGTCAGCGTGAGCCGTGTGCAGCGCAACCCCACGGTGAAGACCGAGATAAAGATGCGCGGCTTCGAGGGCGAGAGCATCCCCCTCGGATTCTTCTGCTACCCCGTGAGCCAGGCTGCCGACATCACCCTCTTCAAGGCCACCACCGTGCCGGCGGGAGAAGACCAGGAGCCCATGCTCGAGGTCACAAGGGAGCTGGTGGCCCGCTTCAACAATACCTACGCCCCCGTGCTTGTCGAGCCAAGCATCATGCTGCCCGAAAACGTCACGGCACGACGCCTGCCAGGCACCGACGGCAAGGAGAAGATGTCGAAGTCGCTCGGCAACTGCATCTACCTCTCCGACTCCAAGGACGAGGTGTGGCAGAAGGTGCGCTCGATGTACACCGACCCCCAGCACCTCAACGTCAGCGACCCGGGACATGTCGAGGGCAACGCCGTCTTCACCTATCTCGACGCCTTCTCTACCGACGACGACTTCCGCAACTTCTGGCCCGAATACCAGAACCTCGACGAGCTCAAGGAACACTACCGCCGCGGCGGACTGGGCGACATGAAGTGCAAGAAGTTTCTCAACGAGGTGCTCAACCAGTTTCTCGAGCCCATGCGCCGGCGCCGCCATGAGCTCGAGCAGGACATTCCCGAGATATACAACATCCTGCGACGGGGCACCGAGCAGGCACGCGAGGTGGCCGCACAGACCATGCAGGAGGTGCGGCAGGCCATGCGCATAGACTATTTCAACGACCATGAGCTCATCAGCCGGCAGGCTGAGATGTTCAAGGCAAAATAGCCCATCCCCCACCTCATAAAACAAGCCATAGACACGATGATAAAACTATTCGTTCCCGGACGTCTGTGCCTCTTCGGCGAGCACACCGACTGGGCAGGCCACTACCGCACGATGAATGCCGACAT
>CAJOHP010000078.1:0-9168 GCA_905234355.1 uncultured Prevotella sp. | reverse complement strand
ATCTTCGAACTGACCAGCTCGGCCGAACAGATAGACCGTCAGTGGCAGGACTTCGCCTGCCGTATGGACGAGCAGGAACTCAAGCGCATAGCCAAGTCGGGCTCGTTCTTCTGCTATTGTGCCGGCGTGGCCTCCTACATGCTCGAGTGGTACAAGGTGGGCGGCGTGCACATACACATCACCAGCATGACGCTGCCCATGAAGAGCGGACTGTCGTCGAGCGCTGCCATCTGCGTGCTCGTAGCCCGGGCGTTCAACCTCATCTACAAGCTCAACCTCAACACCATGGGCGAGATGAACATCGCCTACCTCGGCGAGCTGCGCACCTCCTCGCGTTGCGGCCGTCTCGACCAGGCCTGTGCCTTCGGCGTGAGGCCCAACCTTATGACCTTCGACGGCGACGAGGTGGAGGTGCAGACGCTCAACGTGCGGCGGGCCCTGCACTGGGTCTTCGCCGATCTCTGCGGCGAGAAGGATACCATCAGGATACTCTCCGACCTGAACAAGGGCTATCCTTTCCCCTCCAACGAGCAGGAGCGCCTGGAGCACGACGCCCTGGGCGCAAAGAACCAGGACATCGTCCGCCGTGCCGTCGCCTGCATGGCCGAGGGCAGGGCCGAGGACCTGGGACGCCTGATGACCGAAGCCGAAGAGCTCTTCGACCGGCAGGTGGCCCCGATGTGTCCCGATGAGCTGGCCTCGCCCAGGCTCAAGGCCATCCTGGCCGACGACTACGTGCGCTCCATCACATACGGAGGAAAGGGCGTAGGCTCCCATGGCGACGGGTCGGTGCAGTTTCTTGCCAGGGATGCCCGCACGCAGCAGCTGCTCGCCAGCTATCTCGAGCAGAAAGGCATGCCCAGCTACACCCTCACCCTGCAGCCGCTCCATCCCGTGCGCAAGGCCATCATACCCGTGGCAGGCTTTGGCACCAGGCTCTATCCTGCCACACGCATGCTGAAGAAAGACTTCTTCCCCATACCCTGTCCCGACGGCATGGTGCGTCCAGTCATACTCATCCTCCTCGAGGAACTCATGCGCAGCGGCATCGAGGAGGTCTGTCTCGTGCTCGGCTCCGAGGAAGAGCGCAAGCTCTATGCCGACTTCTTCGAGCGACCGCTGTCCGACGACCACCGCCGAAAGCTCAGCGACGAGTGCGAGGAGTACGAAAACCATATCCTCGACATAGGCAAGCGCCTGCACTATGTCTATCAGCGCGAGAAGCGGGGCTTCGGCCACGCCGTCTTCCAGGCCGAGCGCTTCGCCCATGGCGAGCCCGTGCTGCTCATGCTCGGCGACACCCTCTACCGCTCGGCCACCAACAAGCCATGCGCCCTGCAGCTCATCGAGAGCTATGAGCGCACCAGCCAGCTCACCGTCGGGCTCTATCCCGTGCCCGTAGAGACCGTCAGCCACTTCGGCATCATGGCCGGCGTGTGGGAGGACAAAGACTGCTGCCGGCTCAGCGTCACCGCACTCAAGGAGAAACCCACGGCCGCATACGCCGAGGAGTTCCTGGGCGTGAGGGGGAAGGACGGACAGAAGGAGTATTGCTCCGTCTTCGGACAGTACATCCTCACGCCCGACGTCTTTGCCCAGCTCGCCGCCGACATACGGCAGGCCGACCTCGCCGGCGACCACGACCACGAGATAGAACTCACCGCCGCACTCGAAGAGGTGAGGCAGAAGCACGGCATGACTGGCATCAGACTGCAGGGCGAGCGATTCGACATGGGCAACCCCGCAGCATTCACCGACACCGTAGCCAGGTTTGCCTGCAAGGCCGAACTTCCTGCGGAAAAAGAATAAATAATTAGAGTTTTCCATCTTTTTTATCAAGAATTTGAGAATTAGAGATTTTTTTCTTACTTGGAATTTGAGAAGGAACCGTGGGGCGGTTTCGTTTCGTAAGCATCCTGTCGCTTGCGACAGATAATTATTATCAATTCTTTTCGTATCTAAATTCTCTCATTCTCTAATTCTTGATAATGTGCTCATTTCGGACAACTTCTGCTACCTTTACTTGGTAATGTGAGTACCAAGGCTTGGTAGCGTGAGTACCAAAGCTTGGTAGCGTGAGTACCAAAGCTTGGTACTCCCACGATATGGAAACCACCCTGATTTTTCGTCTTGTGTTCGTCTAATTCTCTGATTCTTGATGAAAAAGATGGGAAAGTTCAGTTCTCTGATTCTTGATAAAAAAGACGGTAAACTTTTAGTTCTTGATAAATAAGATGGGAAACTTTAGACGGTTTTTCATTTTTTATTCGTAACTTTGCACCCCGAAAAGAGAGAAAGCATTTTATATAAATATAAGGTATGGACATTGCAAGCAAGTATGACCCTAAAGAGGTCGAAGGTAAATGGTATCAGTACTGGCTGGACAACAAGCTGTTCAGCTCTAAGCCCGATGGTCGCGAAGCCTACACGATAGTGATCCCGCCGCCCAACGTGACGGGCGTGCTGCACATGGGCCACATGCTCAACAACACGATACAGGACATCCTCGTGCGGCGCGCTCGCCAGGAGGGCAAGAACGCGTGCTGGGTGCCGGGCACCGACCATGCGTCGATAGCCACCGAGGCCAAGGTGGTGAAGAAGCTGGATGCCCAAGGCATCAAGAAGCACGACCTCACGAGGGAGCAGTTTCTGGAGCACGCCTGGCAGTGGACCCACGAGCACGGGGGCATCATACTCAAGCAGCTGCGACGACTGGGAGCCTCGTGCGACTGGGATCGCACGGCATTCACCATGGACGAGAAGCGCTCCG
This sequence comes from uncultured Prevotella sp., assembly GCA_905234355.1. Classification (GTDB taxonomy): domain Bacteria; phylum Bacteroidota; class Bacteroidia; order Bacteroidales; family Bacteroidaceae; genus Prevotella. The sequence goes on along the minus strand of CAJOHP010000078.1, from coordinate 6,398 downwards.
AGAGCGTCATCAAGGTCTTTGTCGACCTCTACAGAAAGGGATACATCTACCGCGGGCTGCGCATGGTGAACTGGGACCCTAAGGCCCTCACCGCGCTGAGCGACGAGGAGGTGGTCTACAAGGACGAGAAGAGCCACCTGTACTACCTGAAATACTACGTCGCCGGGCTCGACCGCCTCGACGACGAGGAGGCGCTGCGTCAGGCCGGGAACGTGGTGCACCGTGACGACAGGGGCTACTACGCCGTCGTGGCCACCACACGACCAGAGACCATCATGGGCGACACTGCCATGTGCATCAACCCCAAGGACCCGAAAAACCAGTGGCTCAAGGGGCGCAAGGTCGTCGTGCCGCTCGTAGGACGCGCTATACCCGTGATAGAGGACCGCTACGTTGACATAGAGTTCGGCACGGGATGCCTGAAGGTGACCCCCGCCCATGACAAGAACGACAACATGCTGGGCAAGACGCACCATTTGGACACCATCGACATCTTCTGTCCCGACGGCACCATCAGCGACCAGAGCCCCCTCTACGTGGGCATGGACCGCTTCGACTGCCGTAAGCAGATAGCCCGAGACCTGGAGGCTGCCGGACTGATGGAGAGGGTGGAGGACTATAATAATAAGGTGGGTTACTCCGAGCGCAACCCCGACACGGCCATAGAGCCGCGGCTCTCGCTGCAGTGGTTTCTGAAGATGGAGCACTTCGCCGAGATAGCCCTGAAGCCCGTCATGGATGGCGAGCTGCACTTCTACCCGCAGAAGTATGTGAACACCTACAAGAACTGGCTGGAAAACATACAGGACTGGTGCATCAGCCGGCAGCTGTGGTGGGGACACCGCATACCGGCCTACTACTACGGCGAAGAGCAGTTTGTGGTGGCCGAGACGGTCGAGGAGGCCCTGGAGCTGGCACGGAAGGAAAGCGGCAACCCAGAGCTCAGACCCGCCGACCTGAAGCAGGACGAGGACGCCCTCGACACATGGTTCTCATCATGGCTCTGGCCCATCTCGCTCTTTGACGGCATCAACAACCCCGGCAACGACGAGATCAAGTACTACTACCCCACGAGCGACCTCGTGACCGGACCCGACATCATCTTCTTCTGGGTGGCGCGCATGATCATGGCCGGCGAGGAGTATATGGGCAAGGTGCCCTTCAAAAACGTCTACTTCACCGGCATCGTGCGCGACAAGCTCGGACGAAAGATGTCGAAGAGTCTGGGCAACAGTCCCGACCCCATCGAGCTTATAGAGAAATTCGGAGCCGACGGTGTGCGCATGGGCATGATGCTCTCTGCTCCTGCCGGCAACGACATCCTCTTCGACGAGGCCCTCTGCGAGCAGGGCCGCAACTTCAACAACAAGATATGGAACGCCTTCCGACTGGTGAAGGGATGGCAGGTGGCTGAGGACACCGAGACCTCTGAGAACTCCGAGAACGCCCTTGCCTGTTCCTGGTTCTCTGCCAAACTGCGGCAGGCCAACGCCGAGTTGCAGGACCACTTCTCGAAGTACCGCATCAACGATGCCCTGATGACCGTCTACAAACTTTTCTGGGACGAGTTCTCAGCATGGTACCTCGAAATGGTGAAGCCGGCCTACGGACAACCCATCGACCGCAAGACCTACGAGCAAACGCTCCAGTTCTTTGAAGTGTTGCTGAAGATGCTCCACCCCTTCATGCCCTTCATCACCGAAGAGCTGTGGCAGGCACTCTACGACCGCCGCGACGGCGAGAGCATCATGCTCGAGGGCCTGGAGCTCCCCGCCACCACCGCCGACGACGAGCACCTCCTGGCCGACATGGAGCAGGTGAAACAGCTGGTGGCCGGCGTGCGCAACGTGCGCTCGACGAAGAGTATAGCTCCCAAGGAAAAGCTCGAGCTGCAGGCTGTAAGTGCCAATAAGCTGGGCGCTTACGACAGTATCGTAAAGAAAATGGCCAACCTCGGCGACATCGTGGTGGTGCAGCAGAAGGCCGCCATGGCTGCCGCCTTCATGGTGGGCACCGACGAGTATGCCGTGCCCCTGGGCTCGCTCATCGACGCCGAGGAAGAGATCAGGAAGATGACCGACCAGATAGCCCATCTGGAAGGCTTCCTCGCCGGGGTGAAGAAGAAGCTGGCCAACGAGCGCTTCGTGCAGAACGCCCCCGAGGCCGTCGTGGCCATGGAGCGTAAGAAGCAGGCCGACGCCGAGGAGAAGATCAACACGCTGAAAGAATCGATAGAAGCACTGAGGAAATAATGGACTGGCTTGTAAATCTCTTCACCAGCAGTGAGTCGGTGGCTCACATCGCACTGCTCTACGCCCTCGTGATAGCCGTGGGCGTGTATCTCGGAAAACTGAAGGTGGCCGGCATATCGCTCGGCGTCACCTTCGTGCTCTTCGCCGGCATCGTGGCCGGACACTTCGGGTTTACAGCACCCACGCCCATACTCACCTTCATACAGGACTTCGGACTCATACTCTTCGTCTTTATGATAGGCATGCAGGTGGGGCCGGGATTCTTCGAGAGCTTCGGCACAGCTGGCATCAAGCTCAACGGACTGGCCGCCACGGCCATCCTGCTCAACGTGCTGGTGATGTTCGGATGCTACTACGTCTTCTTCGACACCACCGACAAGACCACGCTGCCCATGATGGTGGGCACGCTCTACGGCGCCGTGACCAACACGCCCGGACTGGGTGCGGCCAACGAGGCCCTCACCTCCGTCTTCGGCAATGCCGCGCCACCCATCGCCTCGGCATACGCCTGTGCCTATCCGCTGGGTGTGCTCGGCATCATCGGGGCCATCATCGCGGTGAGGCTCATCTGCAAGGTGAAGCTGGAAAAAGAGGAGGCCGACCTGGACGCACAGGCTGCCGCCGACATGACCAAGAAGCCGCACAAGATGCACCTGGAGGTGAGCAACAAGTACCTGGAGGGCAAGACGCTGCTGCAGGTGCACGACTTTCTCAACCGCGACTTCGTGTGCTCGCGCATCCTGCACGACGGACACGTGAGCATACCCAACCGCAACACTGTCTTCCACGTGGGCGACCAGCTCTACATCGTCTGCGCCGAGCCCGACTACGAGGCCATCGTGGCCTTCATCGGCCCCGTCATACAGGTGGACTGGGACCAGCAGGACCGCCCCATCGTCTCGAAGCGCGTGCTCATCACCAATCCCAAGCTCAATGGCAAGACGCTCGGTCAGATGCACTTCTCGCGGGCAGCAGGAGTCAACGTGACACGTGTCACACGCCACGGCATGGACATCTTCGCCTCGCCCACACTGCCCCTGCAGGTGGGCGACCGCGTGATGGTCGTGGGACCGGAAGATGCCGTCACACGCGTCACCGAGACCATGGGCAACCAGATCAAACGACTCGACGCACCCAACATAGCCACTATCTTCGTGGGCGTCTTCATTGGCATCATCTTCGGATCCATACCTCTGGCCATACCCGGCATGCCCGTGCCGCTGAAGCTCGGTATCGCAGGCGGACCACTTATCATAGCCATACTCATAGGGCGCTACGGATACAAGATAAAACTCGTGACCTACACCACCACGTCGGCCAACATGATGCTGCGTGAGATAGGCCTCGTGCTCTTCCTCGCGTCGGTGGGCATCAAGGCCGGAGACACCTTCTTTAATACTGTGGTCGAAGGCGACGGACTGCTCTATGTGCTCACAGGATTCATCATCACCGTCGTGCCCATACTCATCGTAGGAACGATAGCCAGGCTGAGGTTCAAGTTCAATTACTTCACCATCGCAGGCATGCTCGCCGGTACCTACACCGACCCCCCTGCACTGGCCTACTCCAACAGCATCTGCACCAAGGAGGCACCGGCCGTGGGATACTCCACGGTCTATCCCCTCGCTATGTTCCTTCGCATACTTGCGGCACAGCTCGTCGTGCTCTTCTTCTGCGGATAGAGATGCCGCCGTGCAAAGCAATCTGAAACAATTAAAATAATACACACAACACTAAGAAATGAACAACTTGAAACTTCTGCTCGGTGCATGGCTCATCGTTGCCTCGCAGACGGCTTTTGGACAGGGAGCCAAAAACATCGTCATCAGTGAGGTGCTCACCCACAACACCGCTAGCATCGAAGATGAGTTTGGAAAGCGGGAGGCATGGATAGAGCTGGAGAATATGTCGTACGCTACCTACAACGTGCGAGGCATGTTTCTCACTATCGACAGGAAGGTGCTCGACATGAGCCTCTCTGCACCCGAACGCATCAAGCTCATGAGCGTCATCCCCTCGGGCGACGACCGCACACAGATGGGGGCACGCAAGCACATCGTGCTTTTTGCCAACTCCAACCCCGCCGAGGGCAAGCTGCACTTGCGCCTCAAGGTGCCACAGGGCGAGCAGGTGTGGATAGCACTCTACAACGGCAACGGCACTGAGCTCATCGACTCTGTCACCGTGCCGGCCCTCGCGGCCGACCAGAGCTATGCCCGCCACGGCAGGACATGGAGCGTGAAGGCCCCCGACCATGTCACACCTGGCACCGACAACTTCATACAGGCATCGGAGAGCAAGGTGGAGCGATTCAAACGAGAGGACCCACACGGGCTGGCCATGGCCATCATGGCTATGGGCATCGTGTTCTTCTGCCTGGCCCTGCTTTGGATATTCTTCAGCATCTTCGGCATGATCATGCGACACGCTGAGACGGCCAGGAAGGTGGCCAACGCACAGCCAGTGAAGCCCCTCACCAAGACCGTGGAGAAAACCATCGAGGTGGCCCACAAGACCGGCAATGTGCTGCACGACGGACTCGACAAGAAGGGAGTGGACATGGAGCTCTACATGGCCGTCATCGGCATGGCACTCAAGCAGTATGAAGACGATGTGCACGACGTGGAGAGCGGCATCATCACCATCAAGCAGAAAGACACCGGATGGGATGATGAGTACAGCCAGATGACGCACTGGCACGACCCCATCATGCCCACCGACCACAATGCACCACGCATACCCACGACGCCCGAGCTGCACTAAACCATATATATATATAATGTATCACCCCAACACCTAAAATAAAAAAATAATCACAGCAATGAACAAGTATCAATATAAAGTGCAAGGCGTGGACTATGAGGTAGAAATCGCCGACGTAGAAGGCAACATAGCCAAGGTCAACGTGAATGGCATCCCCTTCGAGATAGAGCTGCAGAAGCCCATCAATGCTCGCCACGCCCAAGGTGGCCGCTCCGCAGCCTGCCGCAGCACCTCAGCCACAGGCTGCCAGCCAGCCCGCTCAGCAGACACAGCCCGCCGCCGCCGGTGCTGGCACACCGCTCAAGGCACCACTTCCCGGAACCATCAGCGACATCAGGGTGGCCGTGGGACAGCAGGTCAGCGTGGGCGACACGCTTGTAGTGCTCGAGGCCATGAAGATGCAGAACAACATCGAGGCCGAGACCGCCGGACAGGTCACTGCCATACTCGTGAACAAGGGCGACACCGTGATGGAGGGAGCCGTATTGCTCACCATAGCATAACGGAACATTTCATCATCGACGACTGAAATAAAACGGAAGAGACTGACTACTATGTTTGAATTCATCGCACAAAACTTCAATGAGTTCCTGACCTACACCGGCTTCGCCAACGCTACGGCAGGCAACCTCATCATGATTGCGGTCGGAGCAGTATTCATCTATCTGGCCATAAAGAAAGACTTCGAGCCCCTGCTGCTCGTGCCCATCGGGCTGGGCATCATCCTGGGCAACATACCCTTCCGTGCCGATGCCGGACTGGAGATAGGACTCTACGAGGACAACTCGGTGCTCAACATCTTCTACCAGGGTGTGCGCCAGGGGTGGTATCCGCCGCTCATCTTCTTGGGCATCGGCGCCATGACCGACTTCACCGCCCTGCTGGCCAACCCCAAGCTGATGCTCATCGGTGCTGCGGCACAGTTTGGCATCTTCGGTGCCTATATGCTGGCACTGCTCCTCGGATTCGAGCCTGACCAGGCGGCTGGCATAGCCATCATCGGAGGTGCCGACGGGCCCACGGCCATCTTCCTGAGCAGCAAGCTCTCGCCTAACCTCATGGGAGCCATCGCCGTATGCGCCTACAGCTACATGGCCCTCGTGCCACTCATCCAGCCACCACTCATGCGACTGCTCACCACAGAGAAGGAGCGCACCATCAAGATGAAACCAGGACGAGAGGTGTCGCAGACCGAGCGCATACTCTTCCCCATCATCGGACTGCTACTCACCACCTTCATCGTGCCATCGGGACTGCCGCTGCTCGGCATGCTCTTCTTCGGCAACCTGCTCAAGGAGAGCGGAAAGACCACACGACTGGCCAAGACCGCAGGGGCGGCACTCAACGATATCGTGGTGATGCTCCTCGGACTTACCGTAGGAT
>CAJOHP010000077.1 GCA_905234355.1 uncultured Prevotella sp. | reverse complement strand
ACTGCGACGCTGCTCCTCCCACCGCCTCCTAGCCATGCGGCGGGGTGAGGACGAAGGCATACTGCGCATCAGCATCAGTGCCGACGACGACGACTGCATGGAGCGCATCCGACGCGCCTTCTGCCGGCAGCAAGCCCGCGGTCTACAGCAGTCCACCAGCCGCGAGACCACCAGGCTGGTCAGCGAGGCCATAGACGACGGCTACAAGCGCTTGCTCAAGCCGCAGATAGAGACCGAGTTCAGCAACAGCAGCAAGGAGCAGGCCGACGACGAGGCCATACGCGTCTTTGCCGAAAACCTGAGACAGCTACTCCTCGCCGCTCCTCTGGGGCAGAAGCGCGTCATGGCCATCGACCCCGGGTTCCGTACTGGATGCAAGGTCGTCTGCCTCGATGCACAAGGCAATCTGCTGCACCACGAGGCCATCTTCCCCCACCCGCCCGTCAACCGGCGCATGCAGGCCACTGCACACGTCGAGCAGATGCTCAGGCAATATCACATCGAAGCCATCGCCATAGGCAACGGCACCGCCAGCCGCGAGACACGAGCCTTCGTGGAAGACGTGCTCAGCGGCACGCCCTTGCACAGCACCGATGCCAAAGACGAGTCGCCACAGACAACGGTGAGTCTTTTCGTCGTCAGCGAAGACGGTGCATCGGTCTATTCGGCATCCAAGGTGGCACGTGACGAGTTTCCTGACGAAGACGTCACCGTGCGCGGCGCCGTGAGCATAGGACGCCGCCTGATGGACCCCCTGGCCGAGCTGGTGAAGATAGACCCCAAGAGCATCGGCGTGGGACAGTATCAGCACGACGTGGACCAGACAAAGCTCAAGAGACAGCTCGACCAGACGGTAGAGCGCTGTGTCAACGCAGTAGGCGTCAACCTCAACACAGCGTCGAGCCACCTGCTGCAATACGTGAGCGGACTGGGACCGTCACTGGCCAAGAACATCGTAGACTACCGTCGCGAGCATGGAGCCTTCACCTCGCGTGCCCAACTGAAGAAGGTGCCGCGTCTCGGACCAGCTGCTTTCGAGCAGTGCGCCGGATTCCTGCGCATACCTGGAGCTAAAAACCCACTCGACAACAGTGCCGTGCACCCCGAGAGCTACCACGTCGTGGAGCAGATGGCACACGAGCAAGGATGCTCCGTGGCCGACCTGATAGATCAGAAGGAGCTACGCGCGCGCATAGATATAAAGAGGTATGTGACAGCCGACACCGGACTGCCCACCCTCACCGACATCATGAAGGAGCTGGAGAAGCCCGGACGAGACCCGCGACAGCAGATAGAGACGTTTGAGTTTGCCAAAGGCATAGAGACCGTCGACGACCTGGAGGAGGGCATGGAGCTGCCCGGCATCGTGACCAACATCACCAACTTCGGTGCATTCGTCGACATCGGCGTACATCAAGACGGCCTCGTGCACATCTCGCAGCTGGCCGACAAATACGTGAAGGACCCCAACGAAGTGGTCAAGCTACACCAGCACGTCACGGTCCGAGTACTCGACATCGACCGGCGCCGCAACCGCATCTCGCTCACCATGCGGCTGTAAACACAGTTTATGAAAGCAGCGATGACAACAAAAGACATTTACCTCGCAGGAGGATGCTTCTGGGGGGCACAACATTACTTCAAGCAGATAGAAGGCGTCGTTTCGACGGAAGTGGGCTTTGCCAACGGCCACACGGAGAACCCGACGTATAAAGAGGTATATACCGACGAAACGGGATATGCCGAGACCGTGCATGTGAGATACGCGCCCGATGTGGTCAGCCTTGACTTCCTATTGCGCATGTTCTTCAAGGCCATAGATCCCACGAGCCTGAACAAGCAGGGCCACGACGAGGGTACACGCTATCGCACAGGCATCTACTACACCGACGACACCGATCTGCCTGTCATCAACAGCGTGTACGATGAAGAGCAGCAGCACCATGACAAGCCACTGATGGTGGAGCGGCAGCCGCTGGAGCGTTTCTACACGGCCGAGCAATACCATCAGGACTACCTTGAAAAGAATCCCGACGGCTACTGCCATCTGCCCCTGGAGCTCTTCGAATTTGCCCGGCAGGCCAGCCACAAGAAGCACTAAACGTGCTCAGCTTTCGGGAGCTGGGGAAGGCTATAAGCTCCCGTCAACGTATGCCTGGAGCAAATATTATCTAAAAACATTTGGTCACATGCAGGTTTTTTCTTAATTTTGCAACCGATAAGGGGGCAGCAGCGGTCTGTTCTTCATCCGAAAGACCGTGCCTTTGCATCTTGAAAACAAGACCATCAGACAAGAGAATGAAACCAACAGCAATTCTGCTACTGCACTGTCCCGACCAGCAGGGCATCATATCGGAAGTGACAAAATTCATCACCGACAATCAGGGTAACATCGTCTACCTCGACCAGTATGTCGACCGTCAGGACGGCATGTTCTTCATGCGCATAGAGTGGGAGCTCGACGGATTCCTTATTCCCCGCGACAAAATCTACGACTACATCACCACACTCTATGCCCAGCGCTACAAGATGAAGTTCTCGCTCTACTACAGCGACAAGCGGCCTCGCATGGCCATCTTCGTGAGCAAGATGAGCCACTGTCTGTACGACCTGCTGGCTAGATGGAAGGCGGGCGAGTTTGCATGCGACATCCCTTGCATCGTGTCCAACCACGAAGACCTGCGCTATGTGGCCGACCAATTCGGCATACCCTACTACGTGTGGAGCATCAGCAAGGACCACGCCAACAAGGCTGAAGTGGAGCGTGCTGAAATGGAGCTGCTCGAAAAGGAAGACATCTCCTTCATCGTCCTGGCCCGCTACATGCAGATCATCAGCGACGAGATGATAGCGGCCTACCCGCATCACATCATCAACATACACCACTCGTTCCTCCCCGCCTTTGTGGGCGCCAAGCCCTACCACCAGGCATGGGAGCGCGGAGTGAAGATTATCGGGGCGACGAGCCACTACGTCACGGCCGAGCTCGACGCAGGCCCCATCATCGAGCAGGACGTGGCACGCATCACACACAAAGACACGCCCGAAAGCCTGGTGCTCAAGGGGAAGGACCTGGAGAAGATAGTGCTCTCGCGCGCCGTTTCGAAGCACATAGAGCGGAAGATTCTCACGTTCAAGAACAAGACCATCATCTTCAGCTGACCACTCATTCCGCAACCCAACACCATCGAGCAAAAAAAGAAGAGACTATGAATGTAGCCATCGTGAAATACAATGCCGGCAACATCTACTCCGTGGTGAGCGCCCTTCGCCGCATGGGAGTGGAGCCCGTACTGACCGATGACGCCCATCAGCTGCGAGCGGCCGACTGTGTGCTGTTTCCCGGACAAGGCGAAGCCCGCGGCGCCATGGACTATCTACTGGCCCGCGGCCTGGACCAGGTCATCTGCACACTACGCCAGCCCGTTCTGGGCATCTGTGTGGGACAGCAGCTGCTCTGCCGACACTCGGAAGAGGGCGACGTGGACTGCCTGGGCATCTTCGACGCCGATGTGAGACGCTTCCGCCCCCAGCGGCATGAAGACAAGGTGCCCTGCATGGGGTGGAACAGCCTCCACGACCTGAAGACCAGCCTCTTCGCAGGACTGGACCAGCAGCTGCCCTACGTCTACTTCGTGCACAGCTACTTCGTGCCGCTGTGTGCCGAGACCATCGCCACGGCCGACTACGTGCAGCCCTACTCGGCAGCACTGCACAAAGACAATTTCTACGCCACGCAGTTCCACCCGGAGAAGAGTGGCAGCGTGGGCGAAAAGATACTCCGCAACTTCCTAGAACTTGCAAGCAAGCCATGAGTACGAAAACAATAGAACTGATACCGGCCATCGACATCATCGACGGGCAGTGTGTGCGCCTGACCAAGGGCGACTACACCCAAAAGACCGTCTACAGCCACTCCCCGGCCGACGTGGCACGCGAACTGGAGCAGGCAGGCTTCTGCCGACTGCACGTGGTCGACCTCGACGGTGCCCGGTCGCGCCATATTGTCAACGACGCCGTACTGCGCGACATCACACGCGCCACGAGGCTGACCGTCGACTTCGGTGGAGGCATCAAGACCGACGACGACATAGCGAAAGCGTTCGACGCCGGCGCTGCCATGGTCACCGTGGGCAGCATCGCCGTGACAAAGCCCGAGCTGTTCGGACAGTGGCTGCAGCACTATGGTACACAGCGCATCGTCTTGGGGGCCGACGTCAGGCAGGGCAGGATAAGCATAAATGGATGGAAAGAAGACTCTGCCGAGGAGCTGCTGCCCTTCCTGCGGAAATACGTAGATATGGGCGTGAGCAACGTGCTCTGCACAGAGATATCCAGAGACGGCACCCTGCAGGGGCCTGCCACCACGCTCTACAAAGAGGTGATGACAGCCTACCCCACCATGCACCTCATCGCCAGTGGCGGCGTGTCGTCGCTGGCCGACATCGATGCCCTCGAGCAGGCTGGCATACCGGCCGTGGTCTTCGGCAAGGCCATCTACGAGGGACGCATCGACATGAAAGCACTGAGCGCCAGAATGGGCAAATAGCCCCAATCCCTAAAAACAAGAAAACAAAACATAAGGACAACACGACAGCCATGGGACTAGCAAAACGAATCATCCCTTGCCTCGATGTGAAGGACGGCGAGACCGTCAAGGGCATCAACTTCGTCAGCCTTCGCAGTGCCGGCGACCCTGTGGAGCTGGGCAAAGCCTACAGCGAGCAGGGAGCCGACGAGCTGGTGTTTCTCGACATCACCGCATCCTTTGAGGGCCGTAAGACCTTCACGGAGATGGTGAGCCGCGTGGCTCGCGAAATCAACATCCCCTTCACCGTGGGCGGCGGCATCAACGAGCTATCCGACGTGGAGCGTCTGCTCTATGCCGGTGCCGACAAGGTGAGCGTGAACAGCGCCGCTCTGCGCCGTCCCTCACTCATCGACGAGATAGCCACCCGCTTCGGCTCACAGGTGTGCGTAGTGGCCATCGACGCCCGACAGGAAGAGCCGTCCGGCACCACCGGCACCACGCCATGGCACTGCTACCTCAAGGGCGGCCGCGAGCGCACCGACCGGCAGCTCCTCGAGTGGGCACACGAGGCACAGGAGCGAGGCGCCGGCGAGATACTCTTCACCAGCATGAACCACGACGGTGTGAAAGAAGGCTATGCCTGCGACGCACTCGCCATGCTAGCCGACGGGCTGAGCATACCCGTCATAGCCAGCGGAGGCGCCGGTTCCCGAGAGCACTTCCGCGACGTGTTCACACACGGCCATGCCGACGCAGCACTCGCCGCCAGCGTGTTCCACTTCGGACAGATAGCCATACCCCAACTCAAGCAATACCTGCACAACGAAGGAATAACCATCAGACTATGACAATCGATTTCGACAAGATGGACGGCCTCGTGCCCGCCATCATCCAGGACGCAGAGACGAAGACCGTGCTCATGCTGGGCTTCATGAACCGTGAGGCCTACGAGAAAACCCTCGCTACAGGCAAGGTGACCTTCTGGAGCCGCACGCGCCAGTGCCTGTGGACCAAGGGCGAGACCTCGGGCCACTACCTCCATCTGGTGAGCATGTCGGCCGACTGCGACCACGACACGCTGCTCGTCAAGGTGCACCCCGACGGGCCCACATGCCATACCGGCACCGACACCTGCTGGGGCGAGACCAACGAGGGCAGCGCACTGCTCTTCCTCGGTCAGCTACAGCAGTTCATCGACCAGCGGCGCGAGCAGATGCCCGAAGGCAGCTACACCACCTCGCTCTTCCGCGACGGCATCAAGCGCATAGCCCAGAAGGTGGGCGAAGAAGCACTTGAAACCGTCATCGAGGCCGTGGGCGGTACCGACGAGAAACTCATCTATGAGACGAGCGACCTGCTCTACCACCTCATCGTCATGCTCTCGAGCAAGGGACTGACCATCGACGATGTGGCACGCGAGCTGGCTCGTCGCCACGACCCCGATTGGGACGCACGCCGGCGCAAGGCCAAGGCAGAGGGGACCATGGAGTAGAGCTGCATGCCACGTAAGAGAAGAGGCACCATCATCACACACCAACCCATCAGAACGAAAAGATGCTTATCAACTACAAGAATGTCCAGATAGACCAAAGCGACGGCCAGCGCATCCTGACCGACGTAGACTTCCGCGTGGACGAAGGCGAGTTTATCTATATCATAGGACGCGTGGGCTCTGGCAAGAGCTCGCTGCTCAAGACCATCTACCAGGAACTCGACATCGCCGAGGCCGACGAGGCCACCGTGCTCGGCATCGACATGACGAGCATACGCCGCAAGCAAGTGCCTGCCCTCCGCCGGCAGATGGGCATCATCTTCCAGGACTTCAAGCTGCTCACCGACCGTACCGTCTACAAAAACCTGCGCTTCGTGCTCAGGGCCACGGGATGGGAGAAGAAAGAGGTCGACGCCCGCATCAGCGAGGTGCTCGCACAGGTGGGTATGAGCGACAAGATGCTGCGCATGCCACACGAGCTCTCCGGCGGCGAGCAGCAGCGCATAGCCATAGCACGCGCACTACTTAACTCGCCCAAGCTCATCGTGGCCGACGAGCCCACCGGCAACCTAGACCACGAGACAGCCGACGGCATCATGACACTGCTCAGGCAGATATCGCAGACAGGCACCGCCGTCATCATGTCGACACACAACATGCCGCTGCTCGACCAGTACCCCGGCATAGTCTACCGATGCTATGAAGGACGCCTGGAAGAGATCACTGGTGACTACAACAAGATGATGATAGCCGAAGAAGAAGACTAAGAAAAAACAGCATAAAACTAAAGGATATGAAAGTAATGAAATTCGGCGGCACCTCAGTAGGCACGCCACAGAGAATGAAGGAGGTGACAAGACTCATCACCAAGTCGGGAGAGCCCGTCGTCGTGGTACTCTCGGCCATGTCGGGCACGACCAATTCACTCGTCGAGATATCCGACTACCTCTACAAGAAGAACCCCGACGGAGCCAACGAGGTTATCAATCAGCTGGAGCAGAAATACCTGCGCCACACCGACGAGCTCTACGACAAGGAAGAGACGCGCGAGCAGACACGGCAGTTCCTCTGCGAGGAGTTTCAGTATCTGCGCTCCTTTACCAAGGAGCTGTTCACCTCCTTCGAAGAGAAGAACATCGTGGCCCAGGGCGAGATGCTCTCCACCAACATGGTGGTGAACTACATGCGCGAGCAGGGCATCAACGCCGTCCTGCTCAACGCACTCGACTTCATGCGCACTGACAAGAACGCCGAGCCCGACCCCGTCTACATCAAGGAGAAGCTGCAGGCCATCATCGAGCAGGCACCCGACGCACAGGTCTACCTCACCCAGGGCTTCATCTGTCGCAATGCCTACGGCGAGGTGGACAACCTGCAGCGTGGCGGCAGCGACTACACGGCGTCGCTTATCGGAGCAGCCATCGGTGCTGAGGAGATACAGATCTGGACCGACATCGACGGCATGCACAACAACGACCCGCGCGTGGTCGACCACACACTGCCCGTGCATCAGCTGCAGTTTGAGGAAGCAGCCGAGCTGGCCTACTTCGGAGCAAAGATTCTTCACCCCACCTGCGTGCAGCCCGCCAAGTATGCCGGCATACCCGTGCGCGTGCTCAACACCATGGAGCCCGACGCTGAGGGCACCACCATCAGCAACAGCACCGAGTACGGCAAGATCAAGGCCGTGGCAGCCAAGGACAACATCACCGCCATCAAGATAAAGTCGAGCCGGATGCTACTCGCCACGGGATTCCTGCGCAAGGTATTCGAGATCTTTGAGAGCTACCAGACACCCATCGACATGGTGTGCACGTCGGAGGTGGGCGTATCCATGAGCATTGACAACTCCGCTCATCTAGGCGAGATAATGGACGAGCTCAAGAAGTATGGCACCGTGACCATCGACACGGGCATGTGCATCATCTGCGTCGTAGGCGACCTCGATTGGTCCAACGTGGGATTTGAGACGCGCGTCATGGATGCCATGAAGGACGTACCCGTGCGCATGATCAGCTACGGCGGCTCCAACTACAACATCTCGTTCCTCATACGCGAGGAAGACAAGAAGCGTGCCCTACAGTCGCTCAGCGACCACCTCTTCAGCGACAAGTAAGAGCACAGCGACACCCGCGACAGCCATACACCACAACACAAAACAAATGAAAGGAACATTCCCCGTAGAGCGGTTTGCCACTATCCGCACACCCTTCTACTACTACGACATGGAACTGCTGCGTGCCACACTTCAGGCCATCTGCAAGGAAGTGCGGCAGCATCAAGGCTTTGTGGTGCACTACGCCGTGAAAGCCAACGCCAATGCCAAGCTGCTGCACACTATCCGGCTCGCCGGCATGGGCGCCGACTGCGTCAGCGGCGGCGAGATTGAGGCATCGCTGCAAGTAGGCTTCCCACCCGAGAAAATCGTCTTTGCAGGCGTGGGCAAAAGCGACTGGGAAATCAACCTCGGACTGGACCACGACATCTTCTGCTTCAACGTCGAGAGCATACCCGAGCTACAGGTCATCGACCAGTTGGCCAGAGCCAAGAGTAAGACCGCACGCGTGGCCCTGAGACTCAACCCCAACGTGGGAGCACACACCCATGCCAACATCACCACCGGCCTGGCAGAAAACAAATTCGGCATCGCACTGCGCGACATGGACAACGTCATCAACGAGGTCTCAAAGATGAAGAACGTAAGTCTCGTGGGGCTCCACTTCCACATCGGCTCACAGATACTCGACATGGGCGACTTCCAGGCATTGTGCAACCGCATCAACGACCTGCAACTGCAGCTCGAGCGCCGGCACATCCGCGTAGAGCACATCAACGTGGGCGGCGGACTCGGCATAGACTACCAGCACCCCAACCGTGTGCCCCTGCCCGACTTCAAGTCATACTTCGACACCTATGCCCGCCAGCTGAAACTGCGCCCCGGACAGACCCTGCACTTCGAGCTCGGCCGTGCCGTGGTGGCACAGTGTGGCACGCTTATCACACGCACATTATATATAAAGAAAGGGGCCACGAAGCAATTCTGCATCGTCGATGCCGGATTCACCGACCTCATACGCCCCGCACTCTACCAGGCTTACCACAAGATTGAGAACATCTCGAGCAATCTGCCCGAAGAGACTTACGACGTGGTGGGTCCCATCTGCGAGTCGACCGACGTCTTCGGCAAGCAGGTCGACCTCAACGGCACCCGCCGCGGCGACCTCATCGCCATACGCTCGGCAGGCGCCTACGGCGAAATCATGGCCTCACAGTACAACTGCCGGCCACTGCCCGTGGGCTATACAAGCGATGAAATGACATGACAAACCCCACCCAACAACCTGTAGCAGGCACTGCCCCACTCTCCGTCGTGATGGCAGTACACGACCAGGCCGACGCCCTGCGGCGCAACCTGCCCCTGCTACTCGACATACACTATGAACCTGGCTACGAGGTGATTGTCGTAGACATTGCGTCGACCGACGACACCGCCGACGTGCTCACACAGCTGAAGCACGCCCACCCCTTCCGCCTCTGTGCAGGTATGTCAGCGTATCGACTACAAAGCTCGCCCTTACTCTCGGCATGAAGGCAGCCCGCTACGAGTGGGTCGTGGTCACCGAGGCCACATGCCGCCCTGACAGCACCGACTGGCTTGAGACGCTCAGTCGCTACATGACCAAAGACAGCGACGTCGTAGCCGCCTATACCGCCTACGATAAGGACGCAACGGCAAGCCATGCCTACCTGCGACTTACCAACTGGCACCGGCAGCTACGCCACCCCTACCGCTACGATGGGGCATGCCTGGCTGTGCGCAAGTCGGCCTTCATGCAGCGCAACGGATTCCTGCGCAACCTGCAGTTCCTGCACGGCGAATACGACTTCCTCGTCAACGAGACACCTGCCGAACGCATCTCACTGGTCCGCTCCCCCCACTGCTGCATGCGGCAGGAGCCACCTGCACCCGCTGCCTGGGCCGCCGAACAGCTCTACTACATGCAGACACGCACCCACCTGGCCCGAGCCACCCTCTCGCGCCTGCTCTTCGTCCTGAGCCAAGGCTTGCTCCACACAGCATACATCGCTACCCTGGCCGCCATCACAGCCGGAGCCGTCATGCGGTGGCCACTCATAGCAGCCGCTGGCGTCCTTCTGCTCTTAGGCATAGCCGCCACACGCACATGGATCATACGCAAACGGGCAAAAGCACTCGGCGAGCACATCGCCACGTGGAAGATGCCACTACTCGACCTGCGGCTGGCATGGCACTACGTCTACTATCAGTGCCGATACCTTATGACCGACAAGCACGACTTCAAGCGCAAATAAGACACGCCAAAGAAAGAAACAGCCTGACCACACCACAAACGACATGAAAGTGCTCCACGTCTACGACCCTTCCTGCCCTGCCCACGCCCACTACGTGAGCATGCTCACCACAGCCATGACCGCTATCGCCGACGTAGAGACCGACACGCTGGCCGACCCTCGCGCCACGGCCGATGCATGCCGCCAGTGGCATCCTGACATCGTCCACCTGCACGGGCAGGCCGACGGCAGTGTGCCTCCGCCTGTACGCGTGGTCATCAGCCCACACGGCATGCAGCGCGCCCCACGCCACTGCTACGCCATGATAGCACGCAGCAAGATGGAGGCCGGCCACCTCAGCACGGCATGCCAACGCGTCGAGACCGTGCTCAACCCCATTATCACGCGCACCACCACACCGCAGCAGGCGGCCAAGCAGACGGCCGCCATCTACCGCAAGGTGATGGACTCCTTCGTGC
>CAJOHP010000076.1 GCA_905234355.1 uncultured Prevotella sp. | reverse complement strand
CACAGTAGGGACGGGCTTTATGCCTGTCCGAGACCCTATGTCGGGTGGCGCAGACACGTGGAGGGTCAATGGCGGACAGGCATAAAGCCCGTCCCTACAGTGTTGCGACATCATGCAAAAGCTGGGTACAACAAAAAAACAGAACATCCCGCTCCCAATACCTGCGCAAAGTCGCAAAAATAGCTTGGCAAAACAAAAAAAGACTTAATCGCCAGGCCCCTGCCGCAACAATTCGCCCACTTACGCGTTTCTAAGATAACAAACACCACAACGACTATGCCAACGACCAACGGACAACTGCTATGGGTGGACGACGAGATGGAACTGCTGCGCGCCCACATCATCTTCCTCGAGAAGAAAGGCTACGAGGTGACTTGCGCCAGCAACGGCACCGACGCCGTAGACCTCTGTCGCGAACACTCCTTCGACCTGGTGCTGCTCGACGAGCAGATGCCTGGCCTCTCAGGGCTGGAGACGCTGCAGAAGATAAAAGAGGTGTCGCCCGCCACACCCGTGGTCATGGTGACCAAGAGCGAGGAGGAGAACATCATGGAGCAGGCCATCGGACAGAAGATAGCCGACTATCTCATCAAGCCCGTCAACCCCAACCAGATACTGCTCACGCTGAAGAAGAACATACACCGGCGCGCCATCGTCACCGAGGTGACGCAGAGCAACTACCAGCAGCACTTCATGCAGATAGGCATGCAGATACAGGACTGCCGCACGTGGCAGGACTGGAAGGAGACCTACAAGCGGCTGGTGCACTGGGAGCTGGAGCTCTCGTCGGCCGACTCGCAGATGACCGACATGCTCAGCATGCAGAAGGAGGAGGCCAACCTGGGCTTTGCCAAGTTTGTGAAGAAGAACTACCTGGACTGGATTGCTCCCTCGGCCACCCCTGCCGCCCGACAGGGCGCCCCCTACCGCCCGGCCGCCGGCAAGGCCAAAGACGACGCCGCCGAGGCCGACACACGGCCACTGCTCTCGCCCGACATCTTCAAGCGCAAGATCTTCCCACTGCTCGACCTGCGGCAGAAGGTGTTTCTCGTCGTCATGGACAATTTCCGCTACGACCAGTGGCGCATGCTCGCACCCGAGCTGGCACCCTACTTCGACATAGACGAAGACCTCTACTGCAGCATCCTGCCCACCGCCACGCAGTATGCACGCAACGCCATCTTCTCCGGACTCATGCCCAACAAGATAGCCGAGATGTTTCCCGACCTGTGGGTCGACGAGGACGAGGAGGAGGGCAAAAACCTCAACGAGGCGCCGCTCATCCAGACGCAGCTCGACCGCTACCGCCGCCACAACACCTTCTCCTACCACAAGATAAACACCTCGGCCGAGGCCGAGCGCTTCCTGCAGCAGCTGAACACGCTGGAGAAGAACGACCTGAACGTGGTGGTCTTCAACTTCATAGACATGCTCTCCCACGCCCGCACAGAGAGCCGCATGGTGCGCGAGCTGGCCAACAACGAGTCGGCCTACCGCAGCATCACCCTCTCCTGGCTGCGCCACTCCGTCGTCGCCGACTTCTTCCGGCAGCTTGCACAGACCGGCTACCGCGTCATCGTCACCACCGACCACGGCTCCATACGCTGCACCAAGCCGGTGAAGATTGTGGGCGACCGCAACACCAACACCAACCTGCGCTACAAGCTGGGCAAGAACCTGGGCTACGACGCCAAGGACCTCTTCGTCGTCAAGGACCCCAGGCAGGCACAGCTGCCCGCGCCCAACCTCTCGACCAGCTACGTCTTCGCCACGGGCGACGCCTTCTTCGCCTACCCCAACAACTACAACTACTACGTGTCCTACTACCGCGACACCTTCCAGCACGGCGGCATCTCCATGGAGGAGATGCTCATACCCCTCATCACCATGCAGGGCAAACGGCGGTAAGGAGAAGGGAGAAAGACTAAAAAAACTAAAATTATACACTGGTGTATTATACATCAGTGTATAATTTTGTATATTTGCATCGTAAACAACAAAACAAGATGCAATGAAAAGACCATTTGTCTACGGCGAACTGGCAGAAAAGGAAAACTTCGTCGACCGCGTGGAAGACCGCAAGCAGCTGAAAACATTTCTAGCCAACGGCATCAACGTCATGCTCATCTCCCCACGCCGATGGGGGAAATCATCGTTAGTGCGACAGGCCATGAGCGAACTGAAGGAGGAAGACCGTCAGGTGCGTGTGTGCTACGTCGACGCTTTCAGCGTAACCTCCGTCAGCGACTTTCTCAACGCTTTTGCCTCAGCTGTCATCGAGGGCACCTCATCGACACTGGAGAAGCGGTTTGAAGACATCAAACGGTTTATCAACGTCATCACACCCAGCTTCACCATCACCGACGAAGCCCTGCACTCTTTCTCCATGGACCTGAAAGTGCGTTCGCTCGAGCAAAGTGCGCAAGAGATTCTGAGGCTGCCCGAGACCATAGCGCAGGCCAAGCAGCTGCACGTCATCGTGTGTATAGACGAGTTTCAGCAGCTGGCCACCCTGCCCGAATGGAAAAGTCTGGAGGGGAAGATGAGGGCAGAATGGCAGTTGCAGCACAACACCACCTACTGCTTCTATGGCAGCAAACGGCACATGATGATAGACATCTTTGGCAACTCAGCTAACCCGTTCTACCGCTTCGGACAGGTGCTCTTCTTGAAGAAAATTGCACGCGAATATTGGATTCCATATATCAAGGAAGGCTTTCATAGCACAGGGAAGCACATCAGCACGGAGATGGCAGGGCGCATCTGCGATGTAGTGAAATGCCACTCTTGGTATGTGCAACAGCTAAGTTTCTTTATCTGGACGGCCACCGACAACGAGGTAACCGAAGAGGTGTTTAGCAGCCAGCTGCAACTGCTCATCGATACCAACGCTCCCATGTTCATGAGCGATACCGAAGGGCTTACCGCATCTCAGATAGGCATGCTGGCCGCTGTAAGCAACGGCGAGACAAAACTTAGCTCGAAGGCGGTGGTCGGTCGCTATGCCTTAGGCAACATGCAGGCCATCACGCGCAACAAGCGCCGTCTGCAGGAGATCGACTTCATTGAGCCGCAGGGCGAAGGTTTTGCCTTTGTCGACGTCGTCTACGAGCTTTGGTTCCGTCAGCAATACCAGCGATATGTGAAATAAAAAAGCAGGCGACATGCCATCAGCAGACAATTAACATCTATACAACGCGCGGTTAGATATCAATTGTAAATACCCCACAACGGCACGTATATGAAAGGCCGCCCAGCACCATTGCCGGGCGGCCTTGTCATAGCATGTCTGACCCTTTTTCTCCCCTCCACTTCTTGCTTAGGCAAGCGTTCCTTAGGGGCCGAGGGTGGGGTCTTTTGGGGTTAGGCTTTACTTAATCACCTTCTTGCCGTTCACGATGAAGAGACCCTTCTGAGCCTTCAGCACACGCTGGCCGGCGAGATTGTAGACGGCGTCGTTCTGCTGACGGGTAGCCTTCACCTCGACCACGCCGGTAGCCACGTTTTGCTGGAAAGAAGCAATAGCCACGTTGAGCACGTCGGTAGCGGCCTCAAGAGTTTCTACAGTAGCTTCCTCAGAGGCAAGCTCTGCCTTAGCAGCAGCGATGACGTTCTCAAAACCAGCGCAGAACTCAGTCACGTGAGCAGCAGTCTCCTCCTCGGTAGCCTCGGGGTTGGTGCGGGCATACTGTGCCTCGACCTCCTCCTTGCCCTTAGCCAGAGCCTCCTCAGCCTCGGCGATAGTCTCGGCCAGCTCGGCCTTGGCCTCAGCCAGAGCGTCGGCAGCCTCAGCAGCAGCCAGCTCCTCGCTCGTGGGATCGCCCAGCTGCTGGATGAAGACGTAGTCGACAGCAGCGGTAGCACTGCACTGGCCGAGCAGGATGTCGCTGGTCTTGGCCAGCACAAACTCTGCAGTACGGACGGTAGCGTTGGCATTCTCTGTAGTCTCCTCCATGATGGCACGGTCGCCGGCATAGATCTTGTAGTTGCCGCCATTGGATGTGGGCGAATAGAAAGCAGCGGTGATGCTGTACTTGCCATACTCCAGCTCAGCAAACTTCGTAGAGCCGGAAGCCGAGTAGCCGGCAGCACGCTGCGAGCTACGGGCATCGGCATTGCCGCTGTTGACCACGGCCATGCCCTCGACGTCCTCCATCTCAGCATAGTAGACGACGTTGGTGATGTCGCTCTCGGTGTACTCGATGGTGAACTCCTGGTTGTCCTCCGTCACGTCGAAGCTCAGGGCGTATGGCGACTTGCCGTCTGTGGGCTTCTGCCACAGGGTGCCTTCAACGAGCTGGTAGATGGGATACTTCACGCTGGCCTTGTCGCCCTCCCAGGTCTCACCCGAGATGGTGTAGGTGCCCACGTTGCTCTTTGCCGTCCAGGCATACTTGGCAGCCTCGCGGAACTTCACGGTGACCACGGTGGCATCGCCATCGGCAATGGTCTTGCCCTCCACGTCGTTCTCCACGTAGATGTACTTCATGTCGTCGGTGTAGAAGTTCTCCATGTCGCTGGCATTGAGTGTGATGGTCTGGCCCACGACGCCGGTGCGCACGGCTGCCTCCTTGATTTCGGTGCCGTTCTGGTCGACAAACTTCACGGTGTAGCTGGCCGTCTGCACCTCCTGCTCGGTCTGCGTAATCTCAAGGAGCTTCAGGTCCTCAGTGTTAGTGGTGCTCACACTGCCGCCCTTCTTATAGCCGAAAGCCACGGTGGTGTAGTCGGCATTGGCCAGCACCACGTTCTCTGCATTGGCATACTCCGTAGCACCGTCCTCCGACTTGATGGTGAACGAGGTCAGTGTGTTGCTGGCCGTGTTGATCTCCATCTCTATAAGGAGTAAAGCCTCATTGGCAATATCTACACGATAAGAGCCGGCAGTAAAGGTGGTGACCTTACTGATGTTGTCTAAGCCCTCGAAGGTGTAGCCATGTTTCTTGTCCTGGTCGTTCTGGGCCACGACGATATTGCCGAAGCGGAAATAGCTGCCATTACCTTTTTCAAAGGCACGGCCAGTGGAAGAACTGCCACGCCACACAGCCTTCACGTTGATGATGGCATTCTCTGTAGGAGCGATGGTCTTGGTGTAGTTATAGCCGCCGTTGCCGCCAGAAATGCGAAGCATAGTCTTGGCTACCTGAACAGTAGAGGCTGAACTGCCTTTGTCCCACACACCCTCGGCTTCATCGGTGGTAATCGTTGCGTCGGCTTCGGTCCAACCGGTTTCAGGGTCTGAGGGCAGCGACACCAGCGTGGTGGTCTGTGCCCATGCACTTGTTCCGAGACCCATCGCGCATGCGAAGAGCATCGACTTGAGTAAGTTTTTCTTCATACTTGTTTTGTTTTTGTTAGTTAATAAATAGATTGATATAGTTTGATTGTTTCTGCGCTTTTATTGTCATGGCCGTATGCTGCTGGCAGCATAAGCGAATGCAAAAATACGAATAATCCGTGAAACCACAAAATTATTGGCCATCTTTTTTCATACCCACCTTAATGGATCCACGTGCTTCGGACAATATCATGTACCCGGTTTTTTGAAAACTCTGAATATACAGACCCCACCCCCAACCCCTCCCCTTGAAGGGAGGGGAGCTGCTGGCGCCTTGCCATGCCATCGGCCCCGCATGGCACTCCCCTCCCTTCAAGGGGAGGGGTCGGAGGTGGGGTCTGTAACAAGAAAAATTGGGAACAACAAAGAACAACCTACTTCTGACAGGCATAAAGCCCGTCCCTACGATAGAAGCACACGCTGCGCCGCTGCTCGGCGAAACGTGTCGTCTGCTCGTAGGAACGGGCTTTATGCCAGTCCGTAAGGGTTGCGGCCTGTGGTGGTGCCATCACGCCGCCCCCCGCCGTCACTATCGCAGCAGCTTGCGCACGGTGCCGTCGGCTCGCCGCACGACGACGATGCCTCTCGTGGCCATGGGTCCGGCGGGGCGGCCGTCGAGCGTGTAGCGCTGCTCAGCACTGCCGGCGGCTCCCACGGAGCAGATGCCGCTGGTGCCGCGCTTCACCAGGAGGGTATATTGGTCGGTGGTGGCCATGTCGCCGCTATAGAGCGTGAGGGTGCAGAGGGTGCCCCCGTCGGCAGTGGCCAGCGTCTTGGCCACACTGACGGAGCGTCCGTCGGTGGTCAGCTGGATGTCGTCGGCCGTCACCTCGCCGTCCACCTCCAGCTCGTAGTGCTTCACGTCGGGGCTGAAGTGCGGCACGGCGGTGCCCTTCACGCTGATGGTAGTGGGGCGTGTGTTGTAGATGAGGCAGATGTCGTCGACCACCACCTCGTCGCCGTTGCTGCCCTGTCCGGCATCGGCATTGGTCGAGACGGTGACGAGGATAGCCCGTGGCTGGGCTGTGGAGCTGGTGTAGACGAAGGGCACTGCCACACGCACCCACTCGCCGTTGGTCTGGGCTATGGTGTTGTTTTTGGCGCGTGCCACGACGTTCTGGTAGTCGCGGTCCTCAGGGTCCTGATAGCGTGTGCCGTCGGTGATGACGGCGCTCACCGTGGCATAGGGATGGTCGGCACTGGCCCTGTCCTGCACGAAGCGCAGCCACAGCGCCAGCGAGTCGGGCCGGCTGTAGAGGGGCATGCAGAAGGGGTCGCCGTTGGCGTCGGTGTCCTTGCTGTCGGCATCGATATAGGCATGGTTGTCGGTGCTGGCAGCCACCATGGCGCCGGCGTTCATGCGCCCGGTGGTCATGGTGCCGTTGGCCACGATGCCGAAGAGCGAGGTGGCGTAGATGCGGGCGGCGTAGTTGCCGGTGCGGGCTGCCGAGGTGCGCTCTATGTGGTGGCCGGCGAGGGCAGCGAGCGAGCCCGAGGCACTCTCGAAGGAGTGCCAGTGGTTGGGCTCCATATAGTTGCCGGTGGTGGTGTGCCAGTCCTCGAAGCCCGCATTGAGCATCTGGTAGCCCTGGCCCACGGCCACCTGTATGACCTGCTGCAGCTGCTGCTGCAGGTCTATGTCGATGTAGCAGCGCAGGTGTCCGCCCTCTATCTTCGCCCGCAGGTCTACGGGCACGGGGGGCAGCACCGTCGCCATCCAGAAGGGCACCTCCGGGTCGTCGCCGGGGGTGATGGTGACGGTCTGTGTGGTGGCGAGCAGGAGCGTGGCACCGTCGTGCTGGGCGCTGATGCCACGCAGCTCGATGTTGCCCACGCCCATGGGGCCGTCGTCGCTGCTGAGCATGAAGTTGCGCAGGGTCAGGTCGTAGGTGCCCTCGGCGTTCTGCACGACGCTGATGACGCCTGTCTGCTCCGTCGACTCGCCGTTGACGGTGACGGTGATCACCTCATCGTAGTCGGTGGCACTGGCTGCCATCGTGGCGACGGCAGCAAGAAGAAGTGTAAAGAATCGTTTCATAAGCTTATTGTTTTTATGGATTGTCATATTCTGTGTGCGGCTGCTCCCTCGGCGGCTATAGCTGGTAGAACACGCCGACGGTGCCGTAGATGGGATAGAGCGTCTGCTCCACGGTGTGGAAGCCGCTCCGGAAGATGCCGGTGAGCCCCCACGACAGGTCGGCTGACAGGCCCCAGCGGCGGCCCAGGAGCCAGTCGGCGCCGGCGGTCACGCCCAGTTGCCAGCGTCGCATGTCGGCGCTGAAGTCGTAGGTGGCACGCTCGTCGTCGGCACTGCCCATGACGACGCGCGGGCCCGTGGGGTCGTCCTTGCGCAGATAGCCGGAGAAGGCTTCGCCGGAGAAGTCGCGCGAGAGGAGCAGCGAGACGTAGGGTCCGGCACGTAGCTGCACACGGGGGCTCACCTCGGCCGTCAGCTGCACAGGCACGGTGAGCATGACCTGCCGCACTTTCTGCCTCACATGGCCGGTGTAGCGGCCCTCCATCTCGTCGTCGTCCATCGCCAGGCGCATGCTGTAGCCCTTGGTGACGACCTCGCCGTCCATCCCTTTGTTCTCGGCCAGCAGGGCCGTGCGCAGGCCCCAGAGCGGGCTGAGGGGACAGGAGACGCTCGCCCCCACGACGAAGTTGGGTGTCAGGCGGAACGACTCTATGCTGCGTATGGTGGCCGGTAGGCCTATCGGCGCGGTGGCGCCTATGCTGTAGGCGGCGCGCAGCCGCACGTCGACGGCACGTCCTGTGGTCTGCGCTAAGGCCGCAGGCGCAAGGACCGCGAGGGCGGCCAGGGTGGCAATGGCTGTTCTGATGTTCATGGCTGGTCCTCCTCCTTCCCCCCCGACTGTGGGTCGACAAATTTCACGTCTACTTTGTCTATATATAGTGTGCTGCCCACGGCGCCCTCGAAGGTGTCGCCCGTCTTGCTCGACGAGAACACCAGGGCGAGGTTGTAGCCACGCCGTGCCAGCAGGTCGGGGTCGATGGGTGAGAGCGGCTCGAAGATCATGTCGAAGCGCTGCCACGTGTCGCACGGCGGGAGCGCTGCCACCTGTGCCTTGCTCACGATGAGCGGACTGCTGAGCACGTCGTCGCCGTGGAGCAGCACCTCGCTGCCCGAGGCGTCGTGGTTGAGATAGAGCACGGCGTAGATGCTGGCCTCGTCCTGACGGGTGGGGAGCTCGCGGAACTCCTTGTCGGTGAAGACGTCGCCCGGCTGGTACTTGTAGTATCCGCCTATGCGGACGGGCTCCACGGCATAGGGCACGCCCATGAGTGTGGTCTTGAGCGTATTGGTGAAGGCCGAGTCGCTGTCGAAGACACCGAGGAAGAGGTTGCCCGCAGCAATGGGCTTGCGGAAGCGCCGGCCCCAGGTGCCTGTGCTGCATGTGGTGAGACGCACGCACTGGCCGTCGTAGCCGTCGTCACAGGGAGCCGTGGGATAGTCGTCGGCCTCAGTGTTGGGCCGGGCGATGAGGTAGCCCTCGTTGCCCGAGGCCCAGACATAGCGTTTCACACCGTCGTCGCCCTGCTCGTACCAGACGTAATAGCGGCCGTTGGCACTCAGCTCGTGGTGCTCGAAGTCGTAGGTGCTCACGGGCAGTGCCGGCTCGCGCAGCTCCACCTCGTAGCGGCGCTGCCACTGTCCGTCCTCAGAGGTGACAGTGTAGGTCACAGGCCCCTGGCTGAAGTCCTGCAGACTGCCGCTGGCAGGGGTCACGGTGGCACCGTCGGTCAGACGGAACGAGACGGCCACGGGGGGCAGACTGAGTGTGGGCTTGACGGTGAAGGTGAGCAGCCGGCGGTCGCTCGGCACGCTGCCTATGCGCATGTCGGACGGGTGATAGAACAGCGGGGCGAGACCCTCGTCGGCTATCCAGGCCTCCAGAATGTCGCACTCCTGATTCTCGGGCTCGGACTTGATGCACGAGTGCAGCAGGGGCACCAAGGCCAGGAGCAGTAGGACGCGGTGGACGGTGTATGGTTTCATCATTTCGCTTATTCACTGGCCGTGTGAGGACACGCAGTCGTGCCGACACACAGCATAACCGAGTGCAAAGTTACGCTTTTTTTGCCAAACGGCAAACTATTTCGGCTATTCTTTTCGTGTTTCCCCCCCCGGGCGCTCCTTGTGCCTGTCCCGATGGCATATGGTGGGTTCTATTAATTCCCACGGTTTGTGTTGGCATAGATGGAGTATTAACCTTTTGCCATCTTTCTCATCAGTCGTGTAGCCCGCTACACTCCTTCTTCCACTTACAAAATGGGAACCAAAATAGCTCAGAAATCTGCCAAAGCGAATTAATAGAACCCACCATACAAAAAAGCGGACAGGCGTAAAGTCTGTCCGCTATGGCGAAATAACGACGAGGTCGTGCGAGAGTTCTCATGCCTCCTGCTTCTCTATGAGCACGGTGGCGTAGGCAGCGATGCCTTCCTGCCGTCCGGTGAACCCGAGCCGCTCGGTGGTGGTGGCCTTGATGCTGACCTGATCCGGGTCGCAGCCTATGACCTGAGCCATCGTCTGCTGCATCAGCGGGATGTGCGGGTTCATCTTGGGCTGTTCGGCGCAGATGGTGGCGTCGATGTTGACGAGGCGGTAGCCCTTGGTGGCTATGAGCTCGATGGTCCTGCTGAGGATGACCTTGCTGTCCATGCCGAGCGTCTCGCTGCTCGTGTCGGGGAAGTGATAGCCTATGTCGCGCATGTTGGCCGCGCCAAGCAGCGCGTCGCTCACGGCGTGCAGCAGCACGTCGGCGTCGCTGTGGCCCAGCAGTCCTTGCTCGTAAGGGATGCGAATGCCGCCCATCCACAGCTCGCGCCCGGCCGCCAGCCGGTGAACGTCGAAGCCGAAGCCTACACGCAGTCCTGTCATCGTCTCAGCAAGTCTTTTATGCCGTCCATGTCGAAGGCAAGGGTGAAACGCAGTGTCTGGTCGAGGGGGTTGGACTGTGCTGTGGAGATGACGTAGCCCACGTCGAGCGAGAAGACGCTCATGCGGAAGCCACCGCCCACGGTGAAGTACTTACGGTTGCCTTTCGACTCAGCCTCATGGTGATAGCCAGCCCGGAGGGAGAACTGGTCGTGATAGACATACTCCGCGCCCACGCTCCACTGTATCTCCTCCATCTCCTCCTTGAATCCGCCTGGAGCATCGCCGAAGCTCTTGAAGATGCCGCTGATGCTACCCACGTCGCTATACTCGCGGCGCACACGGTCCTGATAGTCGCTGTTGGACTCTTCCACCTCCTGCTTGGGCACGGTGGGCACCATGAGCTTGTTGGCATCGGCCGAGATGGAGAATCGGTTCCACTCGTCGACAGGCACCATGAGCGAGGCACCCAGGCGCAGGTTGGCCGGGATGAACTGGCTCTCCTCGTCGCCGTAGTAGGATATCTTCGAGCCGATGTTGCTGGCCACGAGTCCCAGTCCGAGCTGGCACTCGCGGTTGCCCAGCTGCAGGTAGTTGTTGTAGTACATGGCGATGTCGGCTGCATAGGCCGATGCGGGCTTGGAGTCCTCGCTGTAGTCGTAGCGTAGGTCGCTGTATATCCATCGCAGTCCGACGCCGAGCGAGAAGGTCTCGCTGAGCATGCGTGAGTAAGCCACGTCGACAGACATCTCGTAGGGTTTCACGGTGAGTGCGTTCTCAGCCTCGCTGGTGTAGACCTCGCCGAGGGAGAAGTAGCGCAGGGAGCCGGAGAGTGCCGAGTAGTCGCCTATGCGGTAGTAGCCTGCGACGTAAGCCAGGTCGATGTCGTTGACCAGCTGACGGAGCCACGGGGTGTAGTTGAGCGCCACGCCGGCACGGCTGATACAGAAGGGGTACTTGGCCAGGTTCCATGCCTGCGAGTTGACGTCGGGGTCGGTGGCGGCACCCACGTCGCCCATGCCGGCGGCGCGCGCATCGGGGGCTATGGTCTGCGAGATGACGGCATGTTCCACGGGGTTGAACATCGAGGTCTTGTCGTCGTCGTCGGCAGATGCTGTCAGCGCGGTGGCCGACAGCATCGCCACAGATAGTAGTCTGAGCTTATTCTTGTCCATACTCCATTAAGAACGCGCGAACAGCCTTTTTATTGTCCGGCCTTCATCATTTTCTTCACCTGTCCGCTGGAGTCGCGGTAGATGTAGAGTCCTGTGCGGGCGCTGCTGCCTGCACCGAGGCGTCGGCCGGAGGCGTCGAAGAGCTGCTGTCCGCCGGCCGGTGCTGCTGAGGGAGCCTGCAGGTCGTCGATGCCGTCGAGGTAGTTGGGGTCGACGACAAACTGGAACTCGACGGTGGCAGAGTTGTTGTAGACGTCCCATGCCCTGAATCGCAGGTTGTGGAGTCCTGCGGGCAGCACGGGCAGTGTGTAGCTTACGATGCCCCGGCGGTAGTCGCCGAAGGTGTTGGCGAAGTAGTTGTTGAGTGAATAGGTGTACTGCATCTTGCCGTCGATGACGAGCTCCATGTCGTGTCCGAAGCTGGTACCTGCTGCGTTGATGCCCTGCTCGCTGTAGATGTCGGCCACGAAGCGTGCGAGCTGTCCCACGGTGTTGCCGCTATGGAAGGTGGTGTCGTTGAGATAGCAGCTGATGACAGGCCCGTCGCTCTCGAAGGCCACCTCGTTGCCGCTGCCGAGTATGAAGCTGGTGTCCTCGCCATGTGCGCTGAGTGTGCGGTCGTTGTTGACGGCATAGGCCAGTAGCTGTGCAGTATTGTCGGAGTAGCTCACGTCGATGGGAAGTGCAAAGGTGAAGCGGAAGTGTCCGTCGACGATACTGTCGGACCCCACATAGACGGTGTGCTGCCGTGTGCGGAAGACGATGGCGGTGTCGGCCGAGGCAGCGTCGTTGCGCAGTCCGGTGATGGTCTCCTCGGCGTCGCGCAGCGTAAGTGTGACCACGCCGTTGAAGTCGCTGTGTCCGGGCAGCGACCCCTCGACGGTGACAGGAGCACCGCCCGTGAGCCGCTGCATGGCATCGGCGGGTGCCTGTCCGTTGATACGGTCGATGGACACCTGCTCGGTGGGGGCGGCCAGGACGAGGGCGGGGTCGCCCAAGAGGGTGTACTGGAACTTGTTCTCCGTGCGGTCCTCGCTGTTGAGCATCACGTTGGTCTTGGCCAGGCGGGCAGCATCGCCGATAGTGTAGCGGCGGCCCTCGGTGTCGCGGCCGAAGAGGGCGAGGGTGAACTCACGGTTGATGAACTGGTTGTAGTAGGCATATACTGTGCGTGCCGTGCCGAAGAAGGCGATGGCGCCGCCATGGGGGTTGAGCATGGCGCGCTCGCCGATGGTAGCCGTCTGTCCGTCGAAGGGCATGATGTCGCAGGAGGCTGTAAACCACAGGGGCAGGCGCGGGGAGATGGAGTCGGCAAAGTCGGTGATGTGCAGCACCATCTCGTGCGATATGGCCTCGGGCTTGGCATGGCCCGTGTAGTTCATCACGAGTGCTCCGTCGCGCATCTGCTGGCGTATAAGCCGCTCCACGTCGGGATAGCGGTCGCCGGATGTACTGCTGACGCGGTTGAAGGCGTCCCAGTATATCTTGCGTATGTCGAAGGCTTCGGCCAGTCCATGGTCCTGCAGGGCAGTGATGACCTTCTCGGCATTGTCCATGTGCATATTGTTGTTGCCGTCGTCGCCCATGAAGCAGAGCGTGTTCTGCCATGCACCGGCATGCTCGCCAAGACGGTAGCTGATGGTCTTGTCGACGAGCACGCGTGCCTCCTCGACGGTGCGCACGGGGAAGCGTCCCACGGACACGTCGATGACGTCCTTGCGGTTTATGTCGCTGCCCTCATTGTCGTCGAGCAGGCAGAAGTAGTCGTCGCTGACGAAGCACTTCGTCTCGCTGTAGCTGTTGTCGCTCTCGTAGCAGAGCAGGAAGTTGTCGGTCGACTCCGTGCGCCAGTCGTCCAGGCGCATGCGGTTGTCCCATGCTCCGTCGCCGAAGAGCAGGAGGTAGCGTGGGCGGTCGGCGTTGGTCTCGGCGCGATCGTAGAGCATCTTCAGGTAGCGTCGGTAGGCGTTGGCGTCGGGTGTGCCGCTGCTGAACTCGTTGAAGAGCTGTCCGGCGTCGACGATGCGTACGCGCAGTCCGTCGGCTGTGCGGTGCATCTCGGCCAGACGCTCGGCCTCAGCCTCGAGATGGCGGCTGGCGGGGATGATGATGACCATGTCGGCCGGTCCGTCGGCATGCAGGTCCTGATTGAGCACTGGTCCCATGAGCTCGGGCGTGGGGAAGGTGCTGCCGGCAAGCTGTGGCATGGGCTTGGGACTGACGCTGCGCAGGGAGATATAGTCCAGTCGCACGTTCTTGCCCGATGTCTGGGTGATGGTGATGGTGTTCATGGGCTTGAGGATGTCCTTCACCTGCAGGTTCCAGACATACTGTCCGGCCAGTGCATAGATGTCGACGAGCTGGTCCTTGCGGTCCTTGTCCTTGCTGATGACGCTGGTGGTGGCGGCGTCGAGTGTGCCTACCTCTACGCCGTTGACCTGTACGGTGGCCTGGAAGGTATAGTCGAAGCTGAGCGAGATGGTGAGCGTGCCCGTGGAGTCGCTGGCCGCCACCTCGTAGGTGTAGGGCACGCCGATGGCAAAGAGCCTGTGGTCGTAGAGATTGCGTCCTCCGGCAAACCAGGCGAAGTCGTCGACCTCATAGAGCTCGTGGTAGTCGGTGGGCGATGGATAGAAAGACTTGGCAAAGGCGGCGCTGTCGGCCATCATGGCTGGTGTCTGCCCGTCGTCGTCGCAGTCGGTGAGGAAATAGTAGCCATAGTCGGAATAGGGGTTGCGCGTGCGTGCCGTCGCTGTGGCCGAGCTCCAGCTCACGGGTCCCATGGCATGGAAGAGCCTGTGTCCGTCCTGCTCGAAGGTGGGCACCTCGTGCAGGTCGTCGTAGAGCTGCAGGAATGCGCTGGTGATTTTCTCGGGCTGCATGGTTCCTCCGTAGCCATAGACACGCACCTTGGAGGCATCGGCAAAACCGGCGGCACTCACGAGCGAGTCGGTGATCTGGTAGATGCCCGTCTGTGGCACGCGCATCTTGACCCACCGCCCACTGGCCAGTACGGAGTGGTCGGCATAACGCTGGGCGGCCAGCAGCGTCGTGCTGCCTAAGAGGCCCAATAATAGCGAAAGGTAGAATTTCCTCATATTGCTTGTTTTTTAGTTCGTTTCTATTTCGGGCAGTTCTTGTGGCCGGAAGTTCTGGCGACAGACTGCTTTCATTGTGGCTTGATGAGTAGCCTCTGCTCCGTTGCTCCTAATTCCCTCCGATGATGATGAGCTTGTGAGCCTCCGATGCCTGTGAGCTGCCATTGCTACTGACGAGCACGCGATAGAAGTAGACGCCGGTCTTGAGCCTGCTACCCGACGAGGTGGTGAGGTCCCAGTTGAGCGTGTAGGTCTGGTCGGTGGGCAGTCCGCTCTCAGCGCGTTCCCAAAGCTTGCGGCCGGAGAAGTCGTAGACCTCGAGCACCACGTCCATCTGACTGCCTGCGCGGTCGTGGTTGATGATGAAGGTGGTGGAGGTGGTGGCCGGGTTCTTCGTGCAGGACACACTGGCTATGCTGGGCTCCTGCTTCGGGTCGACATAGAAGGAGAGCTCGGCCGTAGAGGGATTGTTGAGCACGTCCCATGCACGGAATACGAGCTTGTGTGCTCCAGGGGCAAGCGCTGGCAGGCTGTAGCCCACGGTGCCGGAGCGAAAGTCGCCGAAACTGTACTGGAAGGCGTCGTTGAGGTTGTAGGTGCGGGTCATGTCGCCGTCGACTATCAGTTCGATGTCATGGCCTATGCTGCTGCCCGCCGCATTGATGCCGTCCTTGTCGGAGAGCTCGGCATAGAAGAAGGGCGTAGCGTTGACAGTGCCGCCGTTGGTAAAGGCCGGGCTGTTGAGGTAGCAGTAGACGGCCGGTCCCACGCCGTCGTTGGCTTGGTCCTCTGTGCCCACCATGACAAACGACTCGTTGCGTCCGTTGGCCATGAGCGTCTTGCTTTTGTCCACGGCATAGAGGAGCATCTGCCCCGCATCGTCGGAGAAGCTGATGTCGCGAGGCACGGCAAAGCGTATGCTGAAGCGGCCTCCATGGATGCTGTCAGAACCGCTGTAGATGGTGTTCAGACGGTCTTTGAATACGAAGACGACACCATTGTCGTTGGTCTCGACATTGTTTTTCTTGCACACCACTTCTTTCTCCACATCGCGTATGGTGATGGTCAGCACACCGTCGAAGCTGTCGTAACCGGGTATGCATCCGCTGACAGTGGCCTGCTGCCCGGCGACGAGCTGCTGCGTGCCCTGGCCTACGGGTACCCCGTTGATGCTGTCGATGCGTGCCTCGATGGTGGGCATGGCCAGCACGAGGGCGGGGTCGCCCAGGAGGGTGTACTGCAGATGGTTCTCGGACTGGTCGCTCCCGTCGTCCTTCGTACCGGTGACGAGTGCGTTCTTGGCCTGCATGGCCGCCTCGCCCAGGGTGTTGCGCCTGCCGTCGGTATAGCCCAGCACACGGCGGGTAAAGGCCCGGTTGATGCGCTTGTTGCGGTCGGAATAGACGGTGCGCGTGGTGCCGAAGAAGGCGATGGCACCGCCATTCTTGTTGTACATGGCCGTCTCGCCGATGTTCTCATCCTGTCCGTCGAAGGGCATGATGTCGCACGAGGCCGTAATCCACAGCGGGAGCCGCTGCGAGGTGGCTGCAGCAAAGTCGCTGAGCAGCAGCACACGCTCGTGGGAGATGCAGTAGGGTGCACCGTGGCCCGAGTAGTTCATGATGAGCGCGCCGCTGCGCATCTGCTGCCTGATGGCCGACTCTACGTCGGGATAGCTGTTGCCCGTCGACGACTGGGTGCGGGTGTAGCTGTCCCAGTAGATTTTCTTCACGTTGAAGCGGGCATTCTCTTCGAGCACGGCGCCGAGCACTTCCTCAGCGCCTTCCATGTGCACATTGTTATTGCCGTCGTCGGCCATAAAGCACAAGGTGTTCTGCCAGGCTCCGGCATAGTCGTTGCGGCGGTAGGCTATGGTCTTGTCGACCATGGTCTTGGCCTGCTCTGCTGTACGTGCGGTGAGCCGCCCCACGGCCACGTCGATTTTGTCGTGGTCCTTCAGACGCTCGCCCTCGCCGTCGTCGAGCAGGCAGAAGTAGTCGTCGCTGACGTAGCAGTAGACCTCGCTGAAGGAGTTTTCGCTCTCGTAGCAGAGCAGGAAGTCGTCTGGCGAACACGAGCGCCAGTCGCTCAGCAGCATGCGGTTGTCCCATGCCGCATCGCCGAAGAGGAGCAGGAAGCGGGGCATGTCGGCATCGCTCTGAGCCCGGTCATAGAGCATCTTCAGGTAGCGACGGTAGGCGTTGGCATCGGGGGTGCCGCTGGAGTACTCGTTGAAGAGCTCGTCGGCCGGGACGATGCGCACGCGCAGACCATCCATCTGCTCGTGCATCTCCTTCAGGCGTTCGGCCTGTGCACGGACCTGTTGACTGGTGGGTATGATGATGACCATGTCGACAGCCGTGTCGGCATGGTGGTCCTGGTTGGTGATGCCATAGACATACTCTGGCGTGGGGAAGGATTCTGCCGAGAGCCTCGGCATGGCCTTGGGCTCGTTGCTCACGATGCTGATGTAGTCGAGTCTCACGGTCGAGCCTTCTGTCTGGGTGATGGTGACGGTGTTGGTCTGCTCGAGTGCCTCGGTCCTGAAGCTCCACTGCTGGGCAAAGGCCATGGTATACTGGTCGGGCTTGCTTGTAGCGCTGATACTGCCCACCGCAGTGCCGTTGACGGCAACGGTCGCCTTGAAAGGTCCGTCGAACGACAGCTGCACGACCAGCGTGCCTAAGGCGGAGTAGGCCGGCAGCTGCACGTCGCGTCCCTTGCCCACGGTCAGTTCCTCTTTCTCATAGAGGTTGCGGCCACCATGAAACCAGGCGTAGTCGTCGACCTCGTGGAGCGAGTGATAGTCCTCGGGAGCCGGATAGAACGCACCGGCGAATGCGGCACTGTCCACCTGCAGGGGGGCGCCCTCGGCTTCGGTGAGGAAGTAGTAGCCATACTGGGAGTAGTTGTTGCGTGTGCGACTCAGGGCTGCGTCTGAGGCCCAGCCTACGGGACCCAGGGCGCGGAAGAGACGCCGTCCGCCCACGGTGCAGGTAGGCACCTCCTGCAGGTCGTCGGTAGCTGCGAGATAGTCGCCCTCGAGCTTCGCCGGCTGCAGATTGCCGCCATAGCCATAGACGCGCACCCTGTCGGGATGGCTGAATCCGCAACTGCGCATAAAGGCGTCGGTGAGCTGGTAGATGCCCGTCTCGGCCACACGTATCTTGGCCCATCGCCCCGTGGCAAGCACGGAGTGGTCGGCATAGCGCTCTGCTGGCTTCGACCCGCCGTCGGCACGGCGCCGGGCGTGCTGAGCTGAACGGGGCAAGGCCTGGACGTCGAGCATGAAGCTGACCAGCTTCTGCAGCTTGCCGTCACGGAGCACCACAGGGACAAACGACAGGTAGAGGGTGCCACGCTTGCGCGACACACCTACATACTGGTCGATGACGGGCATCTCGGGCAACAGCTCCGGACAGAGCTGCGCCACGCGCTCGGCATCGGCCTGCGACATATCGATGAATTCTGGATACTTGATGCTGACCACATAGACAGAGTCGGCATAGCCCTCGCCCAGCGCTATGGCATGGGTAAAAAGGGGCAGCTGCGTGCCTATGCGCACCTCGTCGGCAGTGAGATTGAAGAAGGACTGCGCAGCTGCCGGCATCCACGCCACGAAAAAATATATCAGGACCGCCGCCAACTGCCGGCGGTGGTGGGCTAATACTCTTGCGATGCCTCTATCGACGGAGATAGCCATCGGCTTGCTGCTCATCTTCTTCATACCTTGTTAATATATGTATAAAATACCTCAGCGCGCAAAGAAGTCCAGTACGCGCCGTGGCTGGTCTTTGCCGCCTGTAGCGTCTAT
>CAJOHP010000075.1 GCA_905234355.1 uncultured Prevotella sp. | reverse complement strand
TAGAGGCTGGCCAGACGCACAGGCCAGTAGAGCATGTAGCCCGGCTGTGGCGCTATCTCGCCCATGGGCACCACCATGGCGCCCGTGGTGGGGGTGCTGTAGGACCGCCGGATGTGGATGTTGTCGCTCCACCCTTGGGTGTAGCCCGTCTGCTGATTGTCGGCATAGGCCACCACCTCGCCGCTGCCGCCCAGGATGAGCAGCTGCGGATGGCAGCTATAGCCGCGCACGAAGGAGTCGTAGACCGTCTGGCTCGTCTCCGGCTGTATGGCAAAGGGGAAGTAGTTGCGTGCCAGCCACTGGCCGGCATAGGTGGTGCCGTCGATGGTCACGGTGCAGTGCTTGTATTTGCAGGGAGTGGCTGCAGCAACCACGAGGAGGTAGGTGCCTGCGGCGAGGGTGTAGCTCCGCGTGCCCCGGCTCACGCCGTCGGCCGGGCTGGGCGTGGTGACGAACTTCTCAGAGAATGCCTCGGGGTTGTCCTTGCGGAAGAGGTAGACCTCGCAGTCGGCATCGGCACTCTCGGCACTCACCGAGAGGGTGCCGCCTGTGCTTACGATGTCCTTGTGGAACGTGGGGTAGACGTCGTAGGCCACGGCTGCGCTGTAGCCTAGAGGGGGCAGCGAGTCGGTGGGTTGGTTGTTGCAGTAGTAGATGTGGGTGCCGAACTCAAACGTGGAGCGCACCTGTATGCGCGGGTCGTTGGCGATGGAACTGTAGAGCAGCATGCCGTTGTCCTTGTTCTCCACCGTGACAAGGTAATCGTGGATGCCCAGCGTGCTGAGGTCGAAGACGACGGAGTCGCCCACGGCCGTCTGCAGGCGGCTGTAGCCCAGCATCAGCTCCTCGTCGGCAAAGACGCAGGCGGAAGAGAGACGGGAGGCATAGTTGAAGTAGATGGTCAGCTGGCCGCGCTCCACATCGTATATACCCGCGACGCTGTCGGTCGTCGCCGGAATGCGGTGCACATGGTCGCGGCCGCTCCAGTCGTCGGTGCTGTTGCGCAGGGTGATGGTGAACTGCCGTGCCGTGGCCATGCGCTGTATCAGCGTCGTGCGGCTCAGGCTGATGGCGTGGGCACTGAGTGAGATGAGCAGTGCGGCTATCAGCATGCATGATTTGGTGACTACTTGTTTCATAACAGCTCTTGTTTTAATGATTGGATATTTTTCTATCTCTGGATTTCGCAGTGAGGATTTCTACTTTACGATGACCTTCCGGGTGTAGATGCGGCCGCTCTCCCTGTAGGTGACGATATGCTTCATAGTCTTGTTACTTTCTTGCTTGTTAGTATTTGGTTTGGATGATGCAAAGATAACTATTATGCCAATAAGGAACAAATAATCTGTGAAAAAAGAAACATAGCGTGTTGCAACGCTCATATCGTCGCAACACGCTATATATCAACAACATAATAGGCTGCACAGCACAGCCAAGGAAACTGAAATTGCAACAGAATCAGCCCTTTTGCCGCTTCTTCAGCCTGCTTTTTATGGAGCGTATGGTGGAACTCTCTACCGACAGGATGGCCGCTATCTGGTTGTCGTCGTAGCCCATGTCCTGCAAAATGAGGTAGGTCAGCAGTCGGGGCGAGAGTCCGGAATAGGTGGCCATCCACTGCTGATAGGCGGCGTAGTGGCTCACGGAGTAATAGGCTATCAGGCACGACTCACTGCTACTGTCGGCAGCGGGCAGTTTCCCGTTTTCCCGAATCGTTTCATAGACCTCTTTTCCCCGGCCGATGCGCATGCTGATGTCGGTCTGCAACGTGGCTATTCTCCTGTTGAGACGAGCTATCTCGTCGTCATGGTCTTTGCCTGAGGTCTTCAGCATCTCTATCTGTCTCTGATACCTGTCTATCTCCTGCCTGTTCAGCTCTATGGCACTCACATACTCCCTGACCTTGCGATGGTAGTACATCCACATGGCCACGCTCACCACCACAAAGAGCAGCAGCACGGCGAGGATGGCCGAGAGCAGCCTGTAGTAGTGAGCCACGGCGCGCTCCCTGTCGTAGCTGGCCTGTATCTCGGCTATCTGCTTGGTGTTGGCTGCCGCAGAAAGCGAGTCTTCCAGGTGGCGTATGTCATCGTAGAGTTGCCTCAGCCGTGCCGCATCGCCGTTGCCAAGATGAGACTCGAGTACAGAGCGCAGCGTAAGCAGCCGCAGCTGTGGGGTGGCGGTCTGCATCGCCACGTTCCACAGGGAGTCGGCCGTGGTGGTGTCGTTGCGCGCCGCATAGACATCGCCCAGTGCCGACAAGGCGTTGGCTCTCGGCACGACCTTGATGGAGGCCAGCAGATAGTGCTCGGCCTGGGCATAGTCGTGGGCCACAAGATACTTGCACCCCACGTTGGCCAGCATCATGGCCCGTGCGGCCTTGGTGGTGCGCCCGAGCAGCGGCAGCGACCTGAGCAGATAGACCAAGCTGCTGTCCTGCCGTCCCAGACAGCCATAGGCGCCCGACATCTCGTTGAGCGCAGTGACGACATGCTGCACCCTGTTAATATGATAGGCGTGCTGCATGAACTTCTTTGCCCAGTAGAGCCACTGCTCATAGCACTTGGCGTGCTCGTTGACCATGCACAGGCTCTCGTAGTACTTGGAGCGAAGGGAGTCGTCGGCCAGAGCCTCAGCCATGTGCACGCCCTCGGTGAGCAGCGTGGCAGCCTCGGTGGTGCGGCCCTGCTCATAGAGTGGCATGGCTCGGTAGTAGATGGCCGTGCAGAGGTCTGGCTGCCGCATGGGCCGTCGGTAGTAGTCCACGGTGGCGGCGAGCGCCGTGTCGGGCGGCATGTCCTGATAGCATCGCCAGGCAGCCTGTGCGCGCAGCAAGGTGTAGCGGGCCCGCAGACCGGCGTCGGTGCTGTGGGCCGCGTCGGAGGCTATCTGGTCAAGCAGCAGCAGGGTGCTGTCGGGGGCGGTGGCTGCGTGCTGTGCGGCTTCGTCCATGACGCGGGTGCATCGCTGCTGCCGGCTGCAGGCGGCAGCAAGCAGCAGGATGGCAGTGACGAGGAACAGGCGGGCGGGATGCTTCATTGTGGCGTAGGGCTACTTGGTGAACTCATTCCATCTGGCTGCC
Source organism: uncultured Prevotella sp. (assembly GCA_905234355.1). Classification (GTDB taxonomy): domain Bacteria; phylum Bacteroidota; class Bacteroidia; order Bacteroidales; family Bacteroidaceae; genus Prevotella. Next base: position 6,585 of record CAJOHP010000075.1, on the reverse strand, counting down.
CATCTGGCGGGCGAAGTCGATGCCCACATAGTTGTCGAGCCGCTGGCACACATCGGCCGAGAACTGCTGTGCGCAGCTTATGCACAGGTCCCACTGCTGCTCGGTGAGGCCACGCTCCATCATGTCGCGTGTGATGCCGTAGCGCAGCAGTCCGAAGACGAAGCCGGCGTTGAAGTTGTCGCCGGCGCCGATGGTGCTCACGGTGCGTGTGGAGGGCACGGGGTAGTGCTTGCTCAGCCCGCCCTCGGCACGCAGCTCCACGGGGTCGGCGCCCTGGGTGCAGATGAACTTCTTGGTATAGAAGGCTATCTGCGTGCGATAGACCTGGTCGGGGTCGCTCTTCCGGTAGAGCACCTGGAAGTCTTCGGAGGAGCCGCGCACCACGTCGGCCATCTCGAGATTTTCCAGGATGTTGGGCGTGAGCTTCATCACCTCGTCACGGTGAGAGGCGCGGAAGTTCACGTCGTAGTAGAGTATGGCGCCGCGCTGCCGTGCGTGCTCGAGGAAGGCCTGCACCTGGGGGCGTATGACGGGGTTGACGGCATAGTAGCTGCCAAAGAGCACCACGTCGTCGCAGTCCACCTGCGGGTAGGCAAACTCCAGGCGGTCGTTGGGATGGTCTTTGTAGAAGATGTACTCGGCATCGTTCTGCTCGTTGAGGAAGGCGAGCGAGATGGGCGACTTGGAGCTGGGATAGACATTGACGCTGGTGGCGTCGACGCCGTTGTCCTGCAGGAAGCGTATGATGCCGCGGCCCACACGGTCGTTGCCCGTCTCGCTGATGAAGGTGCACTTGATGCCGGTGCGCCCGAGCGAGATGAGACTATTGAACACCGACCCTCCGGGCACTGCCTGCACGGGCTGGTCGTCGCGGAAGATGATGTCGAGCACAGTCTCGCCTATTCCTATTACCTTACGCATAGTCGTTGTGTTTGTTAGTCGTTTGCAATTACAGCCCCCTGCTGCTACTTCTTCTCTCCCGCAGCAATCTCCTGGAGCAGGCGGTCGGCATGTCCCCACCGGTCCATCATGAAGAGCACGAAGCGTATGTCGACGCCTATGCATCGTGCGAGCTGGGAGTCGAAGAAGATGTCGCTGGCTAGCGAGTCCCAGTTGCCGTCGAAGGCCAGTCCTATGAGCCGGTTCTGCCCGTCGAACATGGGCGAGCCAGAGTTGCCGCCGGTGATGTCGTTGGTTGTGAGGAAGCATAGCTGCATCTTGCCTGTGCGGGGGTCGGCATAGGCAGTGGACGCCGCAGTGCCTGCGGCCGTCTTGCTGGCCTCGCTGAGCAGGGTGACCATCTCGGGCTCCACGCGGTAGTCCTCGACGGTGTTGCCCTGCCGCATCTTGTCGAGCAGGCTATGCGCGTCGGTGTAGTAGCCCGAGGGCTTGCCTCCCAGGCTGTACTCCCTGACCTGTCCGTAGCTCATGCGCATGGTGAAGTTGGCATCGCTGTAGTGTGGCAGGTCCTGCTCCATGCGCAGCTTGGCAGCACAGAGGTAGCGCTCCTGGACGGCGATGCTGTCGGTGAGGCGCTCCATGGCCTGCCGCATGTCGGCCATGACGGTGGTGAGGTCGAGGCCGTACTGCACGCCGAGGTCCTTCAGGAACGACTTCTTGTTCACGTAGATGCGCTTGCCCTTCTTCATCAGCATGGACTTCTGGTAGAGGTGGTCGGCATAGGCCTGGCAGTCGCCGGCAAACTGCTCGTCGATGGTGTGGAAGAAGTCGGGCATGAAGGGGCTGCCGGCGGGCATCTTCGCGCGGTAGTTGCGCAGCAGGGTGCCGAGTGTCTCGCGGTCGGTGTCGTAGTCCCACGAGTCGTAGTCGCTGAACTCTATGTAGGCTTTCTTGCCTCTGCCTTTTGGGTGTGAGCCGTTGTGTGCACGCAGGGCGCGTGCCGAGAGCTCATCGGTGCGGCGGAAGGTCTCGCTGAAGTACATCCACGCCTTCATCACCTCCATGCGGCGGTCATACAGACGCGACATGAGGGGGAAGTCGAGCCGGTCGGCGTAGTGCCCCGTGGAGTCCATCCACTGGCGCAGCTGCATCTCAAACTGTGCTTTCTGCCCGATGAGCCCTATGCTGTCGATGCACTTGTTCATGCCGATGGAGTTTTTCCAGTAGTTGCTGGACTGTGCGTACTTGGAGTCGTACTTGATGCGTACGGCTTCCGACTGGTCCATGTGCCGTTTCATCACCTGCTGCTTCACGCCGCGCACCTGCTGTCGTATGTCGTTCTGTGCATATCGCTCCCTGATGCCGTAGCTCGAGAGATAGCGGCTGGTGCTGCCCGGATAGCCCATGGTCATGGAGAAGGATCCCTCCTGATAGCCGTCGCGGGAGATGCGTGCCCAGTGCTTCGGGTGGTAGGGCACGTTGTGCTCGGAGTAGTCGGCGGGTCCGCCCGTCTTGGGGTCGCAGTAGATGCGGAAGACGGAGAAGTCGCATGTCTGCCGGGGCCACATCCAGTTGTCGGTCTCGCCTCCGAACTTACCCATCGACTTAGGTATGGCGAAGACCAGTCTGAGGTCGCGGAAGTCGCGGTAGGTGGTGGCATAGTAGCGGTTGCCCTCGTAGAAGGGCTTGAGCTCCAGGCGCAGGGTGCTGTCCTGCTCCTTCACCTGCTTCGACATGGCGTTCTCCACCGAGTCGAGGAAGGCGGCACGGCGCTCAGCCGACATCTGCTCCAGGCCCTGTGCTGTGAGCTCGGCGGTGACGTCGCGCTGCTCGACCATGAACGACACAAACATGTCCTTGTTGGGCAGTTCCTCCTCCTGCGTCTTGGCATAGAATCCGTTGAGCATGTAGTCGTGCTCCACAGTGCTGTGGGAGCGTATGGCCTCGAAGCCGCAGTGGTGGTTGGTGAAGACGAGTCCGTCGGGCGAGACGACCACGCCGGAGCAGTAGCCCGAGAAGTTGACCACCGACTTCATAATGGCGTCGTCGGCCTGATAAAGCTTGTCGTAGGGCAGCTGATAGCCCTCCGTCTTCATCGTCTCATAGACAGCCTGCGGCAGGTTGTAGAGGGTCCACATGCCCTCGTCGGCATGGGCGCCGAGTGAGAGGGCGGCTGTCAGGGATAGCAATAGTCTTTTCATATCGTTTCGTTGTGTTATTTGAAGTATTTTCCGATGATGGGGATGTGTCGCAAGGGGAAGTCGTGGTGTATGATCCACAGGGCAAAGAGGGCCACCACGCCAGTGTTGCAGAGCAGCTCTATCCAGAGCGGGAAGAGGCCGTGCCAGGAGAGCATGGCCCATGTGCCTACGGCCGAGAGCAGCACGTAGACGAGGATGTCGCGCAACGGATAGTCGAGCGGGTAGTAGTGCTGTCCCACGAAGTAGCTCACGAGCATGGCCACAGCGTAGCCGGCAAAGCCGCCCCAGGCGCAGGCCATATAGCCATAGCGGGGCACAAAGGCGACGTTGACCGCGATGAGCACGGCGCATCCCAGTCCGGAGAACACGGCGCCCCAGATGGTGCGGTCGGTAATCTTGTACCAGAAGGAGAGGTTGAAGTAGACGCCCATCATAATCTCAGCGGCCATCACGATGGGCACCACGCGCAGTCCCGACCAGTAGTCGCTGCCTATGAGCAGCTTGAGCACGTCGAGCCAGGCCACCACGATGAGATAGGCCAGGAGGGTGAAGATGATGAAGTACTTCATGGCCTTGGCATACATCTCGTGCTGGTCCTTGTCCTTCACTCCGGCAAAGACGATGGGCTCATAGGCATAGCGGAAGGCCTGGGTGATCATGGCCATGATCATGGCTATCTTCACGCAGGCGCCGTAGATGCCGAGCTGCTCGCGCATGTCCTCACCTTTATATATATAGGGGAAGAGCATCTTGTCGGCCGTCTGGTTCAGAATGCCTGCAATGCCGAGCACGAGTATGGGCCAGGTGTAGCTGAGCATGCGTCGCAGCACGCCGCGGTCTATGGCAAAGCCGAAGGCGGTGAGCTCCTTGGCCAGGCAGACGGCAAGCATGGCCGAGCAGACGAGGTTGATGTAGAAGGCGTAGCCCACCTCCCTTCCGTCCATCCATGCGAAGTAGACGATGTTGAGCAGGATGCTCAGCACGATGTTGAAGAGCTTGAGCGCTGCAAACTTCACCGCCTTCTTCTGCTGTCGCAGCAGGGCGAAGGGCAGGCAGAGCACAGCGTCGATGGCCACTGTGAGCGCCATCACCCACACGTAGCTGGGGTGGTCGGCATAGCCCATGGCGGTGCTCAGCGGGGTGATGCACAGCAGGACCAGCGCCACGAAGAGGGCCGACACGGTGGCCACGCTCATGAGTGCCGTGCTATAGACACGCCGCGAGTCCTCGTGCGTCTTGTTGGCGAAGCGGAAGTAGGTGGTCTCCATGCCAAAAGTGAGCAGCACGAGCACCAGCGCCGTGTAGGCATACATATTGGTGATGACGCCATAGCCGCCCGATGCGGCCGACATCTTGGCTGTGTAGAGCGGCACAAGGAGATAGTTGAGGAAGCGGCCCACGATGCTCGACAGACCGTAGATGGCGGTGTCCTTGGCCAGCGATGATAGTTTCGACATGTTTTTTTCTTTTTTTTAGGGCTTATGGGGCTTATGGGGCTTATGGGTTCTATGAGCCTGTCACCCGAAGAACATATAGCAGATGGCAATGGCGGCGATGATGCCGGCCAGGTCGGCCAGCAGTCCGCAGGCCACGGCGTGGCGGGTGTAGCGTATGCCCACGGATCCGAAGTAGACGGCGAGGATATAGAACGTGGTGTCGGTGGAGCCCTGGAAGACGCAGGCCAGGCGTCCCACGAAGGAGTCGGCGCCGTAGGTGGTCATAGCGTCGACCATCATGCCGCGTGCGCCGCTGCCGGAGAGGGGCTTCATCAGTGCCGTGGGCAGTGCCTCGACAAACTGTGTATCCATCCCCGTGGCGGCCACGCCGTAGCGTATGCCGCCGATGAGCATGTCCATGGCTCCCGATGCACGGAAGACGCCGATGCCCACGAGTATGGCCACCAGATAGGGTATGATGCGCACGGCAGTAGTAAAGCCGTCCTTGGCCCCCTCGACGAAGGCGTCGTAGACGTTGACCTTCTTGCGCATGCCTGCCAGGATGAAGGCCACGATGATGGTCATCAGCAGGATGTTGGCCGCCGTGGTGCTCACCTTGCCCATCGTCTCGCCGTCCAGCTGGCCGAAGCCCCAGATGATGGCGGCCACCAGCGCGCAGGCGCCGCCCAGGAAGAGCAGGATGGTGCGGTTGAGCAGGTTGATGCGCTGATAGAGCGAGGTCACCACGATGCCGGCCAGCGTCGAGAAGAAGGTGGCCAGCAGGATGGGGATGAAGATGTCGGTGGGCTGTGCCGCGCCCATCTGTGCACGGTAGACCATGATGGAGACGGGGATGATGGTCAGTCCCGAGGTGTTCATCACCAGGAACATGATCATGGCGTCGCTCGCCGTGTCTTTCTTCGTGTTGAGCTCCTGCATCTGCTCCATGGCCTTCAGGCCCAGCGGCGTGGCGGCATTGTCCAGTCCCAGCATGTTGGCCGCGATGTTCATGAAGATGCTGCCCGTGGCGGGATGGCCCTTGGGTATGGAGGGAAAGAGCTTGACAAAGAGCGGACTGAGCAGCCGTGCCAGCACATTCACCACACCGCCGCGCTCGCCTATCTTCATGATGCCGAGCCAGAGGGCCAGCACGCCGGTGAGCCCGAGCGATATCTCAAACGCTGTCTTCGACGACGAGAAAGTGGAGTCCATCATTGCGGGAAACACCTCGAGGTCGCCCATGACGACCAGACGGAACAGCGCGATGACAAACGCCACGACAAAAAATGCAATCCAAATGTAATTGAGTACCATGATGTATATGCCTACAATATAATTCTGGTATGTTTGAAAATTGTGCTGCAAAGGTAGTGAAAATCGGTTACAACACAAAACGTTTGAGCGCCTTTTTTCGCCTTTTTGCCTGTCAGCTCACAGGCGGAGGCGCATCTGCAGGTCAAGGTCGGTGAGCGTGCTGTGGTCCACCTGCTGCAGTGCAGAGCCTACGACGGAGCGGTCGAAGTAGCGTGTGTGGCCCAATCGGGCAGCTATGCGCAGTCGTGTGCCGATGTCGGTGCGCATGGTCAGTGCCAGGCGCAGTCCGCGACCGTAGTAGCTGGGGAAGGCAAACTGATGGGCCAGCTGCCGCTCGTAGAGATAGACGCGGCTCTGGTAGTCGTCGGTGCAGAACCATGCGGCGGTGAGTGCCACGTGGCTGCCGGCCCTCTGCCATGTGAGCTGCTCGCTGAGCATGATGCCTCGCGAAGTCTCGCGGAAGACGCTGTGGGCAAGGTCGGCCTGTGTGGTGAGCCTCAGCGCGCCGGAGGCGGGCACCGCCACAGAGAGGCGCAGCCGCTGGTCGGTCACGGGCTGCAGTGCCGTCTTCGTCTCGTTGTCGCGGTAGCGCCGGTGCCAGCGGTAGCGCCCGCGCAGGGTGACGCGCCCTAGCTCGAGGGTGGGTGCCACGACGGCGTCGACGGCACTCGACGACTGCGATACCAGATAGCGTGCCCAGGGGAAGTAGGCATAGTCGGCATAGGCCTGCAGGT
>CAJOHP010000074.1 GCA_905234355.1 uncultured Prevotella sp. | reverse complement strand
GTGTACTTCACTGCGTTGGTGGTGAAGTTGGTGATGACCTGCTGCATGCGTCCCTTGTCCAGCCGGGTGGGGAAGGTGGCGTAGGGATTGTCTACGATGAACTGCACGCCGGGCTCTTCCACGCGCTGTGCCAGTGTCTGGCAGATGTCGCTGAAGGCCACGGCAAAGTCTACGTCGTTCTCTTCTATGGCGATGGGGCCTTGGTTCATGTTGCTGGCCTCGATGATATCGTTGATGAGCCTGAGCAGCATGTCGCAGTTGTTGCGTATGATGCGTATGAACTCTCGCCTGTCGTTGGCGTCGTCGATGACCTGCAGCAGGTCGCTGAATCCCACGATGGCGTTGAGCGGCGTGCGTATCTCGTGGGTCATGTTGGCCAGGAAGACGCTCTTGAGCATGCCCGACTCGTCGGCGCGCTTGGTCTCGCGTCGCAGCTGCTCCTGGGCCTCCATGAGCGGGGTGATGTCGCGCGCTATGCCGAAGTATCCCTTCAGCCGCTTGTCGGGGGTGAGCGCGGGCATGCCGCTCAGCGCATACCAGCAGGGCTGGCTGTTGAAGGGGGTGTGGGTGAAGTGGTGCACGGCGTTGAAGTCCAGGCCGTTCTTCATCTTCTCCATGAGGTTGTTGTTGGCCTGCTCACGCTCGCTCTCGACCATCCATCCTATGTAGTCTTCGCGGCTATGGGTAAACTCCACCTTGCTCAGTGAGCGGGAGAAGGTGATGCTCTGTGTGGCGAGGTCGAACTCCCACACAAACATGCTGCTGTGCTCCAGCAGGTACTGCAGCTGCAGCTCGTAGGCATTGATTCTTTCGTTGGTGTGCATCATCTCCTTCTCGTGTCGCTGCAGCTCGAGTTCGATGGCGCGCTCCACGCCCACGTCGCGTGCGGTGACGGTGTAGTAGGTGAGCTGTCCGTCGTCGTCGTAGAGGGGTCGTATGCGGAGCTCGATGAACTTGTCTATTCCGAGCTCGGGGTAGTGAATGTGCTGGCAGACGTAGAACTGGCCGGTCAAGTCTCGTGGCAGGTCGTCGCGGAAGTAGACAGCGTCGAAGAGCCGTGTCTGCCTGAAGAACTTCTCTCCCTCTTTGTCGAATCCGCACAGGTCGCGCATCTTCTGGTTGAGGTCTACGAGGTATCCGTCGGTGTCGTAGAATGACATGGCTACGAGCGACGTGTCGAACATGCGTGTGTATCGGCTGCTGGTCTCGCGGTTGTCTTGCTCCTCGAGCGTCTCTGCTGTGACGTATCTCACGGAGAAGACGACGAGGCTGGTCATGCCGTTGTCGTCGACCTCGGCAAAGGCGTGTCCGCTGAGATGCTGCCACTCTGTGCGCTGTGTCTCGACGGCGAGGTGGTCGCAGGGGAAGGGCTTCCATCGTATGCTGATGGCCGATGGTGTGGTCTTGCCGCTGAAGAGGCGGTCGATGGCCTTGTTGATGGTGGCGACCTCCATGGGGTGTATGTGCTCGCTGAACTGCTCGCGTGTGATGCCCTCCTCGGGCAGCATGTCGCCGTAGCGGTTGATGAAGAGCTTCGACTGTGGGTCGTAGAGTATGACAGCGCTCTGACTCATGTTGACGGCCTGGCGCAGTATGTTCTCCAGCTCCATGCTCTTGCGTGTGGCGCTCTTGGCGCGCCGCTTGGCCAGGCGGTTGGAGAGCAGCAGGGCCAGGACGATGAGCAGGAAGGCCAGCGTGGCATAGATGGCAAAGGGCGAGGCGTTGTCTTGCTCGGTGTCGTGGTGAAACCACTTGCTGTATATCTGCTCTATCTGCCCGTCCTGCTCCATGCGTGCATAGCGGTCGTCTATCTCGTCGATGAGTTCCTTGTCGTAGCCCACGAAGTGTATCTCGCCTGCGGGAACGTCGAGCGCACCTATGACGATGCCTTGCAGGTTCATCTCCTTGAGGCTCCACTTCAGCGGCTCCTCGCCCCAGACGAAGTAGTCGTAGGTGCTGTCGGCGATGCCCATGAGTGCCTCGGCCGCCGACCGTGCGTCGGCGCTCAGTGCGGGTGCCACGCCGTGCAGGATGTCGAGCGTGGTGATGTCGTTCTTCTTCAGCACGAGGCGGCTGGTCTTGTCGAGCTGGCTGACGGAATCGATGGGGGGTGTGTCCTTGCGCGAGGCCACCTTTATATTATAGTAGCTCATCACGCTGCGCGAGGCATAGTAGGGCTGCGAGCGGTAGCGGAAGACAGGGTCGAAGATGAGGTCGGCGCGGTGGCGCTCGAAGTCGGCCGCGGCCTGGTACCACTCTTTCATGACAAAGCGGTGGGGTATCTTCATCTCCGTGAGTATGGCGCTCATCACCTGCACGTTGATGCCGTCGGGCTGTCCTTCGTTGTTGCTGAACTCGTAGGGCGGGAATTCCCAGTCGCATGCAATGACGAGTGGCCGCGCGCTGTTGTATCGCCCGTCGAGCTGTGCGCTGAGCGTCAGGGGCAGCAGTGCTGCTATGGCTGCGGCTGCGAGCAGCAGCCATCGGCGGTGGGCGGGGTGAGGTGTTGTTGCCATGGCGTGTCTCGGGGGGTTATAGTTGTGTCTTGCGCTGCACGTCGGTGGCCGTGCAGGGCAGTGTGATCCAGACGGTGGTGCCCTTGCCCAGCTCGGAGTTGACCTCGATGGTGCCTCCCATCTGTGTGATGAGCTCCTGGCAGATGGGCAGTCCCAGTCCGGTGCCGTGCTGCTGTGTGTTGCTGAAGCGCTGGAAGATGTGCTTGAGCTGCTCGTCGCTCATACCCTCGCCCGTGTCTTCTATGGCGATGATGAGCTTGCTGCCCACGTAGTCGTAGCGTGCGCGCACCATGCCGCTGTGGGTGTGGCGTGCGGCGTTGGCCACGATTTGCTCGATGACGCGCCCCAGGTTGGCATCGTCTATGTCGGCCACGAGCTGCTCGTAGTGGTTCTCCACGGTGTATCTCACGCCCTCCTTCTGCTGGTTGCTCCATCCCAGCTGGCAGTGGCCCTCGAAGGTCTTGGCAAAGTCGGTGGGCATCTTGCTGATGTCTATCATGTGGGCGTCGAGACGGGAGAGAAACAGGATGTCGTTGATGAGGCTCAGCAGGTGGGCGGCATTGTCTTTGATTTCCTGTATGAACACGTCCTCGTCGTCATGTGTGTGTGGCATCTCGAAGAGCTCGGCGAAGCCCACGACGGCGTTGAGCGGTGTGCGTATCTCGTAGCTCATGTTGCGCAGGAACGAGTTTTTCAGTTCCTCCACCTCTCGTGCGCGCTCTGTCTCCTTGGCGAGCTGCTGCTCGGTAGCCTTCATCTCGCTGATGTCGCGGCACATGCCGAAGTATTGTGTGACGTGTCCGTCGGCGCCGCTGATGGGTATGAAGTGGAAGTGCAGCCACAGCGTCATGCCTGCCACGCGCAGTGTGGTGGCTATCTCGGCGTCGATGGGCATGGTGGTGCCGTTGTCCATGCTGTTGAGCAGGCGCATGGCCAGCTTCTTCTGCGGGTCGGCCACGAGGGTCATGCAGCGCGACTGCGTCAGGCGTATCTGCTCCACGTTGATTTCGCGCATGATGGTGAGCGTGTGCGTGCCGGGCGAGTAGACGGCCAGTCGCACGCCGCCCACACTCATGGCATAGTCTATGTTCTTCACATAGTCGGTCACGGCTTGGTAGGCCTGGGCTATGCGCTGTGTGTTCTCCTTGATGTGGCGGTAGTTCTTCACCATCTCGGTGACCATGCGTCCGGTGCCGTAGACGCCCAGGAGCTTCTTTCCGTCGTAGATGGGCACGAGCTGCATCTCGTAGTATTGGGTGTCGGTCTGCTTGTGGGGTTTCCGGGCGTTGTCGTTCATGAAGCGGGTCACGTAGTAGTAGTCCAGCTGCTGCATGTCCAGGTGGGGGTCTTCGAGCAGGGTCATCAGGCTGAGCTTCTGTCGTCTGGCCTCCTCGAGTGTGAGGTGGAAGACGCGCTGTGCGCGCTCGTTCATGTTGACGAGCATGCCCTCGCTGTTGAAGTAGACCATGTCTATCATGGCCGTGTGGAAGATGGACCTGTATCTGGTGAGCAGTGTCCTGGCCTTGTTCTGCCTGTCGCGCTCGGCGCTCACGTCGCTGCGTGTGCCCAGTATGAGCGTGGGTCGTCCGCCCTTGTCGCTGCGCAGCACGGAGAGCACGACGACGAAGCGTCGCATGACGGTGCTTTGGTCTGTAGGCAGTGCCTCTATGTCGAGCTTCACCTGCTCCTGCTCCTTGGCGATGACCTGGCGCAGTCCTTCGCACAGGCGGTCGAAGTCGTCGCGGTTGAAGCGCCGTGCAAACTCCAGTGCGGTCTGCTCCTGCTGCTCTTTGCCGTCGGAGCCCAGCCAGGCAAACATCTGGCGGTCCACGTCGTAGGTCCAGATGTCCACGCTGTTGGTCTGCAGGATCATGGCCAGGCGCTTGGTGCGCTGCTTGCTCAGCGCGGTGTAGTGCTGCTCGCGGTAGCGGTAGGTCAGGGCCCAGTAGATGAGCAGAAGCATGAGCGCTGCGGCGATGAGCGTGGTGTACCACACCCACGAGGGTATGCCTGTGGCCTGTCTCTCGGGGTAGAACCAGCGGTTCTGCATGTGCTCCATCTGGTGGTAGTCGGACTTGACGATGGCGAAGACGCTGTCGAGCCGTGCCAGCAGTGCGGTGTCGTTCGACATGAAGCGGTACTCGCCGTGTGGCATGTCTACCGAGCCGGTCTTGAGGTTGCCTATCTGGTATTTGCGCATCAGCCACTTCAGCGACATGGTGTTCCACACGATCTGGCCTTTCTGCGTGCTGCTCACCTCCTGTATGGCACCCCTCATGTCGTCGTGGGGCAGGGCGTTGGCGGCGGCCCCTATTTGTCTCATGTAGCAGTGGCTGAAGCTGTATCGGTGCACGATGACCTTCTGCCGCTGCAGGTCGGCCGCGCTCTTGACATGCTGCGAGAGGGTGGGGGGATAGACCACGCTGTGGGTGAAGAGCTGCACCACGCTGTTGCTGAATCGTCCGAAGCTGGCGTGCAGCGAGTCGTTCATGCCCAGCATCAGGTCGCTCTCGCCGGCTTTCAGGTCGGCCAAGGCTTCGCGCGTGGGCTTGAGCCGGACGACGTAGGGTATGTTCAGCCTGTCGCACAGCAGTTTCACCAGCTCCACGTTGTAGCCCACGGGGTGTCCCTGCTCGTCCAGATAGCAGTAGGGCCACAGGTCCCACGCGTCTTCGTAGATGAGCGGGTGGCGGTTGTCGTACTGGCGCGTTGCCTCCTTCTCGTCGGCCACGGCAAGCTGTGGCAGCAAGAGTGTTGCCACGAAGAGTGCAAAGCTGCTGAAGACCCGTAGTGCTGTCATGTGGGGATGAGGCTATGTAAATTTGTGCAAAGTTACATAATTTATTCCGAACGGCAAAGAGATTGCGTGTTTTTTTGCCTCTCAAAAGACAAGACTTCCGCCTCTTCACTCGAAGATGCGGAAGTCATATCCCTGCTGCTTGAGCCACTCGATGCTCTGCGGCAGTGCGGTGTGCAGCTTGTCTATGGCCTTGAGCGAGTCGTGGAAGGTGATGATAGATCCGTTGCGCGCATATCGTCGGACATTGGCCACCACGTCGTCGGCGGTCATCCATTTGGAGTAGTCGCGTGTGACGAGGTCCCACATCACCACCTTGTAGCGCCTGCTGAGCTGTGCATACTGTGCCAGGCGCATCCAGCCGTGTGGCGGGCGGAAGAGGTGGCTGCGTATGTAGGCATTGGCTTTCTCCACGTTGTAGCTGTATTCGCGTATGGTGTGCCTGATGCCCATGATGTGGTTGTGGGTGTGGTTGCCCACCTGGTGTCCCTCGGCCACGATGCGGTCGTAGAGGGCGGGGTATTTGCGCACGTTGTCGCCCACCATGAAGAAAGTGGCCTTGATGCCGTGTTCGAGCAGCGTGTCGAGTATGAACGGCGTCGACTCGGGTATGGGCCCGTCGTCGAACGTCAGGTAGACTGCCCGTTCGCGACGGTCCATACGCCATAGCGCCTTGGGGTATAGCCATCTGAGGTAGACGGCGGGTTGCTCGATGATCATCTCTTCATCAGAAGTCCAGTTGCCCGCCGTGGTTGTGGAAGGTGGCGAGCACGGTGTCGAACTTGCCGGCATAGTCGTCGCCGAGCTGTGGGTCCAGCTGTGCGGCGAGCTGCACCAGGCGGTTCATCAGGAATATCTGCAGCTGGCAGTCGCGCTGGCTGCCGGCGAAGCGTGCCGGTGGCAGCGAGCAGTAGAATGCCATGTACTGCGATGCCTTTGTCCAGAGCTGCGCCACGATGTCCTTGGCCTTGGCCTGCTGCCCTATGCCGGCATAGGCGCGGGCCATCTCTATGGAGCCGTAGATGCCGTCGTGCGGCAGGTTGGATGCGGGCAGCTCGCGCTCGGCCAGTGCCAGCACCTTGGCGGCCTTGTCGGTCTTGCCCTCCGAAGCCAGGTTGCTGGCCAGCTGGGCCAGCAGGCGGCGGTGGGTGTAGCACATGCGGGTGACGGTCTCGTCGAGATAGATGCCGGGCTGCTTGACGTTGCCGAACTTGAAGTGATTCATCACGTTGTCATACGTCTTCTCGGTGTCGAATGTCTTCATGCCCTCCACGGGCTGTCCGTCGATGTTGGTGGTGAAGGGCGTGATGCGGTTCACCAGGCCCTCCTGCACGAAGTTGTCGCCCAGGTTCATGTAGTTCTCCGACCCTACTGTGGTGGCCACATAGATGGGGCGCTCCCAGTTGGCATTGGCTATCATCTCGAGCATCATCAGGTCGCCCTTGTAGAGAGCGCCCTTGCCCTTGAGCGAGATGACCATGCGGTCGGGGATGGAGTCGCCCTGCAGCAGCATGCCGCTGCGGCGCACGGCCTCCTTGTCAATGGTCACGTAGAGCGTGTCGGTGGGTATGACGTGGAAGTCGGGCTGCGGCGAGCGCACCCAGTACTTCAGCACGTTCTTCAGCTCGAAGGGGTCGTCGCCAAACTGCCGTCGTGCTGTCTCGGGGTCTTCCTTGTAGAAGGCGAGCACCTCCTGCTCCACGCGTGGGTCTATCTGCACATACTCGTTGGTGCCGGCGCAGTATTCTATGCGCTTCCAGGTGATGGGCAGCGAGGGCGAGTCGTAGGCTGGGCGCACCATCTGGTCTATGTACCAGTCGGTCTGCAGGTACGACAGGTTGCACACGCGTGCGTCGGTGCGCACCCCCTCGGTGTCTTGGTTGTACCACAGGGGGAAGGTGTCGTTGTCGCCGTTGGTGAAGATGATGGGGTTGCCCTGCTGCTGCAGCGACATGAGGTAGTTCTGTCCGAAGTCGCGGCAGGCGTAGCGGCCCGAGCGGTCGTGGTCGTCCCAGGTCTGCGAGGCCATCTGCAGGGGGACCAGCAGGCAGGCCAGGCCCACGGCGCAGGCCATGACGGTGGCTGGTGTGCCGCCCTTGAGCTTCAGCTTCTCGCTGAGCAGGCTCCAGATGGCGGCCACGCCCATGCCGCACCAGATGGCGAAGGCGTAGAACGAGCCGGCGTAGGCGTAGTCGCGCTCACGCGGCTGCATGGGCGTCTGGTTCAGGTAGACCACGATGGCCAGGCCGGTCATAAAGAAGAGGAAGAACACCACCCAGAACTGCTTGATGCCTTTCTGTCCGCGTGCCAGCGACTGCCAGAACAGGCCGATGAGGCCCAGCAGCAGCGGCAGGCAGTAGAACACGTTGTGGCCCTTGTTGGCCTTCAGCTCGTCGGGCAGCTTCGACTGGTCGCCCAGGCGGGCGTTGTCTATGGCGGAGAAGCCCGTCAGCCAGTTGCCGTGCTCCAGCTCGCCGTGGCCCTGTATGTCGTTCTGACGGCCGGCGAAGTTCCACATGAAGTAGCGCCAGTACATCCAGTTGCATTGGTAGCTCAGGAAGAACTTCAGGTTCTCCAGCTGCGACGGCACGTTGACCATCATCTGCTCGCCGCAGCGGTCGTAGGGCACCATCGTGCCGTCTATCTTGCCGCCCATCCAGCTTTCGTAGGCCTCCTTGTGGGCCGAGCTGTACATGCGGGGGAACAGCATGTTCTGTGCGTAGGCATACTCGTCCTTGGTGCGCACCACGAAGTAGGAGTCTTTCTCGTCGGCCGATGCCTTCTCCTTGCGCTGCCACACGGGCTTGCCTGTCGACATGACGGGGCGGCAGTATTGTCCGTCGGGCTCGAGCTTCACCTGCGATGTGTAGGCCTGACCGTAGAACAGAGGGCGCTGGCCGTACTGGTCGCGGCCCAGGTAGTCGCCCAGGGTGAAGATATCTTCGGGCGAGTTCTGGTCCATCGGCGGGTTGGCCGAGGAGCGTATGACGATGACAGCGTAGGTCGAGTAGCCTATCATCAGCATGAGCATGCACAGCAGCATCGTGTTTTTCAGCCGTGCCGAGACCAGCGGCACTTTCTTGTAGCGGCGGTTCAGCACATACCACAGCAGGGCCAGCACCACCACGCCGATGAGGGCGGCGCTCCAGCCGTAGCCGTAGAAGGGTATGCCGAGCATGCCCACGGAGAGCAGGAAGGCCAGGTTCTGCCGGCGCCAGTTCTGCTGCGTGGCGTGCTGCGTCTCGTAGACGGCCCAGATGACGGTGGCTGCCAGCAGCACGATGTAGATGTATTCGCCCGTGTTGAAGGGGCAGCCCATGACGTTGACAAACAGCAGTTCAAACCATCCGCCCACGGTGATGATGCCCGGCACGACGCCGTAGAGCACCAGGGCCACGAGTGCGGCCGACACGGCCAGGGCCACGAGCGAGCCCTTGGCGTTGGCCTGCGGGTAGCGCTTGTAGTACCACACCAGCACGATAGCCGGCAGGCACAGCAGGTTCAGCAGGTGCACGCCGATGCTCAGTCCCGTCATATACATGATGAGCACCAGCCAGCGGTCGCTGTGAGGCTCGTCGGCATGGTCTTCCCACTTCAGGATGAGCCAGAACACCACGGCGGTGAAGGCCGACGAGTAGGCATAGACCTCACCCTCGACGGCCGAGAACCAGAACGTGTCGCTGAACGTGTAGATGAGTGCGCCCACCATGCCCGATGCCTCGATGGCCACGAGCTTGGCCGGCGTCATGGGGTCCGTACTGCTGACGAGCAGGCGCCGCACCAGGTGGGTGATGGTCCAGAAGAGGAACAGGATGCAGGTGGCCGAGAGCAGTGCGCTCATCGTGTTCACCATCTTTGCCACCGTCGTGGGGTCGCTGGCAAACTGCGAGAACAGGTTGGCCGTGAGCATGAAGAAGGGTGCGCCGGGCGGGTGACCCACTTCCAGGCGGTAGCCTGTGGTGATAAACTCGGGACAGTCCCAGAACGAGGCTGTCGGCTCGATGGTGGAGCAGTACACGAAGGCGGCTATGAAAAAGGCGAGCCACCCCATGATGTTGTCCACGAGGCGAAATTGTTTCATCTCTTTGAAATAATATGTATTCTTTTTTTTAACGTTAAAAATGCACTTTGTGCCTGCAAAGGTAGCACTTTTCCCTGAAGTGCCCCGCCTGTGGCCCTAATTATTTGCCTCGCCTTTGTAATCTTTAACGTTTGCCGCTGTCGGACACGGCTACTCTCGCTGTGCGTGGCTGTGCTGCGCACATTCTTTTTTCAGTACATTGTATCATCGGTCTAACAGAAAGACTATGTCCATATTGGTTTGCTGAAAGTGTTTTGCAGAAATGATGAAGGAGTCCACTTGAAAAAGTCGTTTACACCATCGAATGCCATCGCGTAGCCACTCCCCTCCCTTCAAGGGGAGGGGTGCCCGAAGGGCGGGGTGGGGTC
>CAJOHP010000073.1:9983-11383 GCA_905234355.1 uncultured Prevotella sp. | reverse complement strand
CTCGTTCTCGGCCAGCAGCGCGGCTATCTCCTGGCGCAGGATGCCGTTGAGCTCGCTCGTCGACACATACTTGTCGCGGGCCACGCGCTCCTCTATGCGGCGGATAATCTTCAGCGTCGTCTCCACGCCCACGTCGCTCGTGATGAGCACCTCCTCCAGGTTGTCCAGCACGTCGTCGTCCACCTTCGACTTGCCGGCTACGGCACGTGCCAGCTTGTCAAACACCGATGTCTTGGTCTTCTCCAGGCCTTTGTCGAGCGTCTCCTGCTGCTTCTTCTTACTAAAAAAACCAAATAATCCCATAAGTGAATACGTATTTCAAGATGCAAAGTTAAGCAAAACTATCGAAATACACAAAAAAACTGTACGTTTTTCACATTCGTTAGTAGGGCTTTCCATTTGTTGCACCCATTTTTTGCATGGTGTCGCCACGCCGTAGGGACGGGCTTGAAACTTTTTCCGACTTTTTTCTTTGCCGCTTACAGTTTTTTTCTTAACTTTGCACGCGGCTACCGAATAAAAACGGGGCCACGACATCACGGAAAAAGGCTCTTTCCTGCGTCTTGCCTATTTGACATCCGGAAATTCTCGCAAAGTTTCAGGCGCAATGCCAAGAACACGGCAACGCGGACGGCCTCGGGATGTGCACACAGGCATGCACCTTCATTTGTGCCTATACCTTATATTATATATAGGGGGGATGGTTCAGGATGGAGTGCCGTCTGCTTATGCATCCATACAAAAAAACGTAAAAACTATCATGCACAGAAGCCTCTTTCATGCGTTCTTTGCGCTCCTGCTCACGGTGCTGCCTGCCACGGCCGCGCTGGCGCAGGCACCGCTGCGGCTGAGCGTGACCTCGTTTGAGCTCACCCCGCTCGACACCTCGTGCCAGACGCACCAGCAGCACGACTCCAACGGCGACCTGATGGCCATCGTCAAGGTCACGTCGGCCACGACGGGCGACGACCTCAGTGCCTACCATTTCGACTTCGCCAACATGCGCCACGACACCGAGGGTCTGCACGACGGCGAGCTGTGGCTCTACGTGCAGCGCAACGCCCGCTTCGTCACCATCAGCCGCCAGGGCTATGCCACCGTGCGTCGCTACGAGCTCGTGCCCGCCGTCGAGGCTGGCAAGGTCTACCGCATGCAGCTCTCGTCGGAGTCGCCGAAGGTCTACACGCAGATGGTGCTCTTCCAGATCGAACCGCCCACGGCAAGGGCCATGGTCAGCGTGCGCCCCGACACGCCGGGCGCACAGTGGCAGCCCATCGGACTGGCCGAGGAGGGCGCCGTGGCGAAGAACCTCGCCCTAGGACGCTACCTCTATCAGGTGCTGGCCGAGAACTACTACCAGGCCGACGGCACCTTCTCCCTGACCGACGCCAGCGGCAACA
>CAJOHP010000073.1:0-9946 GCA_905234355.1 uncultured Prevotella sp. | reverse complement strand
GACGGTCGACGCCGATGCCGACATCTACGTGAACAACGAGCTGAAGGGGCGCCGATCGTGGCGCGGCCCGCTGTCGGCGGGCGACTATCAGGTGGAGTGCCGCCATGAGCACCACCGCCCGTCGTCGCAGCGCATCACCGTGGTAGAGGGCAAGCCCCTCACCGTCACCCTCACACCGCCCACGCCCATCACGGGCACCCTCTCCGTCATCAGCAAGCCCCTCGGCGCCACCATCACCGTCGACGGCCGCGACTATGGCACCACGCCGCGCAACCTCACAGCCATGCTCATCGGCCGCCATACCGTGGCCCTCTCAAAGGCGGGCTATGAGACGGCACAGCAGACCGTGGAGGTGCGCGAGGCTGAGACGGCATCGCTCGAACTGACGCTGAAGGCGGCAGCGGTAGCCACGACACCTACGACGCCCACTGTGCCCGCCACGCCTACGTCCGGCGACCTCTCCTTCACCGTCACAGGCAATGGCAAGACCGTCACCTTCAAGATGATCAGAATAGCACCCGGCACCTTCCAGATGGGCAGCAACGATGGATATGAGTCCGTGATGCCTGTGCACAGCGTGACGTTGACCAAAGCCTACTACATGGGCGAGACCGAGGTGACGCAGGCGCTCTGGCAGGCCGTCATGGGGTATAAACCCACTAGCGGTGGCAGCCAGTGGACGTCGTCGTATGGCTTGGGCGACGACTATCCTGCCTACTACATCAGCTACACCGACTGCCAGGAGTTCATCACCAAGCTGAACAGCATGACGGGAAAGACATTCCGCATGCCCACGGAGGCCGAATGGGAGTTTGCAGCAAGGGGCGGAACGAAGTCGAAGGGCTACACCTACGCCGGCAGCAACACCATCGGCGATGTAGCCTGGTATTCGAGCAGCAAGACACACGCCGTTGGCGGAAAGCAGCCCAACGAGCTCGGTCTCTACGACATGAGCGGCAACGT
This sequence comes from uncultured Prevotella sp., assembly GCA_905234355.1. Lineage (GTDB taxonomy): Bacteria > Bacteroidota > Bacteroidia > Bacteroidales > Bacteroidaceae > Prevotella. The sequence goes on along the minus strand of CAJOHP010000073.1, from coordinate 8,983 downwards.
GTGGGAGTGGTGCGCCGACTGGTACGGCAGCTACACCAGTGACTCACAGACCAATCCCACAGGTCCTGCCACCGGCTCCTACCTGGTGTATCGTGGCGGCTGCTGGCGCGGCAACGCGACGGGCTGCCGCACGGCCCAACGCCTCTGCGACTCTCCCGGCAACCGCTACCCCAACCTGGGGTTCCGTCTTGCCCTGTAGTCCTTCCAAAAACAGCCAGCACAGAGCGCCCTGCGGGCGGTGGGCAGCGGGGCGTGGCGGAGCCCGCCACAAGCAGCCCACAAACCCTGCGGGGCGAGAGCATACCGCCGAAGCCGGTCGAAAAAAATCGACCTGAAAGGCCGAAAAAATCCCGGCGGTTCGATTCTACTATCTAAAACACTCGATTCTAATATGTAGAACACCACATTCTACTATTTAGAATGAGGCATTCTACATATTAAAACCAGGTATTCTAAATAGTAGAATCGAATCGATGGCGGCCAAAACCGTTCCTATCCCGGTTTCTATGCCCATCCAATGGGTTACTTTTCCCCCCACGACGGCTTAAAGAAACACACATAACAAAAACCAAAGAAACGATATGAACAGACTACTACGCTACATGGCAGCCCTGCTGCTCACCATGATCACCGCCACGACGGCTCACGCCGACAACTGGGACGAGGTGCTCCAGTCTACCGACTACTACAAGGGCGTGGGCCGCGGAAAGACCGCCGAGGAGGCGCGCCAGCAGGCACTGAAGGAACTCACCGAGAACATCGTGGTGCACGTGAAGAGCAGCTTCGACGGACTGACCGACGAGACCCACCGTGCCGGCACCATAGAGCACAGCGAGCGCGTGCAGAGCTGCGTGCAGAGCTACTCGCAGAGCACCCTCTTCAACGTGCAGACCATGCAACGCGGCGCCGAGCCCGCCATCGCCGTGCTGGCCTACATGCACAAGAGCGAGATGCAGAAGGTCTACAAGGAGCGCATCGACCGCGCACTCAGCATGGTCGACATAGCCGACGGGAGACTGCAGCAGCGACACGTCGACATGGCCCTGCAGTACTACTACTACGCCTACTCCCTCGTGCGCTCCCTACCCATGCCGTCGGAGGCCAAGGACCAGCAGGGACGACTGCTCGTCGACCTGCTGCCCCTGCGCATACGACAGGTGCTCAGCGACGTGAGCGTGACGCTCGAGCGGCGCGACGGCGACAACGTAGACCTGCTCTTCACCTACCAGGGACAGCCTGTGTCTACGCTGGACTTCACTTACAACGACGGACGCAACAGCGGCATCGACAGCCGGGCCAAGGACGGACGGGGGGCCATGGAGATGGTCAGCGGACACCAGAGCGAGTACTACCACATCGACATACGCTACGACTACAGCAGCCAGGCACGCGGCGACCAGCTCATGGAGAGCGTCATGGGCGTCACGCCCCACCGCGCCTTCCCCGAGGCCCAACACCGCATCAAGGCACAAGACTCCGCAACACAGCCTTCGAAAGACATGCGCAAGGCACAGGAGCAGGCGGGCGTGAAGCTCAGCGCCACAAAGACACAGGCACCTGCCGACACCACCCCACACGCTGCCATCATGGCACGCATCACCCACGCCATCAGACAGCGACAGTACACACAGGTGCTCGACGCCTTCACACCAGAAGGACTACACCGCTTCAACAGCCTCATCAGCTACGGACGGGGGCGCATCGTCGGCACACCACGCATACAGTTCTTCCGGGGACTCGGCGGACACGTCGTGGCACGAGGACTGCAGATGGCCTTCAGCTTCAGCCAGGGCACGAAGAAGAACTTCGTGGAAGACGTGGTCTTCACCATCGACAGCCTCGGCATGATAGACAATGTGACCTTCGGACTCGGACAGGTGGCCGAAAACGACATACTCTGCAAGCACCCCGACTGGAACGAGGACACACGCGAGCTGCTCATGGAGTTTCTCGAGAACTACAAGACGGCCTACTGCCTGAAGGACTACGACTACATCAAAAACGTATTTGCCGACGACGCCATCATCATCGTGGGCAACGTGGTGAGAAAGAAGACCGGAGGCACACCGGCCGGCGAGCGACCCGTCACCCTCGAGGGACAGGAGACCATCAAGTACAACCGCTACGACAAGGACGGCTACCTGCACAAGCTGCGGCAGACGTTCAAGCAGAACGAGATGATCAACCTGCGCTTCAGCCAGAACGACATACAGATGCTCGACAAATACAAGAACGAGGAAATCTTCGGCATCACCATCGGACAGGAGTACAACTCCACCCACTATGCCGACAAGGGCTACCTCTTCCTCCTGGTCAACATGACCAACCACGACGAGCCGCAGATAAAGATACGCACATGGCAGCCCAACGAGGTCGACATGTCGAAGGTGTTCAACTCCGGATACTTCTATGAGTAGCCACTCTTCTGTCCGGCCACATTTTTTTTCGACTTTTTCTTTGCCGCTTACAGATTTTTTCTTACCTTTGCACACGGCTACCGGTAAAAACGGGGCCAAGACATAACGGAAAAAGGCGTTTACATACGTCTTGTCTATTTGACGTCCTGAAATTCTCGCAAAATTTCCAGCGCGATGTCAAGAACAAGGCAACGTGGATGTCCTCGGGATGTGTATATACGCATCCCCTTTTCCTTACACCTTATTATATATATAAGGTGAGGGGCGTAGAGGGGATTCCATATATATGACATCGGCGTGGAATTATCTCGTTGCGCGTTCTACATTTGCGCGGGCAATGCGAGAAGCCTCAGGACGTGGAACGGGCAACAGGTGTAGTTCCACGTCTTTTTGTGTCCGTATGGCGCGTCGTGTGGGTTACTACGGCCCATGATAACGCTTTAAGAGGAAAACGAAAACAACTAATTACACATCCTGACCAATGAAACAAGCATCAAGAAACCACCCATTACTCTCCGTGCTGCTGGCCATGGTCCTGCTGCCGCTGCTTGCAGTGCCCGCGTATGCCGGTGGCCACAGCGCCAGGCCACAGTGGCTGCGCAAGGGCGAGGCACAGCTCAACGCTCAGCGCACCAACGACACCTACTACTTCAAGATGGTGCACAACATCGGTACCGACCTCACACAGTTGCGCCAGGCCAGCACCAGTCAGCTCGCCGACTTCATAGGCAAGCGCAACCAGATAGAGGGACTGGAGATGACCGAAATCTCCAACGCCACAGGCACCGCCGGCACCAAGACACGAGAGCAGTACGATATGGTCTTCAGAAACCGCTTCAGCACCGACGCCTTCTATGCGCAGCTCGTCGACGAGTACTGGGAGCCCGACGCCACAGGCTACAACTACTATGCCCTCTATGCCGTGTCGGCCAGCGGCAGCGTGCGACCGTCGTTCGACCGCTTCGAGGCGACGCGCAGCTATGGTGCCCTGCCCGCCCTGATGTCGGTAGTGCCCGGTGTGGGCCAGCTCTACAAGGGACAGAAGCTCAAAGGCTGTCTCATGCTCGGCGGAGCCGCGGCAGGCGCCGGAGCCATCATACTCTGCGAGAACCGCCGCGCTTACTACCAGACGCGCATCGGCGAAGAGCCTAAGTTTGCCCACGACTACAGCAAGAAGCGCGACAACTGGGAGACGGGGCGCAACATCGCGATTGGTGCTACAGCAGCGCTCATGGTGTGGAGCATCGTCGATGCCGCCGTAGCTCCCGGTGCCACGCGCATCAGGCTGTCAGCCTCCTCATCGCTCGCTTTCCGTCCAGCGGCCTTGGCCACGCCCAGCGGCATGGGCATGGGTGCTTCGCTATCGTTCAATTTCTAAACAACTCTAAGCAACGATGAAATACCATTTTTCACATCTCCTGCTTCTTTTGGCGTTATTACTCTTCGCGGCGTGCTCCTCCGACCCTGTCGACACCACGGGCAGCATCTCCGGCACCATCAGCGATGCCCTCAGCCATGCACCCCTTCAGGGAGCCGCCGTCACGCTCACTCCTTCGGGGCGCACCACCGTGACAGGTGCCGACGGACAGTACCAGTTCTCCGGCGTGGAGCAGGGCAGCTACAACGTCAGCGTCAGCAAGGCCGACTATGTCACCGACAGCAAGCCCGCAACGGTCGTTGCCGGGCAGAACACTCCACTCGACTTTGTGCTGCGCCACGCTGAGTCGGCTCTTGCAGTCAGCCCGCTGACATTAGACTTTGGCGAGAATGACACCCAACTGAGCCTCAACATCCGAAACAACGGACAGGCCACCATGACTTGGCAGATAGCCGAGAACACCTCATGGCTCAGCTGTTCGCCAACGACAGGCTCGGTACTGGCCGGTCAGACGGGGGCTGTTGCCGTCACTGTCGACCGCACCGGTCTGGCCAAAGGCACATACACCAACACCCTGGTCGTCACCTCAAACGACGGCGGCAGCCAGACCGTCCGATTCAACGTCACTGTTGGCGGCGGTGGCGGCGGACTGCCACAGGTGTCAATCATCAGCGTTGATGGTGTCACCGACAACGCGGCCACCTTCACCGGCACGCTGCCCAGCATAGGCTCATCGCGTGTTACTGCCCACGGCTTCTGCTGGAGCACACAGGCCAACGCATCGCTGCAGCAAGGACAGCACATCGACCTCGGACAGACCGATGCCCCAAAGGAAATGTTCAGCTATGGAGCCTCAGGTCTCTCGCCAAACACCACCTACTACGTGCGTGCTTTCGCCACCAATGCCGAGGGCACCGTCTACAGCAGTCGTGAAGAGCGTTTCACCACTACGGCCACACCGCAACGGCCACAGGTGGAGACAGGTGCCGTCTCGCTCGTCACCAGTACGACAGCCACTATGGCAGGCAACATACTCGCGCTGGGCCATCAGAGCGGCATCACCGCCTATGGCCACTGCTGGAGCAGCGCGACTAACACACCCACTACCGACCATCAGCACACCGAGCTTGGCACTACCCAGCAGACGGGCAGCTTCAGTTCGCAGCTGACCGGCCTGCAGCCAAACACCACCTACTATGTGCGGGCATTTGCACGCAACCACTATGGTACAAGCTATGGGCAGACCGTTACGTTCACCACGGTCGTCGGCGTTGTAGCCGTCACGACAAGCACCGTCAGCAACATCATCCACAACGAGGCCACCTGTGGCGGACACATCACCAGCCTGCAGGGAAACACCATCGCCGAGCGCGGTGTCTGTTGGAGTACCGCCTCCAATCCCACTCGTGCCGACAGCCACAAGGCCAGTGCCGACAACACCGACAACTTCACTGTCAGGCTGACAGGACTGCAGGAGAAGACCGACTATCACGTGCGGGCCTACGCCATTGCTGCTACCGGAGAGACTTACTACGGGCAGGACGTGCAGTTTGCCACCACCCACGAGATACAACTGCCACAGGTGTCGGCCACCACTGCTACGGGCGTCACATCGCGGGCGGCTACCTTTGCCGCTCAGGTCACCTCGCTCGGCAACGGCCACCTGAAGCGCAGCGGGTTCTGCTACGCCACTACTCATAATCCCACCGTCGACAACAACCAGCTCAGTTGCGGCACGGCTACTACACTACGTGCCAGCACGTCGGCACTCACAGCACAGACCACCTACTATGTGCGAGCCTATGCAGAAAACGAGAAAGGACTGAGCTACGGACCAGAGCTGACCATCACCACCAGAGACAGCAACAGCAGCGACACTGAGCGCGACGAATGGCCAGCTGACGACAATTGGAACTGACGGCCTTACGCCCTTGATTATCTATCCTTTTCCTGATTATACCGAGACTCATCAAAATACTGATATGACTACACGATTATTCTACACACTGGCAACCGCTTGCCTGCTCGCTGCCTGCACCACCGACATCGAGGAGCTGACACTGGCTCCTGAAGCTAACGACTCACACAGTGCCACGCTGCGCCTTGACGGCAGCATAGACCGCTTCGACACTACGGTGCACACCAGGGCCACCACGACCGAATGGGACGACCGCGCTGTACTATACATACAATATCATACCGCCAGCGGACTGGTCAACGGTACGGCCACCTACAGCGAGAGCCGCGACGAGTGGACGGTGAACTACTATGGCACCATCACCAAAGGGCAGACGGCCAAATGCGAAGTCTACCACTTTGAAGATACTGGATCGTCTGCCATAACCACCGTATCCCTTACGCCACAGAACGCCGTCTTTGCCGACACTCAGGCCACCTATCTCTATGAAGACGGCACCGTGACACTCAAGGCACACCTCAAACCGCTCACAGGGCGCATACGTTTTCAGGGCACTGCGGGCAGCAGCGTCGCCATCACGGGGCTGAAGTGGTACAGCAACTACAACATTTCGGCCAACACGCTCGCACAGAAAGAAGGCGAAATAAAACTCAGCGTAGGCAACGACGGCTATACCCCCTACGTTTACGCCACCTTTGCCGATGCTGCCACAAGACAAATCTCTGCCGACAGCGGCAACGATTTCTTTATCTTCCGGAAAACTTTCGAAAGCGAACAGCTTACTATCGGTAAAAGCGGCTATGTCAGCATACCCACTCGGCAATCGCACAACGGATGGGAACTGCTAAAAACGAGCCTAGACTTCACCGTCACTGGCAACGGTCTGACGGCATCGTTCACGATGATGCGTGTAAAGCCCGGCACCTTTCAGATGGGCAGTGACGATGGCTACTCCGACGAACAGCCAGTCCACAGCGTGACACTGACGAAAGCCTACTACATAGGGCAGACGGAGGTAACGCAGGCACTTTGGCAGGCCGTCATGGGCTATAAGCCCACAAACGGTGGCAGCCAGTGGTCGTCGACATACGGTCTGGGCGATGATTATCCCGCCTACTACGTTGATTACACCGACTGTCAGGAGTTCATCACCAAGCTCAACGCCATGATAGGACAGAAATTCCGCTTACCTACTGAGGCCGAATGGGAATTTGCAGCAAGGGGTGGTACGAACGGCATAAAATTTAGAGATTACGTCTATGCAGGAAGCAACGAAATAGACGACGTGGCATGGTACTCAAGCAATTCAGGTGGAAGAGCGCATGTCGTAGGCGAGTTGTGTCCCAACTGGCTACACATCTATGACATGAGCGGCAACGTGCGGGAATTGTGCGCCGACTGGTACGGCAGCTACACCAGTGGCGCACAGACCGATCCTACAGGGCCTACCACCGGCTCTTACCGAGTGTTTCGTGGCGGCAGCTGGGGCAGCAGCGCAGCGAATTGCCGTTCGACAACTCGCAACGGCTACCTTTCACCTGGTGGCCGCAACCACTATCTTGGCCTCCGCCTTGCCCTGTAGTCCTTCCAAAAAACAGCAGGAAAACAGCCACGCAGGCGGTGGGCAGCGGGGGCGTGGCGGAGCCCGCCCCAAGCAGCCCACAAGCCATGCGGGGCGAGACAATACCGGCGAAGCCGGTCGATTTTTAGAAAAAATAGACGTGCAACTCATACAGACGCAAAACTCATAAAAACCATCACGACATAACAACGATGAAACACCACTTACTCTTTGTCATCACGCTCGCAGCGTGGCTGCTGACCGCCTGCTCCTCCGACCCCGTCGACACCACGGGCAGCATCAGCGGCACCATCAGCGACGCCATCAGCAACGTTCCACTGGCAGGCGCCACGGTCACGCTCACGCCTTCAGGCCGCTCCACGGCCACAGGCACCGACGGCAAGTACCAGTTCTCCGATGTGGAGCAGGGCAGCTACAGCGTCGGCGTGAGCAAGACCGACTATGTGGCTGACAGCAAGCCAACCACCGTCGCAGCCGGACAGAACACGCCGCTCGACTTTGTGCTACGCCGTGCGGGGTCGGCACTCACGGTCAGTCCGCTGTTGCTCGACTTCGGCGAGACCGACACCAGCCTGAGCATCGACATCAAGAATGGCGGACAGGCCACCATGAGCTGGCAGATAGCCGAGAACATCGCATGGCTGAGCTGCTCGCAGACGTCGGGCACAGTGGCTGCAGGCAAGCAGACGTCGGTGGCCATCACCGTTGACAGGACGGGACTAAGCCACGCCAACTACACCAACACGCTTGTCGTCACCTCCAACGACGGCGGTAGCCAGAGCGTACGCGTAAACATGTCGGTCACGGGTGCCGACGCCTCCCTGCCGCAGGTCTCCATGCTCGGCGTGGCAGGCATCAGCGACAACAGCGCATCGTTCAGCGGGGCCATTGTCCGCACCGGCACGTCGCGCATCACCCAGCACGGTTTCTGCTGGAGCACCCTCGAGCAGCCCACCCTGCAGCAAGGACAGCACTGCGAGCTGGGCGAGGCCGCACAGCCCAAGGACATCAGCTTCATTGTCACCGGTCTTGCTGCCAGCACCACCTACTATGTGCGGGCTTATGTCACCAATGCCGAGGGCACCTTCTACAGCAGTGCACAAGAGCGCTTTACCACTCTGGCCACGGCACAGCGACCGGAGGTGGAGACCGGTGCAGTGTTGCAGCTCTCCACCACGCAGGCCACCGTCTCAGCCACGATAAAGAGCCTGGGCCATCAGAACGGCATCATCGAGCACGGCCACGTCTGGAGCAGCCAGACGCAGCAGCCCACCACCGACTACAGCCGCACCACACTCGGCGCCACGCGGCAGACGGGCAGCTACACCTCGCAGCTCACGGGACTCACGCCGGGCACCACCTACTATGTGCGGGCCTATGCCCGCAACCAGTTCGGCACCAGCTATGGCGACGCCATCACCCTCGTCACACCGCCCGACATTGTGAGCCTCACCACTGTCGCAGCCACCAGCATCACCCACAACCAGGCCACTCTCGGAGGCTCCATATCCGACACGGGCGGCAACGTCATCACCGAGCGCGGCGTCTGCTGGGCCACCACGCCCAACCCTATACGTGCGGGCAGCCACCAGGCGGCAACGTCGGCCGACAGCCGCTTCACCGTGCGTATCAACGGACTCACGCCCCTCACGTCCTATCACGCCCGTGCCTACGTAAGCACCAAGAAC
>CAJOHP010000072.1 GCA_905234355.1 uncultured Prevotella sp. | reverse complement strand
GACGAGTTGTTTGCTGCCCGTAAGGATATAGTGAACTTCATCAACAACATCAAGGGACTCAAAATGGGGAGTGAGGAACGGAAGGAGTTTCTCAGGTCGATGCCCGTGATTCAGCAATGGTGGAAAAAGCTGTTCCCGATGATTGAGTTTCTCGACAAAAAGATAGAAGGGGGTAAGCGATGATAGCAAGAGCAAGAGCCGTGGCGCACGGCAGTGCCTATATGGTCTGGCTCAATCTCAGAGAGTACAGAATACCCAAATATTAAAGCCACTATCTGCAAACTCTGAGATTGCAAACTGCAAAATCAGGAGTCAAGGAACGCCAAAACAATAATTATCACGCCAAAAACACGCCAATTTAGGATAAAAGAAATCCGCTAAGCACTGATTTTCAGCGACTTAGCGGACTAACTAGTTGGGGTACCCGGACTCGAACCAGGAAAGGCAGGACCAGAATCTGCAGTGTTACCATTACACCATACCCCAATCGCTATTGGAACAAATCTCGTTGTTTCTGTTTTGCGGGTGCAAAGGTACTACTTTTTTCCGAACCGCCAAAATATTTTGCGACTTTTTTATAAAAATTCTCAAAAAACATGCTCACAGGAGCGCTATTACAAGAAAACTCACTACCTTTGCAGCGCAATCACACATACATATTATATAATATATAAATGGAACAGACAAGAGAGTTGGTTGAGACCATCGTCAAAGGAATACAGGAAAAGAAGGGCAGTGGCATCGTCGTGGCCGACCTCGAGGGCATCGAGGGCACCATCTGCCGCTGCTTCGTGGTCTGCCAGGGTAACACGCCCACGCAGGTGGAGGCTATAGCCGACAGCGTGAGCGACCAGGTGCGAGAGCATCTGGGTGAGAAGCCTGCCCGTGTGGTGGGCAGGGAGAACGCGCTGTGGGTGGCCATGGACTATGGCGACGTGCTGGTGCACGTCTTCGTGCCCGACATGCGCGAGTACTACGACCTGGAGCATCTCTGGGCCGACGCCCGCCTGGAGAGTATAGCCGATATGGACTGAAAGCGAGAGAGAACAAATGGAACAGCAACAAAAAGCGACAAACGATAACGGGCCGAAGATGAACATGCCCCGGTTCAACATGAACTGGATCTATATCCTGGTCATCTCGGTCCTGGCCCTGCTCTGGATGATGGACGGCAACGGCAACATACAGAAGGCGGGACAGCAGATGGAGACGACGTACACGGAGTTTCGGGTGTTTGTGGACAGCGGCTATGCTTCGCGCATCGTCGTGGACAAGGCCCATGGCACGCTGAAGATGTATGTGGATGCCAAGCACATACGCGACGTGTTTCACCAGGGCGTGGAGCAGACAGGCAAGGACCCTTACCTCGTCGTGGAGTATGGCGGCATAGACCAGCTGGAGCGCTTCCTCGACGAGAAACGCACTGAGGGACGGTTTACGGGCAAGCTGTCGTTTGTCAACCCACGCGACGGCGGCTTCTTCTACAATGTCATATCGAGCCTGCTGCCCCTGTTTATCATCATCGGCCTGTGGATGTTCTTCATGCGCCGCATGGGCGGCGGAGGCATGGGTGCAGGCATGGGCGGCATCTTCAGCGTGGGCAAGTCGAAAGCGCAGATGTATGAGAAGGGCGGCGATCTGGGCATCACCTTCAAGGACGTGGCCGGCCAGGCCGGCGCCAAGCAGGAGATGCAGGAAATCGTGGACTTCCTGAAGAACCCTCAGAAATACACCGACCTGGGCGGCAAGATACCCAAGGGCGCGCTGCTCGTGGGCCCTCCGGGCACGGGCAAGACGCTGCTGGCCAAGGCCGTGGCCGGCGAGGCTGGCGTGCCGTTCTTCTCGATGTCGGGCAGCGACTTCGTCGAGATGTTCGTGGGCGTGGGAGCCTCGAGGGTGCGCGACCTCTTTGAGAAGGCCAAGCAGAAGGCGCCCTGCATCATCTTCATCGACGAGATAGACGCCGTGGGACGCGCACGCTCGAAGAATCCCGCCATGGGCGGCAACGACGAGCGCGAGAACACGCTGAACGCCCTGCTCACCGAGATGGACGGCTTCGGCACCAACAGCGGCATCATCACCCTGGCGGCCACCAACCGCGCCGACATGCTCGACTCGGCGCTCATGCGCGCCGGACGCTTCGACAGACAGATACACGTGGACCTGCCCGACCTGAACGAGCGCAAGGAGGTGTTCAACGTGCACCTCAAGCCCCTGAAGCTCGACAAGAACCTCGACATAGACTTCCTGGCCCGGCAGACACCGGGATTCTCCGGCGCCGACATTGCCAACGTGTGCAACGAGGCGGCACTCATCGCTGCCCGCCACAACAGCGAGAAAGTGGGCAAGCAGGACTTCCTCGACGCCGTGGACCGCATCATCGGCGGACTGGAGAAGAAGACGAAGGTGATGACCGAGCAGGAGAAGCGCAGCATAGCCATCCACGAGGCAGGCCACGCCACCATCTCGTGGTTCACCGAGTATGCCAACCCGCTGGTCAAGGTGAGCATCGTGCCCCGCGGACAGGCCCTCGGCGCCGCCTGGTACCTGCCCGAGGAGCGCGTGCTGCAGACCAAGGAGGCCATGCTCGACGAGATGTGCTCGCTGCTCGGAGGGCGTGCCGCCGAGGAGCTCTTCATCGGGCACATCTCTACCGGTGCGATGAACGACCTGGAGCGCACCACCAAGCAGGCTTACGGCATGGTGGCCTACGCCGGCATGTCGGAGAGGCTGCCCAACCTGTGCTACTACAACAACGCCGAATACCAGTTTCAGCGTCCCTACTCAGAGACGACGGCCAAGATTATGGACGACGAGGTGCTGAAGATGGTGCAGCAACAGTATGAGCGGGCCAAGCAGATACTCACCGAGCACAAGGAGGGCCACGCACAGCTGGCCCAGCTGCTGGTGGAGCGTGAGGTAATCTTTGCCGAAGACGTGGAGAAAATCTTCGGCAAGCGCCCCTGGGTGAGCCGCGCCGAAGAGCTGCTCGAGGCACAGATGCGCGCCGACGCCGAGCGCATGCTGGCAGAACGGGAGGCGGCGGCCCAAGCACAGGCAGGACAAGCACCGGCCGAAGAAAACGACAACAACAACGACAACAACACAAACGCAGCTCCCTCGGGGGCAGAAGAGGAGGCAAAATGAGAAACTTCATCGTCCGCACCATCACCGGCGTGCTCTTTGTGGCCGCCATCGTCACCTGTTTCCTTAGCCCGCGGGCCATGGTGCTGCTCTTCGCACTGGTCACGGGCATGACTATCTGGGAGTATGCCGGACTGGTCAACGAGCGTGAGCACGTCACCGTCAACCGGTTTATCTCGACCGTGGCCGGCGTCTATCTGTTTCTGTCCATGGCCGGCTACTGCTGGGGCATCACGCCGCCGTCGGTGTTTATCCCCTATCTGGTGAGCATCATCTACCTGCTAGTGGCCGAGCTCTACCTGCGTGCCGACGACCCCATCCACGACTGGGCCTACACCATGCTGTCGCAGCTCTACATCGCACTGCCGCTGTCGCTGCTCAACGTGCTGGCCTTCCGGCAGAGCGGCACCGAGGTGGTCTACAGCCACGTGCTGCCGCTGTCGGTCTTTGTGCTGCTGTGGATCAACGACACGGGGGCCTATCTGTGCGGCTCGCTGCTGGGCCGCCACAAGCTCTTCCCCCGCATCTCGCCGGGCAAGTCGTGGGAGGGCAGCATAGGCGGCGGACTGCTCGTGGTGGCTGCCGCATGGGCCTACGGATGGTATGAGCAGAGCGAGGGCATGGCCACGCTCGGAGCAGCATGGCAGTGGGCCGGACTGGGACTCACCGTCGTGGTCTTCGGCACATGGGGCGACCTGGTGGAAAGCCTCTTCAAGCGCACCCTGGGCGTGAAGGACTCAGGCAACATACTCCCCGGACACGGAGGCATGCTCGACCGCTTCGACTCGTCGCTGCTGGCCATACCGGCCGCCGTGGTCTATCTCTACACACTCTCGCTGTTCTAGAGCGGGCTTGATGCCCGTCCGCCATTGTCCGTCCCTACAGCGCGACGCCGCACATGGCTTTCGGACAGGCATAAAGCCCGTCCCTACGAGGCTGTCCGAGTTACTACGGCTATCGGAATGCTTAATATTACTGACCCAACCCCTGCCCTATAGAGGAGGGGCAGGGGTTGGGTCAGTAATATTAAGGTGGGTTCTATTAATTCCCACCATAAGCGAATTATAATAGATTAACAATCCGCATGCCCGATTCTAGCAAAATCTGCGTAACTTTGCATGCTGTAACAAGGACACAGAAAAGACTATTAACACATAAGCAAACACAACAATGAACAACATCAGTCTTGACATCACAAAGGCGTCGTGCTTCCTCAAGCCGGGCGCCGTGGTTGCACTTGAGCCACAGGTAGTGGCCGCACAGAATGCTCTGGAGCATGGCACATGCCCCGGCAACGACTTCCTCGGATGGCTGCACCTGCCCTCCTCCATCACACCAGAGTTCATCGCCGAGCTGCAGCAGTGCGCCAGCGTGCTGCGCGACAACTGCGAGGTCGTCGTCGTGGCAGGCATCGGTGGCAGCTACCTGGGCGCCCGTGCCGTCATCGAGGCACTGAGCAACTCCTTCGGATGGCTCATACAGGACAAGCAGAACCCCACGATACTCTTTGCCGGCAACAACATCGGCGAGGACTATCTCGCCGAGCTCACCGACTATCTGAAGACCAAGAAGTTTGGCGTGATAAACATCTCGAAGTCGGGCACCACCACTGAGACGGCCCTCACCTTCCGTCTGCTGAAGAAGCAGTGCGAGCAGCAGCGCGGAAAAGAAGAGGCCCGCAAGGTCATCGTGGCCGTGACCGACGCCAAGCGCGGCGCTGCACGCACCTGCGCCGACAAGGAGGGCTACACCTCCTTCATCATCCCCGACAACGTGGGCGGCCGCTTCTCGGTGCTCACCCCCGTGGGACTGCTGCCCATCGCATGCGCCGGCTTCGACATCAAGGCACTCGTCGAGGGTGCACAGCAGATGGAGAAACAGTGCGGCAAGGACGTGCCCTTCGCCGAGAATCCCGCCGCACAGTATGCCGCCGTGCGCAACGCCCTCTATCAGAGCGGAAAGAAGATAGAGATCATGGTGAACTATCAGCCCAAGCTGCACTTCATGAGCGAGTGGTGGAAGCAGCTCTACGGAGAGTCGGAGGGCAAGGACAAGAAAGGCATCTTCCCCGCCAGCGTCGACTTCACCACCGACCTGCACTCCATGGGACAGTGGATACAGGACGGCGAGCGCACCATCTTCGAGACCGTCATCTCGGTGGAGGAGCCACAGAAGAAGCTGCTCTTCCCTGAAGACGAGGAGAACCTGGACGGTCTGAACTTCCTCGCCGGTAAGCGCGTGGACGAGGTGAACAAGATGGCCGAGCTGGGCACACGCCTGGCCCACGTGGACGGCGGCGTGCCCAACCTGCGCATCACCATGCCCCGGCTGAACGAGTACTACCTCGGACAGCTCATCTACTTCTTCGAGATAGGCTGTGGCATCAGCGGCAATGTGCTCGGCGTGAACCCCTTCAACCAGCCCGGCGTGGAGGCATACAAGAAAAATATGTTTGCACTGCTCGACAAGCCTGGCTATGAGGCCGAGTCGAAAGCCATCAAAGAGCGGCTCGCTGCTGAGTAAAGCATGAAGAATGAAGCATCGCCTTCCGCAATGGAAGTGAAGAAAGCCATCAGGCGCTATACGGAGAAACACGGCTTCGGGGCCTTCTGCCCCAAAGCCGTGCTTTTCGATATGGACGGGGTGCTCTACGACTCCATGCCCAACCATGCCGTGGCCTGGCAGAAGGGCATGGCCCGCTTTGGCATCGGCATGACGGCTGAAGACGCCTACCTCACCGAGGGTCAGCGCGGCGTGGACACGATACGCCAGATGGTGCTGGAGCAGCAAGGACGGCATATCGACGAGGCCGAGGCACAGCTGATGTATGACGAGAAGACCCGACAGTTTCACCTCCTGCCCGAGGCGCCGGTGATGCCCGGCGTGCTCAGGCTCATGGAGCAGATAGCACACGACGGACTCGCCATCGGCGTGGTGACGGGCAGCGGACAGCGCCCGCTCATCGACAGGCTGCTCACCGACTTCGGTCGCTATCTGGACGAGTGCCACATCGTCACGGCCTACGACGTAAAGCGCGGCAAGCCTCATCCCGACCCCTATCTCATGGGACTGGACAAGATGGCCGACGGCGGCCACGCGCTACATCCCAGCGAGGCCATCGTCGTGGAGAATGCTCCGCTGGGCGTCTGCGCCGGCGTGGCCGCACGCATCTTCACGATAGCTGTAAACACGGGTGTATTGCCCGACGCACTACTGGCACAGCAAGGAGCCGACCTGCTGCTGCCGTCGATGAACGTGCTCAGCGACTGCTGGCCTCTGATAGCCGCGTCGTGGCGGGATGTGCTATAGCCTAAACACCGTCGTCATCGTCGTCGTCGTCATCATCGTCGTTGTGACGAGCATTGCCGTAGGTGTCGATGTCGCCGTCGCGCTTGATGGCCAGTCCTCCCTCAGCATTGATTTTCATCTCCAGTGGGATGAACTCGTCCTCGCTCTGCGGGTGGGCAATGCTCACGGCAAACTGCAGGCATCCGTCGTCGACCTCCTCGAAAATCATGGCCTCGAGTATGCCGTTGCGACGATAGTCGTCGTCGAGATAGCTGAGGAAGGCTCCCTTGGTAAACGTGCGGCGGAAGAACTCCGAGCCGTCAGGTCGCCGTATGGTGACGGTCACGCGGTTGTCCACATACTTCTGCCCTATCTCATCCTGCACCATGGGCAGCGAGTCGACGGCCGTGCGGTGCACAACGATGTGATAGGAGCGCCCCATCCAGGTGGCGTCGGTCTCCTGACGATAGTCTTGCATGCCGATGGGGGCCTGGGGCTTCCTCACCTCCTGCCTGGTGGTGATGATGGTGTCCTGGGCCGGCTTCTTATCTTTGCATGCTACGAGCAGGCAAAGGGCGGCGGCTGTGTAGAGTAGTCTTAGGTGCTTCATACGGTCTGCAAAGGTACTAAGATTTTTCGAGACGACACAAAAAAACGCCCGCTAAATGATAGCGGGCGCCTAATTATCCGTAAAAATACGATCGTTTTCTTCTTAAAAATAATTCAATCCCTACCAAGAGGGTAGGCACGCTTGCCTTTTTCAAAAACACTATGTTAACCTAAATCACTATGAAAAATCTCTGAGTTTTTGATATATAATTTGAAATTTTGTGTTGTCATCACTATGACGGTCTTATTCATTGCTTGTCTGTTGTCTCTGCCTGCGTCCAGATCCCTGCCCTGCTCGCTGCTGGCGCTTCTGCTGGTCTTCCTTGTAGGCCTTATACTGCTCGGGCGTGAGTATCTGCTGCAGCTCGTTGTCGTAGGCTTCCATGCTCTTGCGCATCTGCTCGCCCGGCTGCATCATTCTGTGCTCTGCCTGCATGAGCGAGTCGGGCCTCTGCGGCCTGCCGGCCGGCCGGTTGCCACGCTCGCGGCGCGGGCCATCGCCCTTGCCTCTGCCTGCTTCGCCACGGAATCCGCCGCGGCGCATGCCTCCCATCTGCGAGGCGTATTTCTTGTTCAGCTCGAGCAGCTTCTGGGCCTGCTCTTCGTTCAGCTGATATTTCTTCACTGTGGCGTCGGTGCGGCGCTGCACCATCTCCTCGGGGTTGAAATGACGGCGCTGCTGCGCTCCTCCCTGTTGTGATTCCTGTGCCATGGCTCCCATCGTGGTCATGATGGCGAGGGCCAGGCTGAATACCATCTTTTTCATATTAGTCGCTTTTTGGTTGTTTTGATTGTCGATTCCTAACTTTTTTTGAGTTGCAACTAATAATCTGATGCAAAGATAAGAAAAAAGTTTAATCCGAGAGCAAAAAAAACGTTTTTTTTTCATGCGACTGCCATTTTTTTAGTAACTTTGCACTTGTAATGACGAAAAAGACGACTGTTTTTATACACATTTTGTGTACCCTTCTGCTCTTCGGCGTTCTTCTCACTGCGGGTTGCGGCCGTCGTGAGACAGCCGACACGCGTCAGGTGGACACGCTGCCGATGCTGGTGATGCAGATACAGAAGTGCTCGCGGCTCTACACTACAGAGTACCGTGTGCACAAGATCGTGACGCACGACGACGTGGTGCGCTTGCGCGGTCGGCTGTTCTCGTCGGACTACGACCTGCCTCTGCCCATCGGCGAGCGCAAGGTGGCCATCCCGATGGACGCCACGCTGAAGGCATATATCGACTTCAGCACCTTCACGGCTGAGCACGTCAGCCGGCAGGGCCGTCGCATCGTCGTCACGCTGCCCGACCCCAGGGTGGTGATGACCGAGTCGAAGATAGACCAGGAGGGCATACGCGAGTATGTGGCGCTCATGCGCTCACACTTCAGCGACCGCGAGCTGTCGTCCTACGAGCGCCAGGGGCGCGAGGCCATCCTGCAGAGCATACCCCGGATGGGCATCGTCGAGTCGGCACGGCTGAGTGCGGCACGGCTGCTCATACCCATCATCACGCAGCTGGGATATGACGAGCAAGACATTGTCATCACCTTCCGTCGCGACTTTTCTTCCGGCGACATCCGCCAACTGTTGGACAAGACTACGATAGAGAAATGACCGACACGCCACAACCATCATCCCGCCCAGCCCGTCCGTCGGGACGTCTCTTTGGCCTGGGCTCGCGCTTCACCCGCCTGTGGATGGGCATCGCCGCGCTGACCATCGTGGCTGTGCTGGCCGTGTGGGCAGTGTCCCGCCTGCTGACCGGCCACAGCGTGGAGCTTGCCGTCGACGAGGGCATCGACATCACGCCGCAGCAGATACAGTCCATCCGCGACATAGGGCAATGGGAGTTTCTGGCCGTCAGCGACGAGGAACTGGTAGACACCGTGCGTCGCGGCTTCTTCAGCAGCGACCGTCTCTCACGTATATATTATGGTACGGTACGCATCGGCGTCGACCTCAGCCGCGTGCGCGAGGGCTGGCTCACGGTGCATGGCGACACGGTGGTGGCCGTGGTGCCGCGGGTGGGACTGCTCGACAGTCACTTCATCGACGAGGCGCGCACGCAGTCCTTCCATGAGTCGGGCCGCTGGTCGGCGCGCGACCGCCAGTTGCTCTACGAGAAAGCGCGTCGGCAGATGCTGCGCCACGCCCTCACACCGGCCAACCTACGCAGCGCCGAGGCACAGGCCGACGAGCAGCTGCGCAAGCTGCTGCATGCCATGGGCTTCGAGCATGTAGAGGTGCGCTTTGAGCAGTAGGCCCTACAGGCGCGGTGCCTCGACGACCACGAGGCGGCCGTCGGCCACGCGGAACCGCACATCGCGACCGGCGAAAGGCATGCCGTAGACGCGTGTGGCGTCGGCATGATAGCGCGGGCGGGGGTCTTCGGCCAGCACGCCGAGCAGGCCCTCCAGCTCGTCGGCAGTGAAGAGCGCCCGACACTCGTCGGGTATCTCCACCTGCAGTTTTCCCCATTCTTTCTTGTCCACAAATCCTGAGCGGGCATCAGGGTGCGCGTCGGCGTAGGCCACGTAGGGCTTCACGTCGTAGATGGGGGTTCCGTCCATGAGGTCGGCGCCCGCCACGTGGATGACGGGTCCCAGCTCGGCCGACATCTCCACGCGCTTCAGCTCCACACACGACAGTCCCAGACTGTTGGGCCGGAATGGCGAACGCGAAGCAAAGACGCCGATGCGCTCGTTGCCGCCCAGCCGTGGCGGGCGGACGGTAAGCCCCTGAGCCTCGTGACGATTGGCAGAGAACTGCCAGATAATCCACAGGTGGGAGAAGTCCTCTATGCCGCGCACGGCCTCGGCGTGGCGATAGGGTGGCTCAAAGACGATGCGCCCGGTCAGCGACGAGACCAGGCCGCTCTGCCGTGGCAGTCCGAACTTGCTGCTCATGGGCGAGTGAAAACGGGCTATTGGCTGTATGTTCATAGTTCCTTCTGACGGTCAGATGTGCGGTCGAGCAACCAGAGCATGGCCACGGTGGCCGTCACGGCGGCTGCCAGCAGTGCGAGCACGACCGTCATGGTGGCTACCGCCGCAGTGGCGGCGTCGGTGCCGGCCAGCAGCAGTGCGCAGAAGAGGGCGGGCGGCATGAGCACGGGCAGTGCGGTCATGGCCCTGAGCGAGGGCATGAGGGCTGCACGCAGGCTGCGCCTCACGCTGGGCATGACGGCCTCGAGGCGTGTGGCGCCGTTGGCTACGAGGTAGCGGTAGTGGCCGGCAGTGTGTCGTCTACTGCTCAGATAGGTCTGCAGGGCCTGTGAGAGACTGGCCGCCAGCTGGCCGGCGAGCAGAGCGTCGGCCGCCATAAGCAGCAGGGGGGGGGCCATGCGGGGCAGGGTCAGCACCATGGAGCCTCCGCCCACCACCATGCCTGCCAGGACGGCGGGCAACACGGTGGGCAGCATGCACCGCCACGACTGGCGCGCACGCAGCGTGACCACCAGGGCCACGCCCACGCCCACCAGCAGGCTCCACAGCAATCCGAGCCACCACGACCACAGCCGTGTGAGGCCCCAGCCGCAGAGTGCCACCACGGCCATGCTCAGCAGAAAAAAGACCAGCACCTTGGCCAGACGAAGCATCGTCGGACGGTCGGTGAGGGCCATCAGGCCCATGACGGCTGCCGTCAAGACCAGCAGCAGGGCGATGCCCCAGGGAGAGTAGTCGGTGATATGCATTGTCGTCATTGCGTTTTGTTCCGTAGGTTATTACCTTATGGTGTAATATCACTGAAAGAGCTCCACCACCTGGTCGGCCGCCGCGAGCAGTGTTTCGGCCGTAGTGGTGGCTATGACCATGCGCCCTTGCTGTGCCAGCCGCACGAGATAGTCGGTCATGCTGTCCTGAGCCTGCTCTACGAGCAGTATGGGCTTTGCGCGCAAGGCGGCGACGGCCAGCAGGCGCACGCCGTCGTGGGCATCGCCGGCAGAGATGCGCCGCATCTCTTCGCCCAGGATGCCGTTGGAGATGGGCAGGTCGCGATTGGCCTTGAGCGCAAACACGTCTTGCACCGACGGCGGGGCATAGCGCTGCACCTCGCCCACCGTGTCGAGCCGCGACGGGGCGAAAGCCATGAGCTGGCGGAAGAGCGTGGCACTGCGGGCGTCGAGCGGCTCGCCGTCGATGCTGACAAACCCGCTCTTGGGCAGCTCAAAGCCCATCATGGCATAGAGCCAGCGCAACCGCCGCTGCGCGGTGCCTCCCGTGAGGCACGTCAGCCGCCCCTCGTGAGCCATGAGCGAGAGCGTGTGGGGCTCACCGTCGAGCAATACTTCATTGAGTTCGAACACCATGGTCGTTGCTTTTCGTTCTGTATGCTGCAAAGATAGGCAATTATTGTGAAATACGGGCATAATCATCGGTCAAATTGCTATTATTTCACAATAATTGCCTATCTTTGCACCATGTTTAGCAACAAACCCTACCGACTGCCGGCTGAATGGGAACCGCAAAGCGGCATTCAGCTCACCTGGCCCCATGCCGGGACCGACTGGGCCCCGATGCTCAGCGAGATCACAGCCACCTACCGCGAGATGGCCCTCGAGATAGAGCGCTGCGAGCCGCTGCTCGTCGTGGGTCCGCCCAGTAACGACACCTGGGCGCGCGACCACGCCTTCATCAGCCTGCTGCCCAGCAGCGACGACGGCGAGGCGCTACTGCTCGACTTCTGCTTCAACGGCTGGGGCGAGAAGTATCCCTCCGACCTGGACAACGCCCTCAACGCCCGTCTCTACGCCGAGGGCCGCTTCAGCGGGCGCTACGCCGACCACCTGGACTTCGTGCTCGAGGGTGGCAGCATCGAGAGCGACGGCCGCGGCACCATCTTCACCACCTCGAGCTGCCTGCTGGCGCCCCACCGCAACCAGCCGCTGACACGGCAGCAGATAGAGCAGCGGCTGAAGGACTGTCTCTATGCCGACCGCGTGCTCTGGATAGACCACGGCCGTCTCTCTGGCGACGACACCGACGGTCACATCGACACGCTGGTGCGCATCTGTCCCGACGACACGCTGCTCTACGTGGCCTGCACCGACCCCACCGACGAGCACTATGCCGAGCTGCAGCTGATGGAGCAGCAGCTGCGCACACTGCGCACTGCCGACGGCCGCCCCTACAGGCTGATGGCGCTGCCACTGCCCCACCCCATCCGTGACGACGACGGCGAGCGTCTGCCCGCCACCTATGCCAACTTCCTCGTGGTCAACGGTGCCGTGCTCTGTCCCACCTATGCCCAGCCCGATCTCGACGCCGAGGCGCTCGGCACCGTGGCCAAGGCCTTCCCCGGCCGCCGCATCGTGCCCATAGACTGCCGCAGCATCATCCGCCAGCACGGCTCCCTGCACTGCTGCACCATGCAGTTCCCCGAAGGTGTGCTAAGGAATGCCCAATAGCCCATAAGCCCCATAAGCCCCAGAAAGAAAGGAAAAAGACAATGAAAGACCTTCACATCGGAATCATCCAGCAGCACAACACGGCCGACACCGCCCACAACATCGCCCGTCTCAGCCAGTCCATACGGCGTCTCGCAGCCGACGGCGCCCAGCTCGTCGTGCTGCAAGAGCTGCACAACACCCTCTATTTCTGCCAGACAGAAGACGTCAGTCTCTTCGACCTGGCCGAGCCCATCCCCGGTCCCTCCACCGAGCACTACAGCGAGCTGGCCCGTGAGCTGGGCATCGTGCTGGTGACATCGCTCTTCGAGCGGCGTGCCCCCGGTCTGTGCCACAACACGGCCGTGGTCTTCGAGCGCGACGGCAGCATAGCCGGCTGCTACCGCAAGATGCACATCCCCGACGACCCGGGCTACTACGAGAAGTTCTACTTCACCCCCGGCGACCTGGGCTTCCGCCCCATCGAGACGAGCGTAGGCCGTCTGGGCGTGCTCGTATGCTGGGACCAGTGGTATCCCGAGGCAGCACGCCTCATGGCCCTGGCCGGAGCCGAGCTGCTCGTCTATCCCACCGCCATCGGCTTCGACCCTGCCGACACGCCCGACGAGCAGCAGCGACAGCGCACGGCCTGGCAGACCGTGATGCGCGGACACGCCGTGGCCAACGGACTGCCCGTGGTGGCCGTCAACCGTGTGGGCATGGAGGACGGCGTGCCCTTCTGGGGCACATCGTTTGTGTGCGGACCGCAGGGCGAGATGCTCTACGAGGCAACGGCCGACGACGAGGCCGAGGCCCTGGTCAGCATAGACATGCAGCGCTCGGAGCACGTCAGGCGCTGGTGGCCCTTCCTGCGCGACCGCCGCATAGACCACTATGGCGCACTCACTAGACGCTTCATAGACTAAGCAGCCGTGCTTCAGCCCCCCCTTTGACACATCAGCAATAGTATCTTAGACATTTGGGAAAGTCGGTCTCACCGCTTTTTGCTACTTTTGCAGGCGACAAACCGACTTTCCCATAATCATCTATAACAAAAACCATACGAACAATGAAACATCTTTTCACAACCCTTTCCCTGCTCGCCCTCCTGCTGGCCCCGCGCACTGCCGTGACTGCCGCAGAGCACTGGGTGGGCACGTGGGGCACCGCCCCGCAACTCGTAGAGACCAACAACAACCCGCCGTCGCCCGGCCTTGGCGGCAACTCGCTGCGGCAGATCGTGCAGGTGAGCATAGGCGGCGAGACCGTGCGCCTGAAGCTCACCAATGAGTTCAGCACAGCCGCCACCGAGATAAAGGGCGTGGAGCTGGCCCTGGCCAAGACGGCGGGCAGCAGCAGCGACATAGACGAGACGACGGTCGTCGCCCTCACCTTCGGAGGAAAGAAGACGGTGACCATGGCCGCCGGCGGCAAGGCCACCAGCGACCCCGTGGCCTTCCCCATCGGTCCGCGACAGAACGTGGCCATCACCATACACTACGGCTCGGCATCGTCGACCAGCGTCAGCGGTCATCCTGGCTCGCGCACCACGAGCTACCTGAAGACGGGCAACACCACCAACTTTGCCAACGCTGTGCGCACCGACCACTGGTACAACATCCTGGCCCTCGAGGTCATGGCTCCTGAAGAGGCCGGCGCCGTGGCCATACTCGGCAACAGCATCACCGACGGCCGCGGCTCGACCACCAACGAGCAGAACCGCTGGGCCGACGTGCTGTCACGCCGACTGCTCGCCAACGAGCCTACCTCGCAGGTGGGCGTGCTCAACATGGGTATAGGAGGCAACTGCGTGCTCGGCGGCGGTCTGGGCCCGGCGGCCGTCAACCGCTATCAGCGCGACCTGCTCGGACAGGAGGGTGTGAAGTGGATCATCCTCTTTGAGGCTGTCAACGACCTGGGCTACACCGCCAACGGCGTGCAGACAGCCAAGCGCATCATCGACGTCTACAAGCAGATCATACGCGAGGCCCACCAGAAGGGCATCTACGTCTTTGGAGGCACCATCACCCCCTTCAAGGGCAGCGGCTACTACAGCGCCGACCACGAGAAAGGACGCAGCACCATCAACGAGTGGATACGCACGACGAAGATGCTCGACGGCGTCATCGACTTCGACGCTGCTGTGCGCAATCCTGCCGACCCCGAGGCCATGCAGGAGCAGTTCCTCTTTGAGAACGACTGGCTGCACCTCAACGCTCAAGGCTACCAGACCATGGGCTCGTGCATAGACCTGACCCTCTTCACCAAGACCGACCCCCTGGCTGCCGACGACGAGGAGGACAGCTACGGCGAAGCCACCTGGCAAGAAGCCGAGAGCCTGCGCAAGGGCAGCGTGGGCAGCGCCTTTCGCGTGGTAAGCGATGCAGCAGCCTCGGGCGGCAAGTATCTGCTCACGGAAAACAACATCACCAGTGCTGCACCCGCCGACGATGCCAACCGTCTCGTGGCCACGTTTTCGGTGAAGGAAGACGCCACCTATTATATATACGCACGCGTGAAATGCCCCTCGTGGGACGACGACAGCTACTGGGTGTCGCTCTCTCTGCCCATGGGCGGCAACTTTGCCAACGGGCTCTACACCGGTGGCAGCTGGGACTGGAAGCAGCTCTATAGCGGCTTTCTGACCGCCGGTACGCATCAGGTGTATATAGGCGGTCGCGAGGACGGCGCCTGCCTGGACAAGCTGTGCTTCACCGCCAACCCCGAGGCTCCCACAGGCATGGGCGGCGCCCCCGACAATGTGTCCGTGGGCGTGAGCAGCGCACTGAGACTGTCGGCAGCGGCCGCCATAGAGGCCTACAGCCTCTCAGGCATGCGGCTGAGCGAAAGCCCGAAGGGTCCCTACGTCGAACTGCGACGTGCAGCCGATGGCACCGTGTGCTCACGACGGGTCGTGGCGAAGTGACATCGGCCTGCTCTCTGGGGCGCTTCAGGCCGTGGTCCGACCACAAATCAAGCCCCTACGTACTGCAATAAAGCCGCCTTCGTCTGCCGTTTACCCCCTAAACGAGCCCCGTTTACCCCCTAAACGAGCCCCGTTTACCCCCTAAACGACACTCGGCTACCCCCTAAACGGGGCTCGGCTAGGGGGTAAACGGGGCTCGTT
>CAJOHP010000071.1:658-20772 GCA_905234355.1 uncultured Prevotella sp. | reverse complement strand
CGTATGCTAATAATTTGGCTACAAATATACACAAAAAATCTCAAAGTCAATGTTCGATAAGTAAAAAAGTGGTAATTGTGAGTTAAAAAAATGTGTTTATATTCAATTATCCTTGCCAATTCGATGATTTTCATACCTGTTTGTTAGTTCTACGACCTCATGCATAATCTGCACTAACTGCATCATGTACTTCTCCAACTTACATACAAGTGCCATTGCTCTTCGTTCAGAGAAGCGGCTTTTCAACTCTTTCAAGGTCTGATTATAATTGTTGCCCACCATACGGAATTGAGCATGGAAGTCGCTCAACTTGGCATAGTCTTGTCAAATGTCACCACATGAAACGGCTCGCCAAAGATTCGTGCTTTGATGAAAGCGGACTTGCTTGTCATGCCAGAACGGTCAAACATCTTTAGAAAACGCATATCTTCCTCGCTGCTAAAATTAACAGAGTAACGGTTTATCGCTGGGTCTAACTTGGGATTTCTCCCACCTTTATTCTTCTTGTTGTTCATCTTTGTTATTTTGGATTTGACATATAATTATCACTTGATGCTTACGGCAAGTATGGATAGGCAGACCGACTTTGGAGGACAGCCATAGTCCTCGGCAGAGCAAGGAGTTTTGTGCTGCAAACGCAGTTTCGCGCAGCAGAAAACATACCTTGCTATGTTCTGGCGAACATAATAATCCGTTTCTAAAGCGGATGCTGTTTGTTAGGACAGTCAACATGTCCATACAATTGCCATTGGCATCTTTTTTCGGGTGCAAAGTTACTGCGACTAATCCAATTAGGCAATAGCAATTAGCCGCCACTTGCAGCCACTTTACAGACAAATGCCGTCAGAGGTCATGTTTTCGTGAATGAATGAGTTCATGAATGTATTGAATTATCAATATTTCCACTACTTGAAGCACTAAAGTTTCAGGTCATTAGAATGTCAAACCAGCGTCCCCTGATGTGCAAAATATGCCTGAATATGTATGTTTTTCCGAGACGTTGGAAATCTCGTACAGACTTCCATGTTTTTACCAAGTGTTCTTCGACGATCGAAGCGAGCAGAGCTCGAATCCCAGTTACCAAACGTAGTAACCGAGGTAACACTTAGGTAACGGAACAGGCTCAACATTCTTCCCAATCCGAAAGAATCCCAAAAGCGCAAACGACCGCAAATAGGCACAATATCAACGAGTTACGCTATCTTGCTCGTAACAGCCTCATCATTCCCAACAACCTTGATATTCGCAGAAATAGAACGGTCTCCAAATCGTAACCCAGAATTTTCTCAATCCTCTGCATCGCCTTTATGCAAAGAAATCCTGCGATTTCTTCCAAAGTTACGAAAAGTCGAGAGAAGGACAAAACAAATCCATTTATTTTTTCTTCCGAGACGGAGTAACTTCGCCGATTCATCGGCAAAGTTACGAAAAAAGTCTGATACTTCGCACCCTTTTCAGAAGATTATCGCAGAATGGCCGTAAAAAAAAGGCAAGAACAGAGTCTTTTTAGTTCCGTTTATCCTCATGTTTTTCGTCATTTCATTAGGCAGTAACACTTTTTTTGTGTATATTTGCACCTTCAAAACAAAAAAGTACGTAATCTCGACAGAAAAGGCAACATGACAGAATCACTTCGCAAGGTGTCAGCCAGAATGCGCCTGTTCAGAGCATCGGTCATGAGGACCATCCCCCTGGCTGCGTTTTCGTGCATCGTCAGCCTGGCCACGCTGCTGATTTCCCTTCTTCAGCTATGTGGCCGACCACACCAACGAGACAGGAGCCGGCAAGGCCTTTCTCATGGCATCGCTGGTGGCGGTCATGCTGGCACTCAACTTCCTGATGACCTATCTCGTGATGTTTTTCACGAGGACGGTGGGCCGCGTGCTGCTGGCCCTGCTGGCCGTGGTCAGCGCCACGGCGCTCTACTTCATCGTCACCTACGGCGTGATCATCGATGCCACGACCGTAGGCAACGTGCTGAACACCCGCTACTCCGAGGCGTCGGCATTCTTCAGCTGGCCGCTGTGGCTCTGCATCGGCGGACTGGGCGTGGTGCCCGCCGCCTACTGCCTGCTGCAGCCTATAGACTACGGCAAGGCCAGACGCATGGCGGCCTGCTGCGGTGGTGCGCTTGCCCTGGTGCTGGCCACGGCCGCGGCCAATATAGGACAGACACTCTGGATCAGCGAGCACGACACCGAGCTGGGCGCCCTGCTGCAGCCCTGGTCCTATCTGGTCAACTCGGTGCGCGTGGCGAGCAGCAAGCACGACGAGCAGGCCGAAGAAATCAGGCTGCCCGACGGCCGCGTGGCCGACCAGAAGAAAGCGGTGGTGGTGCTCGTCATAGGCGAGTCGGCACGCAAGGCCAACTTCCAGCTCTACGGCTACGGTCGGCCCACCAACCCGAAGCTGTCACGGCGCCGGGGACTCACGGTGCTCCAGGCCCGCTCGTGTGCCACCTACACCACGGCAGGCACCAAGGCCATACTCGAGCCGAAGAACAGCAGCGACCTGTATGAGGTGCTGCCCAACTACGCCTTCCGCACAGGTGCCGACGTGGCGTGGCGCACCACCAACTGGGGCGAGCCGCCCATACACATCGACGACTACCTCACCGACACCGAGCTGGCCGAACGCTACCCCGACGCATGCAAGGACTACGACGGCATACTCTTTGCCGGACTCAGAGAGCGCATAGCACAGAGCACAAAGCACAAGGTGCTCATCGTGCTGCACACCAGCACCAGCCACGGGCCCTACTATGCAGGCAAATATCCCAAGGAGTTTGAGGTGTTCAGACCCGTGGCACGCAACGTGGAGGAGGGCGAGAAGAACACCGACCTGCTCGTGAATGCCTACGACAACACCATCGTCTACACCGACCACCTCCTGGACAGCCTCATCAGCACGCTGCAGTCGCTCACCGGCTGGCACAGCGCCATGCTCTTCATATCCGACCACGGCGAGTCGCTCGGCGAGAACAAGATGTTCATGCACGGCCTGCCCATGTCGATAGCTCCCAAAGTGCAGTATGAGATACCCTTCATCGTATGGACCTCGGAGGACTTCCGGCGGTGCAAGCCACAGTCGGACAAGGCCACGCCCCCCGAGGGACAGCTGCCCGCCGTGATAGACCAGCACTACGTGTTCCACTCCGTGCTCAACCTGCTGTCCATACAGTCGACGGCCTACGACGAAAGACACGACATTTTCCAAACCCCCTAATCCCCCAAAATCCATGGGCATGAACAAACTGAAAAAATCGCTTAACTTGCTCTTAGTGATGCTCTGCACGTGGAGCGGCGCGGTGGCCACGATTGTGGAGCGCGACACGCTCTACGTGGGCACCACGGGCGACTACCGTCCGCTGACATTCCGTGAAGCCGACGGCACCTATTGGGGCTTCGACGTGGAGCTGGCCAGGACGATAGGCCGCAGGATGGGCGTCGAGACCGTCTTCGTTGAGACCTCGTGGCCCACACTCACGGTCGACGTGCTGGCAGAGCCCCCCACCTTCGACCTCGCCATGGGCGGCATCACCATCACCGACACCCGGCGCGCCACGATGCTCATGAGCGAGGGATACCTGGCCAACGGCAAGACCATCATCTGCCGCGCCACGGAGCGCAACCGCTACCTGTCGCTCGCCGACATAGACAAGCCCGAGGTGCGGGTGATGGTCAATCCCGGCGGACTCAACGAGAAGTTTGCACGCGAGCACCTGACCCATGCCACCATCATCGTGCACCCAAGAAACGAGGAGATACCCGCGCTCATTGCCGAGGGCGAGGCCGACGTGATGATTACCGAGATTACCGAGGCGCCCTACTACGTGCAGACCGACAGCCGTCTGGCAGCGCCGCTGCTCAGCACGCCCTTCACCCATGGCGAGATAGGCGTGCTGCTGCGCAAGGGACAGGACGACCTGCTCGAGATGGTCAACGCCACCATACGGCAGATGAAGGCCGACGGCTCCCTGCGCCGCCTGCACGAGCAGTACGGACAGCAATATGCCTACTGAGCAGAACACGGGGGCGGATGCGACACTCCCCCGCACCTTTGCCTCCCTCCGGAAAGCACTCACTCCCGAGAGGAAATGGAGGCAGTAATTAACCCACACGAAATTTATTGGTACAAAAAAGAGCAACAACCATAACAGCGACACGATGAATTACAAGACCATTGACCTCAGCAGCTGGACCCAGGAGGGCGAAGGTGGTATAGGCAAGACCTACTCCCGGGCCGACGCCCCGGGCCTTCTGCTGAAAGTGAACAAGACGCCCCACAAAAACAACGAGGCCTCCGTAAGGCATGATGTGGAAACAGCCCAGCATGTGCTGGCCATGGGGCTTCCCACACCGCAAGTGTACGAGGTGGTACAGGTAGGCGACTGCTTCGGCATGACCTGCGAGCGCATCCAGGGCAAGAGATCGCTCTCGCGCATCTGTGCCGACGAGCCCTCTCGCCTCGGCGAGATGGCTACCCTGCTGGCCGCACAGGGCAAGCTGCTGCATGCCACGCCCTGCGACACCACCTTCTTTCCCAGCTGCAAGAAACTGATACAGGAAGCCATTGAAGCAGCCTGCTTCATCGGTGAAGACGACAGGCAGAAGCTGCGCGCCTTCGCGGAGGGCCTGCCCGACGAGACGACCTGCGTCCACGGCGACTTCCAGACCGGCAACCTCATCGTCTCTGCCGAGGGTAAGCCCTACTTCATTGACCTGGACTGGTTCAGCTACGGCACACCGATGTTCGACATAGGCCATCTCTACCTGCTCTGCAACGTCTACTCGCAGTTTCAGGCCATGCGCGACATCTTCCACATGACGCAGGAGCAGCTGATAGCCCTCTGGGACGCCTTTGCCACGGCATACTCCGGCAGCGCCGACCATACCGACTTCGACCGCCGTGCGGCTATGTTCGCACCGCTCGACATCTGTCTGCTCTCCTATCGCGACCCGCGTCCGAAGGCCAACCCCATGTTTGCCCGCGTGATACACTCATTCGTAGAAAAGTATTTCTGAGCCCATACTGCAGCACTATGGCCAACAACCCCTTAGACACCAGCCTGCTCGACCGCGCCATCGTCTTCGCCGTCAGTGCCCATGCCGGCACGGAGCGGCGCGGCAAGGGTTTCCCCTACATCGTCCATCCCCTGGAGGCGGTAGAGATCGTGGCTACGATGACGCGTGACCAGACACTGCTGGCCGCCGCTGCCCTGCACGACACGGTGGAGGACACCGCAGTCACCGTGGAGCAGCTGCGCGCCGAGTTTGGCGACCGCATCGCCTCACTGGTGGCGACCGAGACCGACACCCCCATAGAGGGCCAGAGCGAGGAGCGCACGTGGCGCACCCGCAAGCAGGCGGCCATCGACCGACTGGCCTCGGCCACACGCGAGGCCAAGATGGTGGCACTGGGCGACAAACTCTCCAACATGAGGGCCATCGCACGAGACTATGCCCAGCAGGGCGATGCCCTATGGACCCTCTTCCACACCAGCGACCCCAAGGACCACGAGTGGCACTACAGGGGACTGGCCGAAGCGCTGCGAGAGCTCCAGGACACCTTCGCCTACAGGGAGTTCATGCAGCTCATCAGCCAGGTGTTCGACTGATGACGGTTGGCGTGCTAACGCCATGGGAATTAATAGAACCCACCTAAAATAATATGTACCTATGACAAATGTAATCCTGGATGCTCACGGCGAGTCACTCATGCAGCAGTATCGCGAGCTGCGGCCCACACTGGACGTGCTGGCCAACCGCGCCTACGATCTGCTGCACCAGGCGCTACGCGAACAGGGCATCTACGTCACGGCCATCGAACACCGCGTGAAGACGGAGAAGTCGCTGGCCGGGAAACTGGAACTCAAGGGCGCTAAGTATAAGTCGACAGACGACATCACCGACCTCGTTGGGCTGCGTGTCATCACGTTCTACACCGACGACGTCGACAAGGTAGCCGTCGTTGCCAAGCGTCTCTTCGACATCGACTGGCAGGAGAGCGTGGACAAACGCAAGCTGCACGAGCTGGACGCCTTCGGCTACAACTCGCTGCACTATATCTGCCGGCTCAAGGAGGCCGACGCCGTAGACAAAACCGTCAATCCGCGTTTCGAGCTACAGATGCGCACCGCACTGCAGCACGTGTGGTCGACCATAGAGCACGACACCGGCTATAAGGGCGACGTGAAGATACCACGTGAGTATATGCGGCAGTTCAACCGGCTGGCAGGCATGATGGAGCTGATGGACGACGAGTTCAGCCGGCTGCGCCAGGTACTCACCGACTACCGCCGGCAGACCCTGGCCCTGGTGAAGAGCGGACGCCTCGACGACGTGCCGCTGTCGCGCGACGCCTTCCGCAACTATCTCGAGCTGAAACCCTTCGACCGACTCAACCGACGCATCGCAGCGGTCAACCAGGCTGAGATATACCCTGTCTCGATGATGCCCTATATGCCGGTGCTCGAGTCCTTCCACCTAAAAACCCTGGGCGATGTTCAGCGCTTCATCGACGAGAACAGCGAGGACGCCTACCAGCTGGCACTCGCACAGCTGGCCATCA
Source organism: uncultured Prevotella sp. (assembly GCA_905234355.1). Taxonomy (GTDB): domain Bacteria; phylum Bacteroidota; class Bacteroidia; order Bacteroidales; family Bacteroidaceae; genus Prevotella. The sequence continues at coordinate 14,202 of CAJOHP010000071.1, read as the reverse complement.
CCGAACTCGACATCCTCTCGGCCAACATCGCCCTGCAGTATCTCTGCCTGGTGCATGTGCTGAAGCACCACGGCGGGCGCGACGGACTCATTGCGTTTTTCAACATTATCAACGGCGATCTCGACAACAACGCCATGCTGGCCGACTTCATGCTGGCACAGGCCAAGACCCTGCCGTTTATGCAGAAGAAATGAGCGCTGGCAGGCATGAGGTCTCAGTGAGCTACCGCACTATTTTTAAAAAATATTGCAAAATGACAGATTATTCGCAAAAAAGATGTAATTTTGCATCGTGAAACACAAATACTGTGTCAGATTAGCAACTAAACAAACACATGATGAAGAAGATTAGAGCCGCCGTAGTGGGCTACGGCAACATTGGCAAGTATGCACTCGAAGCCTTGGAGACAGCGCCCGACTTCGAGGTGGCAGGCATTGTGAGGCGTCAGGGTGCTGCCGACTGTCCAAAGGAGCTGGAGCAGTATGAGGTGGTGAAGGACATCCGTGAGCTGAAGGATGTCGATGTAGCCATCCTCGCCACCCCCACCCGCTCGTGCGAGGAGTATGCACGCCAGATACTGCCGCTGGGCATCAACACCGTCGACTCGTTCGACATCCACACGGGCATCGTGGACTATCGCCGTGCGCTGATGCCCATCAACAAGGACACGCAGACGGTGAGCGTCATTGCCGCCGGTTGGGACCCGGGGTCGGACTCCGTCGTGCGCACGCTGATGCAGAGCCTGGCGCCAAAAGGACTGAGCTACACCAACTTCGGCCCGGGCATGTCGATGGGGCATTCCGTCTGCGTGCGCTCTAAGGCCGGAGTGAAGAATGCCCTGTCGATGACCATTCCCCTGGGCGAGGGCATACACCGCCGCATGGTCTATGTGGAGCTTGAGGAGGGCGCAAGCCTCGACGAGGTGACGGCTGCCGTGAAGGCCGACCCTTACTTCGCCAACGACGAGACCCACGTGTTTCAGGTGGAGAGCGTCGACGACGTGCGCGACATGGGCCACGGCGTCCATCTCGAGCGCAAGGGCGTCAGCGGAAAGACGCAGAACCAGCGCCTGGAGTTCAACATGAGCATCAACAACCCGGCACTCACCGGTCAGGTGCTCGTGTGCGTGGCACGTGCCTCCATGCGGTTGCAGCCCGGCTGCTACACTATGATAGAGATACCCGTAGTCGACTTGCTTCCCGGCGAGCGCGAGGAGCTCATTGGGCACCTTGTCTAAAAAAAGAACCGACCTATGAAACGACTGATGAACATGCTGTTTGCGCTGCTTCTGAGCGCAACGGCGATGGCACAGAGTGCCGACAAGCTTTACGAGGAGGGCAAGGCTCTCTACGATGCCCAGAACTACACTGCTGCCGTGGCCAAGCTGAAGCCAGCAGCCGAGAAGGGCCACAAGAAGGCGCAGTATCGCCTGGGGCGCTGCTACGACAAGGGGCGCGGAGTGGAGGAGAACGATAAGCTGGCCTTCCAGTGGTACTCCAAGTCTGCCGCCCAAGGCTATGCGAAGGCCCAGTATGAGGTAGGCAAGTGCTACAAGAACGGCGAGGGCGTAGAGAAAGACCGCAAGAAAGCCTTTGAGTATTTCACCAAGGCCGCCAAGCAAGAGAATGCCGATGCCGAGCTGGCCCTGGGCAAGTGCTACCTCAAGGGCAAGGGGGTGGCCGCCGACCGTGCCAAGGCGAAAACGTGGCTGCAGCGTGCCGTGCGCAACGAGAAGGGCGGCAAAGAACTGCTGGCCGAGCTGCGCAAGGAGGCTGCCGACGGCGACGAGGATGCCAAGGCCATCCTGACACTCATAGGAAAATAGAGGGGCAGTCCCCTCTGTTTTCCTTTTTACACTTTACGTTCCGCGGCGCCAGAACCGCTGGGTGATGTCTTCAAATGTACCGTCGGGCCGCTGCCGGTACATTCGCTGATTGGTGGTGGGCGACTTGAGCGGTCCTAAGTGGCGCAGGAAGGGGCCCACCTTGATGTAGTCGAAGTCGGTCTTCTTCACTTCTTTCGGCACCCTGATGCGCCCGCTGTACCATGCCACCTTCAGTGGCTGGTGCTCCTCGTGCACGTACTGAGCCAGGAGACTCACACCCTTGGGGTCGCCGTCGCCGCCCATGAAGGCCACACAAGTGATGTCGCGGCCGTAGAGCCCGATGAGACCGTCGAGGGCGCAGGTGTCGAGCGGCAGGCCCACATCGTCCCACAGGTAGCGGCTGTGACAGCCCGGGCAGTGACAGGGACAGCCCGAGATATTGATGGCCAGGGTCACCTCGTCGGGTATCTCCTGGAAGACAATGTCGGTATTGGCGTATTTCAGCATGGATGCAAAGTTACTTATTTTTTTCGCTTTGCAGCCCATACCTATGGTAAAATAAGTATTATTTAACGCTTAGCGCACGCCCACCTTCTTTGCTCGCTGCACGGCACGCACCACATAGACACCGCCTCGACCGACGGGAATGGTCATCTGGTCGCCCGTCATGCAGCCCTGCCAGAGACAGGCTCCGGCCGCGCTGTAGACGCTGACGGGCAGCCCTGCCGTTTGGCACAGCCTACCACGTCTTATGGGGAAAACCGAGCTAAATCAGCGCAAGTCCCAATAGACGTAGGTGCATTTGCTCACTAATCTCTGCCGAGGTGCTAATTCGTGCGGCAATTAGAGCAAAATGAAATGCCTGTGCACAAAAAGCACGCTGTAGAAACACAACAAAAAAGACGAACGCCAAACGATTCGGTAAAGAAATCATGGATGAGCGGTGGGAAGCCTATTGGCAGAGGCTCTCCAGCTGTTCCATCGTGATGCCGAGGTTTTCGGCAATGGCTTCCTTCGGCATGCCGGAACGGATCAGCAGTTTCACGGAGGCCTTCAGCTGGCCGTCCTTCTCAGCCAGCTGACCGTCCTTCTCAGCCAGCTGACCGTCCTTCTCAGCCAACTGACCGTCCTTCTCAGCCAGCTGACCGTCCTTCTCAGCCAACTGACCCTCCTTCTCAGCCAACTCATCGTCTTTTAATGCTAACCGGGCATTCATCTCGGCCAATTGTCTCTCGCCGTAGTACAGTTTGCTCTCCTGCTCCTTGATGATGGAGAAATACTCATCCTCGACCATCATGTCCTGGCGCATGTCGACGCTGGCAGCGGCGGCCGTGAGTCGGTAGAGTGTCGCTGTCGCTCTTGTCGTAGAAGCCGTCGTCGAAGGTCAGTGTATGACGGTCAGGCCTGTCGGCGCGTGATTGGTCGAAGACGCTGAGCACCTGGTCTAAGCGGTTGTTTATCTGCCCGTGGAGCCGGGGTATCTGCACGATGATGCTGTCGTGGACGAGGCTGTCGATAAAGGCGTTGGGCATGCCTTGGGTGACGGGCTGGCCGTCATAGTCGTATGAGTGGTGACGAACGTATATGACGGGCTCGTCGATGCCGCTGAGCGTATGCCCCAACAGGTAGACGGCCACCATGGGCAGCGCATGCTTGTCGGCACTCTCCTTGACAATGTTGCGCGCGTCCTGATATTGGGTTCCGAGATACTGGCGGAAGCGCAGCGTCTCGGTGGGCAACCAGTTCTTCTGCAACTCAATGAGCGTGAGCACCTCCTTGCCGTCGGGCTTGCGGATGGTGGCTCCGAAGTCGATACGGAACACTGACAGCAGTTCGCGCTGACCGTTGCTGTACTCGTGGGGGCGCACATCCACGTGGATGATGTCCTCCTTGAGTAATGCTGACAGGATGGTGCGGGCGATGCGCTCGTCCTCCATCAGATACTTGAACACTGCGTCGTAGATAGGGTTGGCTATTGTCATGGCGTCCGGGGATTAAATATTTCTTTCTGCATCTGCAGATATATCTTGGTCTGCAAAGTTACGAAAAAAATCCGAACCGCCAAACGATTCGGATTCTTTTTCGCAGTGGAGGCCGTTTCAGGTCGTGGCGTAATAGCGCCTTGCGGCCTCCTCCTGACGGGCCTGCGAGAAGTTGGAAACGCGCTTGAGGTAGCCGATGATGCGGGTGAGATAGTCCACGTTTTTCGAGTGGCACACGGGGCACTCCTTCAGGTAGCGCTTGTCTATGTGGCCGCAGTCGTTGCACACAGTGTTGGGGATGTTGAAGGTGAAATAGTTGCATCCCTCCTTGGCCGCCACGCGCAGCAGCTGCATGTACTGCTCCTTGGAGAGGTGCTCCTCCAGGTTCATGTGCAGAGCCGAGCCGCCGGTGAGGTGTTCTATGTAGGGGGCGCCGTGCAGGCGGAACTTGTCAAGGATGGTGAGCGAGTCGTCTTCCACGACGTAGAAGTAGCTGTTGTAGCAGTCACGCGGCACGAAGTAGCCGTCCTCGCGGTCCCACTTGGCGTGCTTCACGCCCACGTTTTCGGCGGGTATCATCTCGCAGTTGAACATCACGTCCTTCGTGCGGTACTGCTTGTTGTATTTCTCCACCAGTCCGAGTATGCCCTGTACGAAGTGCAGGTAGTCGTCGTTGGGTGTGATCTTCAGTCCCATGAACTCCGCCGCCTCGACGAGTCCGTTGATGCCAATGGTGAGATACTGCCTTGCGATGTTGATATAGCCGGCGTCGAAGAGTGGCAGCATGCCGTGCTGCTGCAGCTCCTTGAGGTTCTCGTTGTAGGCCAGCTGTACCTTGTGGCAGAGGTCTATCACACCGCCGAGGTACTCGAGGTAGTCCATCTTGTGGTTGACGGCATACTGTATGCAACGGTTCAGGTTGATGGTGAGCACCGACTTCGATCCCGTCGAGACGCCGCCGGCACCCAGCGTGTAGGAGAACCCGTTGTCGGTTATCTCGTTGCGCAGCCGGCAGCACGACGAGAGCGAGTCGGCATTGTCGCTCATATAGGTAAAGAAGGAGTGGCCTTCGGCATACATCTCGGCAGTGAACTCGCCCCACTCCTTATCCTTTGGCTCTCCGTTGTCGTCGACGAGCAGCGCCATGGTCTCTACGGGGAAGGTGAGCAGCGTCTTGGTGCGCTCCTTGTTGAACCACTTCATGAATCGCTTCTGGAGCCAGCTGAGTCCGTCCCAGTCGGGGCGCGACCCGTCGGGGAAGTAGAACTCGCCGAAGATGCTTTCGAAGTAGAAGCGGTCGTAGTAGGCCACGTTCCAGAAGACGGCCTGATAGTTGCGTGCGCCAGTGGGCTGGTTGAGCGTATAGACGATCTGTTCGAAGTAGTCGGTGATGACCTTGTCGAGCGTACGGCGCTTGAGCGAGAGGTCTACCACCTCGTCGGCACGTTTCCAGTAGTCCACTCCAAACTCCTTGCCGATGAAGTAGTTCATATACATGAGGAACTCGGGTGTGGCACATGCGCCAGAAAGCATGGACGAGACCATGAACACCATGTTGACGAATCCGCCGCAGTACGACTTCAGGTTGGTAGGCGCCGTGGAGTTGCCGCCTATGCTGATGGTGCCGCCGATGAGCCAGGGATACATAGTGATGCTGGCGCAGTAGTTGGCTAGCGAGGTCTCGTCGTTCTTATATATAAAGTGGTGTGTGAGCTTGTCTATGTATTCGTCGGCGAGCTGCTTGCCATACATCTTCTTGATACGGTCGGTGAGCAGTCGGCGATTCAGGCGGATGAAGTTGCTCTTGGGCAGCTCGCCTATGAGCGTGGCAATGTTTTTGTGCTCCACGTTGGCATTGGCGTCGTACTTCGACCCGGTGGCGGCGTTGACGCTCTCCATGTATTCCGAGACGAACGTCATCTTCTCCAGCGTCTCGCGGTCTTCGGTGTGCTGCTGACGATAGAGTATGAATGACTTGGCCACCTGGAAGTAGCCCTCGCGCATGAGTGCCTCCTCCACCTGGTTCTGTATGTCTTCCACCTTGATGTCGTCGTGTATGTCGAGGTGGCTGATGATTTTCGACACGGTGCCCAGGTCGGCCGGCTGCTCCACGCTGTCGAAGGCCTTGACGATGGCATTCATAATCTTGTCCAGCGAGAAACGGTCCTTGGTGCCGTCGCGCTTGGTGATAGTGAAGTCTCTCATTTCCATTGCTATTCTGCTGTTTGAGTTGGTTATTATTGTCGGTTTGTCATGTTTGCTTGCTGTTCATGGTTTGCCGTTTTGGACAACTTTTCCGCCTTTCCTCTCGAAAATGTTTCCCAAAACGGCCAACTACTCTCGGGTGCAAAGTTACAAATAATATCCTATACGCATGCAGGAATAAATCTAAAAAATATTAAACGTGCACGTGTTTCAATATTATTTCTTACCTTTGCGCCCGCAAACACATGAGACAAGAGACTAAACTCCCAGAAAGCCCTCGGGTGCGCCGGCAGGTGCTGCGCCGCTTGCTCACGGTCGTAGTAGGCTTGCTTCTCACCACATCGCTGCTGGCCCAGCTGCGGGGTGTGGTGGTCGACGCACAGGACGGCGGCCCCGTGCCCTATGCCACGGTGCAGTACAGGGGCAACCGTGTAGCCACGAAGTGCGACGGCCAGGGCCGCTTCACCATAGCCCGGCACAACGGATGGCGACTCACCGTCAGTTCCGTGGGCTACCGTGAGCAGGTGCTCAACGTCAACCCGCAGACCCCCGCACAGCTCACCATACGTCTGGCCGACGACAGCCGCACGCTCAGCGAGGTGACGGTCAAGTCGAAGAAGAAGACGCGCTACCGCCGCAAGGACAATCCCGCCGTGGAGTTCATGCGCAAGGTCATCGCCTCGCGCAAGAAGACCAGCCTCAAGAGCCACGACTACTACCGTTTCGAGAAATACCAGAAACTCATGCTCGGTCTGAACGACCTGAGCCCCGGCATGCTCGACAAGGGCCTCTTCAAGCGCTATCCCTGGCTGCGCGACCAGGTGGACACCTGCCAGTACAACGACAAGCTGGTGTTGCCCCTGACCGTCGACGAGCAGGTCAGCGAGCACCTCTGGCGACGCGACCCGCAGAAAGAGCGCATCGTGATCAAGGGACAGAAGGCCAGCGGCGTGAACGACCTCTTCCAGACGGGCGACATGCTCACGCAGGTCATGCGCGAGGTCTTTGCCGACATCGACATCTACGATGACTACATCCTGCTCATGCGACATAAGTTCAGCTCGCCCATAGGCCGCGATGCCATACAGTTCTACCGCTTCTACATCACCGACACCGTCTACGTGGGGCAGGACCGTTGCGTCCACCTGGACTTCGTGCCCAACAACCAGCAGGACTTCGGCTTCCGCGGACAGCTCTATGTGCTGGCCGACTCGAGCTACCAGGTGAAGCGCTGCGAGCTCTTCGTGCCCCGCTCGGGCGACCTCAACTGGGTGGAGGGTCTGCAGTGCATGCAGGAGTTCACCCGTCAGGCTGACGGCGAGTGGCTGCTCACCATCGACGACATGATAGTCGAGCTGATGTTGACCGACTTCATCACCAAGGCCATCGTCACCCGCACCACCCGCATGAGCGACTTCGCCTTCACGCCCCTGCCCGCCGAGCGCCTGCGCGGCTCGGGCCTCACCCTCGTGGAGCGCGGCGCCACACAGCGCGACGACAAGTTCTGGGAGCAGCACCGGCAGGTGGAGTTTACGCGCAGCGAGCGAGGCATGGGCGGATTCCTCAGCCATATAGAGCAGCTCAAGGGCTACAAGTATGCCATCTTCCTGCTCAAGGCACTGGTCGAGAACTATCTGGAGACCGGCACACGCGAGAAGCCTAGCAAGTTTGACGTGGGGCCCATCAACACCGTCATCTCACAGAATTTCTACGACGGGCTGCGACTGCGCGCCAGCGGGCAGACCACCGCCAACCTCCACCCACGACTCTTTGCCAAGGGCTATTATGCTTATGGTACGCGCACGCACAACCATTATTACAATGCCGAGCTCACCTACTCCTTCGAAGACAAGCAGTATCTGCCTCAGGAGTTTCCCGTGCGCCACATCACGCTCGCCTCGCGCCGCGACGTGGCCCTGCCCAGCGACAAATACTCCAACACCGACAAGGACAACGTCTTCACCTCCTTCAAGGTGCACAGCATAGACAAGATGCTGCTCTACAACACACAGCGGCTGTCGCTCGACTACGAGACCCATGGTCACCTGCGTCTCACCACGGCGCTGCAGACGGAGAAGATAGAGCCGCGCGGCACCCTGCTCTTCGCTCCCCTGAGCGGGCCGTGGCTCTCGTCGCTGCGCACCACCGACGCCTCGCTGACGCTGCGCTACGCCCCCGACGAGAAGTTCGTCAACACCAAGCAGCGCCGACGTCCGATGAACAAAGACGCCTGGTACGTCAGTGCCAAGCACACCCTGGGACTCAACGGCGTGGGCGGAGGCGAGGCCACCTACAACTTCTCCGAGCTGGAGTTCTACCGCCGCACATGGCTGCCCATGAGCTGGGGACACATCGATGCACGCGCACGACTCGCCCAGCAGTGGAACCAGGTGCCATGGCCACTGCTCGTCATGCCGCAGGCCAACCTGTCATACATCATAGACTACGGACAGTTCAGCACGATGAACAACATGGAGTTTCTCAACGACCGCTACGCCTCGCTGATGCTCACCTGGGAGATGGGAGGTAAGCTCTTCAACCGCATACCGCTGCTGCGCCGGCTGAAGTGGCGCGAGGTGGCCGAGTTCAAGATGCTATGGGGCACGCTCTCCGAGAAGAACAACCCCTTCCTGCCGCAGAACCAGCAGAACGGCCGGCTATGGCATTTCCCCGCAGGTAGCTCCATCATGGACGGCAGCAAGCCATACATGGAGTATGCCGTGGGCATACAGAACATCTTCAACCTCATTCAGATAGAATACGTGCACCGACTGAACTACAACCACCTGCCGACGGCCCAGAAGCACGGCATACGGTTTGTCATCAACCCCACGTTCTGACCCCCATCACACACCAAACACTAAACTAACACCCACACTCACCCATGCCCCACTTTATCCTGGCCGACCCACAAGACATCACCCGTGCCGGAGTGATGTATCTGCTCAGCAGTACCGACACCTCCGACTTCAAGGCAGCCGCCGACAAGACCGAGCTGCTCCTGCAGCTCAAGAAGCAGCCCGACAGCGTGGTGGTGATGGACTACACACTCTTCGACGTCAACGACATCGACGAGCTACAGATACTCTCCGACTGCTACCCGCAGGCCCACTGGGTGATCTTCAGTGCCGAGCTCACCAGCGACTTTGCCCGCCGCCTGCTGGCACTCAGTCCCTGCTTCAGCATACAGTTCAAGGACAGCTCGCTCGACGAGATACGCCAGTGCCTCAGGCAGGCCACACAGCACCGGCGATTCATCTGCCAGCGCATGGCCGAGCAGCTGCTTGTGCCGGCAGCCCCGGCCGACACCGACGAGGCCCACCTCACACGCACGGAGACCGAGGTGCTCAAGGACATCGCCATGGGCATGACCACAAAAGAGATAGCCGAGAAGCGCATCTCCAGTTTCCACACTATCAACACCCACCGCAAGAACATCTTCCGCAAGATAGGCGTCAACAATGTGCACGAGGCCACGCGCTATGCACTGCGTGCAGGACTCATCGATGCAGCAGAGTACTACATCTGACGCAGAATCCCATCAATATTTTTGGCCGTTTTCAGGAAAATGCCTACCTTTGCCGATGCTTAAGAAAACAACAAGCATGGCAATATGATACTGTTAAGTTTTGACACCGAGGAGTTCGACGTGCCCCGCGAGCACGGCGTCGACTTCTCGCTTGAGCAGGGCATGGCGGTCTCTGTGGAGGGCACGGCCCGCATCCTCGACGTGCTGCGCCGGCACGGTGTGCGCGCCACGTTCTTCTGCACCGGCAACTTTGCCGAGCACGCCCCGGAGATGATGGCCCGCATCACGGACGAGGGCCACGAGGTGGCCTGCCACGGCGTAGACCACTGGCAGCCGTGCCACTCCGACTTCGCCCGCTCCAAGGAGATCGTTGAGCACGTCACGGGGCGCACCGTCTACGGCTACAGGCAGCCACGCATGTTCCCCGTCGATGAGGCAGAAATCAGGCGCGTGGGCTACCGCTACAACTCGTCGCTCAATCCCGCCTTCATCCCCGGACGCTACATGCACCTCACCGAGCCGCGCACATGGTTTGTGAAGGACGGCGTCGTGCAGATACCCGCCTCTGTCACGCCCATCGTGCGTTTCCCCCTGTTCTGGCTCTCACTGCACAACCTGCCCGAGGCACTCTACCACTGGATGACGCGACGCGTGCTCAGCCACGACGGATACTTCGTCACCTACTTCCACCCCTGGGAGTTCTACGACCTGAAGGAGCACCCTGAGTTTCGCATGCCCTTCATCATCCGCAACCACAGCGGGCGGCAGATGTGCGAGCGCCTCTCACGCCTCATCAGCATGCTACAGCGGCGGGGGCACGACTTCATCACCTTCAGCGAGTTTGTAGAGCGCAACAGCCAAGCGGCGCAATAGCCCCCTACCCTCGCACCCACGTACCCCCGAATAAAAAAGACCAACAATGATAACACTTGCTACCGTTTCCCCCTGTTACAACGAAGAGGCCGTGCTCCGCCACAGCGTCGGACGCCTTACCGCGCTCTTCGACCGCATGGTGGCCGACGGACTCATCTCTGGCGACTCGATGATGGTGTTTGTCAACGACGGAAGCCGCGACAGCACATGGCCGATCATCCGTGAACTGCACGGCACCAACCACTACGTGCGCGGCATCAACCTCTCTCGCAACGTGGGCCACCAGCGCGCCATCTTCGCAGGCATGATGACCTCCCGCGAGTGGGCCGACGCCATCGTCACCATCGATGCCGACCTGCAGGACGACATAGAGTGCATCCCCCAGATGGTGCGCCACATGGAGGAGGGATTCGACATCGTCTACGGCGTGAAGACCTCGCGGCAGGCCGACCCTGTGCTCAAGCGCATGACGGCCCAGGCCTTCTACCGCCTGCAGAGCAGTATGGGCGTGGAGAGCGTCTACAACCATGCCGACTTCCGTCTGATGAGCCGGCGCGCGCTCGACATGCTCAGCACCTACAAGGAGCACAACCTCTACCTGCGCGGACTCATACCGCAGATAGGACTGGCCTCGACCACCGTCGACGACGTGATCAGCGAGCGCTATGCCGGCACGTCGAAGTACACCGTGGGCAAGATGCTCTCGCTGGCCCTCGACGGCATCACCGCCTTCTCCGTGAAGCCCCTCTATGCCATCTTCCACCTCGGACTGCTCTTCCTCGTCATTGCCGTCGGCATAGGCATCTATGTGACCTACGCACTCATCACCGGAGCCGCCGTGCAGGGATGGGCCTCGGTCATGCTGTCCATCTGGCTTGTAGGAGGCTTCATCCTCACAGCCATGGGCATACAGAGCGTCTACATAGGCAAGATATACACCGAGGTGAAGCGCCGCCCGCTATACCACATTGCCGAGATACTGTGACAGCACAAAAGCGCCTTACTGATAGTCGCGTATGCGCACCTCGATGCCCGATCCCATCAGCTTCATCAGCACCTGGCTCACGGGCGTCTGACTGTAGTGGTAGGGGAAGAGCACCTTCGGGCGGAACGTCTTAGCGGCGCGCACGAGCTGGTCCACCGTCATCGTGTAGGGCTGGTTGCAGGGCAGGAAGGCCACGTCGATGTTCTCCAGGGTGGCCATCTCGGCGATGTCCTCGGTGTCGCCGGCTATGTAGATGCGCAGACCGTCTATCTGGAGCACGTAGCCGTTGTCACGGCCCTTGGGGTGAAACTGCTCGCGCCCCGCCGTGGTGTTGTAGGCAGGCACGGCCCATACCTCGATGTCGTCGGAGAGTGTGAAGTGGTCGCCGTTTTTCATCGTCATGCCGTAGTGCAGCTTCTCACTCACGCTGGGGTTGGCCACCACCACCGTGGCATCGTGACGCAGCTGGCTCAGCGCTATGGGGTCGAAGTGGTCGGCGTGTTCGTGGGTCACGAAGATGTAGTCGCCCTTGGGATAGTCAGAGTAGTCGGTCTCGGGCTTCAGCTTGATGACCGGGTCCACATAGATGGTCTTGCCGTCATAGCTTATCTGCATCGTGGCGTGCTTGATGTGGGTGATGACCACGTCGCGTCCCGACCTGGTCTTAAAGGTGTCGCTCTTCTGTGCGCCCATGGCCGTAGTGCCCAGCAGGGGCAGCAGCAGCAGGAGCAGTCTCTTGATGGTTGTTCTCATATCTGTTGTCTTTTTATTTGGGATTTGTTGCGTTCTGGTTTCGTCTCTGCCCTACTTTCTGTAGCCGAGGGGGGGGGCGGCAGCAGAACTCAGTCTGCCCACAGCTGCCGGGCCACACAGCCGGCGATGCGCTCCAGGTGGTACTGGTCTGTGCTGTCGAAGGTGGCCAGCTCGGCACTGTCGATGTCGAGCACAGCCTTCACCTCGCCGCCCGCCATGAGGGGCACGACAATCTCTGAGCGCGAGAGCGAGCTGCACGCTATGTGGCCGGGAAACAGCTCCACGTCGTCCACCACCACCGTCTGCCGGCGCTGCCACGCCGTGCCGCACACCCCGCGGCCGAAGCCTATGTGGAAGCAGGCCACCGGCCCCTGAAACGGCCCCAGAAGCAGTTCGTCGCCACGCACCATATAGAACCCTGTCCAGAAGAATCCCATCTCGTGGTGTATGGCCGCGCACACATTGGCCAGCACGGCCACTGCATCTGTTTCGCCGGCTGTCAGCGCCGCTATCTGGGCCTCAAGCTGTTCATACCTTTCAGTCTTTGTCATTACTGTCTTCGTTTTGTCGGCTGCAAATTTACTCATTTCCTGTGAAACAACCGCAAATGCAGTACATTTTTTCCATAAACTTCCTGCCTTTTTTCTTCGCCCGTTCAGAAAAAATGCGTATATTTGCAGCATCAGACACAGCCTTGGCCGGACCCACTCCGACTAAAGACTGGCAGAAAAGAAAGGAAAAGCGAACTATGGGCATCTACATCAACAAAGGCAACGCGGGATTCCGCGCCGTGCGCAACAGCGAATACGTAGACAAGACGGGGCTGATAGGCGTCGTCAACAGAACGTTGTTTACAGAAAGGAGGTACAGCTGCGTGACCCGCAGCCGACGCTTCGGCAAGACACTCGCCGCCAAGACCCTGGCGGCCTACTACGACTGCTCGTGCCAGTCGCGCGAGCTCTTCGCCGACCTCGGGATAGCCAAGGACCCGACGTTTGAGGAGCACCTGAACAAGTACCCCGTCATCTTCATCGACATGAACAGCTTCTACACCCGCTACCGCCACGACGACATCATCGCCCACATCAACGACGAGGTGAAGGCCGAGGTCTGCGAGGCCTTCCCCGACGTAGCCGTCGGCGAGAGCGACGACCTGCTCAACACCCTGCTGCGCGTGGTGATGGCCACCGGGCAGCACTTCGTGATGATCATCGACGAGTGGGACGTCATCTGCCGAGAGTTCAAGCCCGACAGCCAGCAGATGAACGACTTTCTCAACTGGATGCAACGCATGTTTAAGTCGGTCAACGCCGGCGATGCCTTCGCCATGGTCTACATCACCGGCATTCTGCCCATCAAGAAGTTCAAGGTGCAGTCGGCACTCAACAACTT
>CAJOHP010000071.1:0-586 GCA_905234355.1 uncultured Prevotella sp. | reverse complement strand
GAAGCACCAGATGGACTTCGACGAGCTGGAGAAGTGGTACGACGGCTACCAGATAGGCGACGACCTCAGCATCTTCAATCCCAACAGCGTGATGATGGCTCTGAAGAGCCGGCGTTGCCGCAGCTTCTGGGCCTCGACGGGTGCCTACGACGCCATCGCCGACTACATCAGGATGGACTACGACGGGCTGAAGAGCGACATCATCGCCCTGCTGGCCGGAGAGCGGGTGAGGGTGAACACCACCAAGTTTCAGAACGACATGCACACCATCCTCAACAAAGACGATGCCCTGACGGTGCTCATTCACCTGGGCTACCTGTCGTTCGACTGGAAGCGCGAAGAGTGCTACGTGCCCAACCGCGAGGTCTCCGGCGAGATGGCCAACGCCGTGGAGGACACCGGATGGAACAACCTCATGCCTGTGCTGCAGCAGTCGAGAGACCTGCTTCGGCAGACGCTGGCCGGCGACACCGAGGCCGTGGCCCGTGCCCTCGACCTGGCCCATGCCGAGGACACCAGCATCCTCTCCTACAACGACGAGAACTCACTGGCCTGCGTCGTCAGCCTGGCCTACTACTACGCCCTG
>CAJOHP010000070.1 GCA_905234355.1 uncultured Prevotella sp. | reverse complement strand
CCCGCCGATGATGTCTTCATAGTTGTAGCCGTCGCGGCTCACGGCGTATGCCGTATATTCGCCACGGTCGCTCATGTGGCAGTAGAGGTAGCCGTAGTCGCCCTTCTGCAGGTTCTGGGCGCCGGCTGCCAGCGTGCCGGCTGCCAGGACAGCTGTGATAATCAGTCGTTTCATACGTTGTGTTTGAATTTTTGCTTGCAAACTTACAAACAAAATCTGACAATGCCAAATATTTCCGGTAGAAACATTTGGCATTGTCAGATTTTTGTGTGCTGAGGCCCCGGTTACTCCTGGTCGGGTGCCTTGTCGATGAGGTCCATAAACTGGTCGAGCTTCGGCGTGATGATGATCTGTGTGCGGCGGTTGCGCTGCTTGCCCAGCTCGGTGTCGTTGCTCTGCAGGGGGTTGTACTCGCCGCGTCCGCCGGCAGTGAGCCGCTTGGGGTCTACGCCATAGCGGGTCTGCAGGGCCTGCACCACGCTGGAGGCGCGCAGGCAGGAGAGGTCCCAGTTGTTGCGGATGTTCTCGCGCGAGATAGGCACATTGTCGGTATTACCCTCGATGAGCACGTCGTAGTCCTTGTAGTCGGTGATGATCTTGGCTATCTTAGAGAGTGTCTCGGCGGCGCGGTCGTTGATTTCGTAGGAGCCGCTCTTGTAGAGCATGTTGTCGGCCAGGGAGATGTAGACCACGCCCTTGAGCACCTGCACGTCGACCTCCTTCATCTCCTCCTTGGAGAGCGAGCGCGTGAGGTTGTTGGTGAGCACCATGTTGAGCGAGTCGCTCTTCGACTTTACCTCTACCAGGTGGCGTATGTACTTGTTCGACTCGTTGATCTGGTCTACCAGCTTCTCTATCGACACGTTGTTCTGTGAGGCATTGCTCAGGCTCTGCTGCAGCGACTGCTGCAGGGCTGCAGTCTGCCGTTTCTGCTCGGCGAGCTGCTCCTCGAGGCTGGTCACTCGGGCCGACTTGGCGGCCAGCTCTTCCTTCGTGGAGGATAGGGTGGCTGAGAGCGACTTATTCTCGTCCTGGCAGGCCACGAGCGCCTTCTTGCTGCCACAGCTGCTCAGCAGCACACCGGCTGCGAGCGCCATCATCATGGTTGTCTTCTTCATAATCATAATCTTTTTTGTTTGTCGTTCTTGACGGTTCTATATCACTAAACTGTTTTTTCGATGTCTTGCCTGCGAAGGCGGGCGTCGTCGTCCGCCACAGATGCGGGCGAGGACGCCCGCGTTACCAGACTCGGCTGCAAATTTACTGATTAGACGCTCACGGGCAAAGGAATGTCAATCGGAATTATGGAAATTTAACCTCGCACCCCCTCCGTTAAATTATTTTTTACTGAAGTGTCGGATGTGACAGGAGTTCAGAAGCAGGGGCGTTCGATTTGTCGTTGCCCCGTCCGTCGCGTGTCTGTGCCACTCTGGTTCTACAAGGTCTCGCGTGGCGGAGTTGTCCACTCCGCACAAAAACTAGCGGAAACCGAAAAAGTTGCGCCAAACGGCCTGTTAATCAAGAAAAAGTTGTAACTTTGCAGCCAAATGTGCAATATATAATATATAAAGAGGTATGATATTCTTTTTCCAGACCCCGCAGAAGAGCGTGATAGCCACTGAGGCCGACCACGCGCTCACTCAAGACGAAGTGCAGAAACTATGCTGGCTCTATGGCGGCGCCACGCTGCTGGAGGGCGAGACCCTCGCCGGCCAATATGTAGGCCCGAGGCGCGAGATGGTCACGCCCTGGTCGACCAACGCCGTGGAGATCACACAGAACATGAACCTCAGCGGCATCGTGCGCATAGAGGAGTACTTCCCGGCACCGCAGCCGGACTTCGACCCCATGCTGCAGCGCGAGTATGCCGGGCTCGACCAGACCATCTTCACCATCAACCTGCAGCCTGAGCCCATCAAGCACGTGGAGAACCTGGAGGAGTATAACGAGCAGGAGGGACTGGCTCTCTCGCCCGAGGAGATAGCCTATCTGCACGGACTGGAGCAGCAGAACGGGCGGCCGCTGACCGACTCCGAGATATTCGGCTTTGCCCAGATCAACTCCGAGCACTGCCGTCACAAGATATTCGGAGGCACATTCATCATCGACGGCAAGGAGATGGAGAGCAGCCTCTTTGCCATGATCAAGAAGACCACGCAGGAGAACCCCAACAAGATACTCTCGGCCTACAAGGACAATGTGGCCTTTGCCCAGGGACCCGTCGTGGAGCAGTTTGCCCCCGCCGACCAGTCGACGGCCGACTGGTTCCGCGTGAAGCCCATCGAGAGTGTCATCTCGCTGAAGGCCGAGACCCACAACTTCCCCACCACCGTGGAGCCCTTCAATGGCGCGGCCACCGGCACCGGCGGCGAGATACGCGACCGCATGGGCGGCGGCACCGGCTCGTGGCCCATCGCCGGCACGGCGGTCTATATGACAGCCTATCCGCGGCTGCACGACGATGATGACGAGACGCGCGACTGGGAGAACATCCTGCCCGTGCGCCAGTGGCTCTACCAGAGCCCAGAGCAGATACTCATCAAGGCGTCAAACGGCGCCAGCGACTTCGGCAACAAGTTCGGACAGCCGCTCATCTGCGGCTCGGTGCTCACCTTCGAGCATCAGGAGCAGACCGGCAATGCTACCAAATATGCCTATGACAAGGTCATCATGCTGGCCGGCGGCGTGGGCTACGGCACCCGCCGCGACTGTCTGAAGAAAGAGCCGCAGCCAGGCAACAAGGTGGTCGTCGTGGGTGGCGACAACTACCGCATCGGACTCGGCGGCGGCTCGGTGTCGAGCGTAGACACCGGCCGCTACACCAGCGGCATCGAGCTCAACGCCGTGCAGCGTGCCAATCCCGAGATGCAGAAGCGCGCCTACAACCTCGTGCGCGCCCTCTGCGAGGAAGACGTCAACCCCGTTGTCTCCATACACGACCACGGTTCGGCCGGACACCTGAACTGCCTCTCCGAGCTCGTCGAGGAGTGTGGCGGCGAAATAGACATGACCCGCCTGCCCATAGGCGACAAGACCCTCTCGTCGAAGGAAATCATAGCCAACGAGAGCCAGGAGCGCATGGGACTGCTCATCGACGAGAAGCACATAGACCATGTGCGGAAGATAGCCGAGCGCGAGCGTGCTCCGATGTATGTGGTGGGCCAGACCACGGGCGACGCCCACTTCTCCTTCGTCCAGGGCGACGGGGTGAAACCCTTCGACCTCGATGTGAGCCAGATGTTCGGCCACTCGCCCAAGACCGTCATGCGCGACAACACTGTGGAGCGGCACTACGCCCCGGCAACGTATGAACAAGCGGCACTCACCTCCTATCTGGAGCGTGTGCTGCAGCTCGAGGCCGTGGCCTGCAAGGACTGGCTGACGAACAAGGTGGACCGCTCGGTCACTGGCAAGATAGCACGCCAGCAGTGCCAGGGCGAGATACAGCTGCCGCTGAGCGACTGTGGCGTGGTGGCCCTCGACTACCGTGGTGTGAAAGGCATCGCCACCGCCCTTGGCCACGCTCCGCAGGCCGGACTGGCATCGCCCGAGGCAGGAAGCGTGCTCTCCGTGGCCGAAGCCCTCACCAACATCGTGTGGGCACCGCTGTCCGACGGCATGGACAGTCTCTCTCTCTCGGCCAACTGGATGTGGCCCTGCCGCTCGCAGGAGGGCGAGGATGCCCGCCTCTATACCGCAGTGAAAGCGCTGAGCGACTTCTGCTGCGCACTGCACATCAACGTGCCCACGGGCAAGGACTCGCTCTCGCTCTCGCAGCAGTATCCCGGCGGCGAGAAAATCATTTCGCCGGGCACCGTCATCGTCTCGGCCGGAGGCGAAGTGAGCGATGTGAGAAAGGTGGTGAGCCCCGTGCTGGTCAATGACCACCGTGCCTCGCTCTATCACATCGACTTCTCCTTCTGCCCCCAGCGTCTGGGCGGCTCGGCCTTCGCACAGAGCCTCGGGCGTGTGGGCGACGACGTGCCTACGGTGGAGAACCCCGAATATTTCGCCGATGCCTTCATGGCCGTGCAGGAGCTGGTCGGTCGCGGATGGATCATGGCCGGCCACGACATCTCGGCCGGCGGACTCATCACCACGCTGCTCGAGATGGCCTTTGCCAACGTCGAGGGCGGCCTGCACATCAACCTGCACGACCTGTGCGGAGACGGCGACGTGGTCAAGACACTCTTTGCCGAGAACCCCGGCGTCGTCGTCGAGGTGAGCGGCGAGCATGCTGCCGACTTCAAGACGTTCATGGAGGAGCAGGGCATCGGCTATGCCAAAATAGGCTATCCCGTGGAGCAGGGCCGCACGCTCGAGCTCGTCTGCCCCGCTGTCAGTGCCGACAAGAATACAGTCTGCCTCGACATCGACCACCTGCGCGACGTGTGGTATAAGACCAGCTATCTGCTGGACCGCCGGCAGAGCCATGGCGGCAAGGCCCTCGAGCGCTATGAGAACTACAAGCGGCAGCCTCTGGAGATCAAGCTGCCCACCGGATTCCGCGGCACCCTCGCGCAGTATGGCCTGAACGCCGACCGCTGGAAGGAGGCCGACGGCGTGCAGCGCCCGAAGGCGGCCATCATCCGCGAGAAGGGCACCAACGGCGAGCGCGAGATGGCCTACTCGCTCTATCTGGCCGGCTTCGACGTGAAGGATGTGATGATGACCGACCTCATCAGCGGACGCGAGACGCTCGACGAGATCAGCTTCATCGTCTTCTGCGGCGGTTTCTCCAACAGCGACGTGCTCGGCTCGGCCAAGGGCTGGGCAGGCGCCTTCCTCTATAACCCCAAGGCCAAGGAGGCCCTCGACCGCTTCTATGCCCGCGAGGACACCCTCTCGCTCGGCATCTGCAACGGCTGCCAGCTCATGGTGGAGCTCGGACTGACCGGGGCTAAGGGTGCCAGGATGCTGCACAACGACTCGCACAAGTTTGAGAGTGAGTTCATCTCGCTGCAGATACCCGAGAACAGGAGCGTGATGTTCGGATCGCTCAGCGGCTCGAAGCTCGGGCTGTGGGTGGCCCATGGCGAGGGCAAGTTCTCGCTGCCCGGGCAGGAGAGCGACTACCACATCGTTGCTAAGTATAACTACCACGGCTATCCCGCCAATCCCAACGGCTCCGACTACGACGTGGCGGGCATCTGCTCTGAAGACGGCCGTCACCTGTGCATGATGCCCCACCTGGAGCGTGCCATCTTCCCATGGCAGTGCGCCTGGTATCCGGCCAGCCGCCGCAGCGACGAGGTGACGCCGTGGATAGAGGCCTTCGTCAACGCACGCAAGTGGGTGGAGGCCCGCAGCTGAGCGGCTGCCCAAGTCTTCCCCTGACATGATAGTAGGTACTTGAACTTCTGCTATGACTCCTGATAAAGAGCAAATGGATAGTCGGCAAAACCAAGGAGTCGCCCCTGGCAAGGACAGGGGCGGCCTTCTTGGCATACTCTTCTCTACCTTCTTCCGCATCGGCCTGTTCACCCTTGGAGGAGGCTATGCCATGATACCCATCATCGAGGCCGACGTGGTGGACAAGCGCAAGTGGATCACGCGCGAAGAGTTTCTCGACCTTATCGCCATTGCGCAGAGCTGTCCCGGCGTTTTTGCCATCAACATCAGCATCTTCGTGGGCTACAAACTGCGCCGTCTGCCGGGAGCCGTCTGCTGCGCCTTGGGCACGGCACTGCCCTCGTTTATTATCATCCTGCTCATCGCCATGTTCTTCCACCAGTTTCAGGACAACCCCGTCGTGGCCGCCATCTTCCGCGGCATACGTCCGGCCGTGGTGGCACTCATCGCCGTGCCTACGTTCAACCTGGCCCGCTCGGCCCGCCTGACCTGGGCCACCTGCTGGATACCCGTGGCCTGCGCCCTGTTCATCTGGCTGCTCGGCGTCTCACCTATTTATATTATAATGGCAGCGGCACTGGGCGGCTGGGCCTATGGTGCCATCATAAAACCTACGGAATGATCTACCTTTACCTGTTCATCACCTTTTTCGAGATTGGCCTTTTCGGTTTCGGCGGCGGCTATGGCATGCTGTCGCTCATCCAGCACGAGACGGTGGAGCACTGGCACTGGATGACGGCGTCGGAGTTTACCGACATTGTGGCCATCAGCCAGATGACGCCCGGGCCCATCGGCATCAACTCGGCCACCTTTGCCGGCTATACCGCGGTGAAGAATGCAGGCTACTCCATGCCCATGGCCGTGCTCGGCTCGGCCACGGCCACGGTGGCGCTCGTGCTGCCGTCGTTCATCCTGATGATACTCATCAGCAAGCTCTTCCTGCGCTACATGAAGTCGCCCACCGTGCAGTCGGTATTCATGGGTCTGCGGCCCGCCGTCGTCGGCCTGCTTGCTGCCGCCACGCTGCTGCTCTGCACGCGCGACAACTTCTCCACACCGAGTGAGAACAGCTGGCAGTTCTTCATCAGCGTGGGACTTTTTCTGGCCACCTTCTTCGGCACACTGGTGCTCAAGGTCAATCCTGTGAAGATGATTCTCATGGCAGGCTTTGCCGGACTGCTCCTGCTCTACTGACTGCCGAGCAGAGCACAATATGGGCCGCGCTTCTGGGTATTGTGCTTTGTTGCACACGGCCCTCTGCACGGCCTTTCATTTCAGCGCCTGTCATGGCGTTGTAGGTATCCAGTATCTCCATATTCTTCAGTATATATATCCAACGCTCAAATTGTGCAAAGACAGCCTTTCTTGCAGGACTGTACAAGCGACTATGCAGCGAAGAGGGGGAGCAAAAAGAATGCCACTACCCTCGCGGGCAGTGGCATTACAAGCCTATGTTTAACTAAAAATCCTTTTCAGTTGAAAACAATTTCTGGCTC
The DNA here is from genome assembly GCA_905234355.1 of uncultured Prevotella sp. Taxonomy (GTDB): domain Bacteria; phylum Bacteroidota; class Bacteroidia; order Bacteroidales; family Bacteroidaceae; genus Prevotella. The sequence continues at coordinate 25,756 of CAJOHP010000070.1, read as the reverse complement.
TTTTAGCTTCGATTCCGCTGCTGTCGCACTTGACAGACAGTTGGGAATCTCTACTAAAATTGTTACCAAAAAATTGAAAGTTTAAATGGGAGCTTCACAGCGACCCCTACAGTTGAAAACTTTCTTTTACCAATAACTAAAAACCTAAAACTATAAATATTACTACTAACCTAAAACAATCTATTAACCTTTTGACGATGCAAATGTACGACGATTTTCCGAACCTGGCAATACTTTCTGGTCGGTTATTGCGTAAAAACTCGCTATTCTTGACGTAAATCAAACTTTGTGTGCGTAAACAGCGTGCTTTTTCTGCTCAGTAGCTTGGCTGTATGAAGAAAAATCCGTACCTTTGCATGGACTAATGACAACCCCATGCGAGTACTGATAGTAAGCACGAGCGAGCGTGCGGGCGGTGCTGCCGTGGCTGCCTGGCGGCTGATGGATGCGCTCTGCAACAACGGTGTGCAGGCGCGCATGCTGGTGCGCGACCGGCAGAGCGACGACCCGCGCGTGGTGAGCCTGGGCCACGGCTGGTGGCCGCGGCGCCATTTCCTGCGGGAGCGGCTCACGGTGCTGGCCGGCCTGCACGGTCAGCGCGACCACCTGTTCGACATAGACATAGCCAACAGTGGCTTCGACATCACCCGGCTGGACGAGTTCCGGCAGGCCGACGTCATACACTTGCACTGGATCAACCAGGGCATGCTCTCGCTCTCTGGCATACAGAAGGTGCTGCGGTCGGGCAAGCCTGTCGTCTGGACCATGCACGACCTGTGGCCTGCCAGCTCGCTGTGCCATCTGTCGCTGGGCTGTCGCCACTTCACCCGCGGCTGTCACTACTGCAAGTATCTGCCCGGCGGAGGCTCGGAGAGCGACCTCTCCGTCCGTGTGTGGCGTCGCAAGGAGCGCATGCTCAGCGAGGGCGCCATCGCCTTTGTGGCTTGCAGCCGCTGGCTCGAGGGCGAGGCAAGGGCCAGTGCCTTGCTGCGCGGGCACAAGGTGACGGCCATCCCCAACGCCATAGACACCCGCGTATTCTTCCGCCGCAACCAGGATGAGGCGCGGCAGCGCCTGCAGCTGCCGAAGGACAAGCTGCTCATGCTCTTTGTCTGCCAGCGACTCACCAATGCCAACAAGGGCATGGCCTACCTCGTCGAGGCCTGCCGCAAGCTCGCGGCCGACCATCCCGACCTGCTCTCGCGGCTGGGTCTTGTGCTCCTCGGCTCCAATGCCGACGAGGTGGGGGCCGAGTTGCCCTTTCCTGCCTATCCGCTGGGCTACGTGACCGACGAGGCCGCCATAGCCGAGGTCTATTCGGCCTGCGACCTCTTCGTGCTGCCCTCGCTCAGCGAGAACCTGCCCAACACCATCATGGAGGCCATGGCCTGCGGCGTGCCCTGCGTGGGGTTCAAGGTGGGAGGCATCCCCGAGGAGATAGACCACCGGCGCAACGGCTATGTGGCCGCCTATCGCGACAGCGACGACCTGGCCCGCGGGCTCTACTGGACACTCTGCGAGGCCGACCGCCCGCAGCTCGCCGCCGCTGCCGTGAGCAAGGTGCAGCACACCTACTCGCAGAGCAGCGTGGCCCTGCGCTATATAGAACTCTACCAGGAGCTGCTGGCACAGAAACACTTCATGCTATGATACGATTTACCGTTGTCACCATCACCTACAACGCCGCTTCCGTGCTCCCACGGACGCTCCAGAGTGTGCTCGACCAGACCTACGAGGGCGTGGAGCACCTCATCATCGACGGCGCCTCCACCGATCAGACCATGTCCTTGGCCGAGGCATACAAGCAGCAGAGCGACCTCTCGGACAGCCATCATAAGGTCATCCTGCAGTCGGAGCCCGACCACGGCATCTACGACGCCATGAATAAGGGGCTCACGCAGGCTTCGGGCGACTATATTGTCTATATGAACGCGGGCGACGCCTTTCCCTCGCCCGACACGCTTGAGCAGATCGTGCGGCGATGCCGTCTGGCCGAGCTGCCCAGTGCCGAGCTGCCCGCCGTGCTCTACGGCGACACGCTCATCACCGACAGCGAGGGTCATGTGCTGCACCCGCGACGGCTCAGACCGCCACAGCAGCTCTCATGGCGCTCCTTCAGGCAGGGCATGCTCGTGTGCCATCAGGCCTTCTACGCACGCACCGACCTGGCCAAGAACGTGCAGTATGACACCCGCTACCGCTACTCGGCCGACGTGGACTGGTGCATACGCGTCATGGTCGAGGCCGAGCGCATGGGCCTGACACTGTGCAACGTGGGCATGGTCGTGGCCCACTATGCCGAGGAGGGACAGACCACACGCCACCGGCGCGCCTCGCTCATGGAGCGCTACCGCGTCATGGCACACCACTACGGACATCTGCAGACGTTCATGCTCCACGCATGGTTTGTCGTGCGTTTCCTTTGCCGGATGAAATAAAATGCCTACCTTTGCAGGCCGTTTCTACAAGCGGACAAAATGAATAATGTACTTATAAAAGACGAAATGAAAAAACTCTATCTGACCTTATCACTTCTCTTGGCCACGCTCACGGTGTCGGCCATCCCTGCCAAGCCTGGTCTCACGAAGACCATCACCCTGACCGACGGCACGCGCATAGAGGCGCGTCTTGTCGGCGACGAGCACTGCCACTACTGGCTGGCTGCCGACGGTCGGGCCTATCAGCAAGACGGCGACGTCTGCCGCGAGGCAGACCTGCAGTCCTTGCGCCAGCGAGCCAAAGCCCGCCGGCAGCAGTCGCAACAGCGCCGGACGGCACGCATGGCACAGCGTCGTGCCGGCACACAGAGCGCATACGTAGGCGACAAGCGCGGTCTCGTCATACTGGTCAACTTCAAGAACAAGTCGTTTCGCACGGCCAACAACAAGACCTTCTTCGAGCGTATGACCAACGAGGAGGGATTCTCCACCGGGCGGTTCAAAGGCTCCGTGGCCGACTACTTCAAGGCGCAGAGCCTCGGTCTCTTCCGCCTGGGCTTCGACGTCGTGGGACCTGTGAGGGTGTCGCAGAACTACTCCTACTACGGGAAGAACGATGCCGACGGCAACGACATGTATCCCGAGAAGATGGTGACCGAGGCCGTGGAGCTGGCCAAGCCTCTCGTGAGCGACTGGAGCGTCTACGACTGGGACGGCGACGGCGAGGTGGACCAGGTCTACTTCATCTATGCCGGCTACGGCGAGGCCGACTACTACGACATCGACACCAACGTCATCTGGCCCCACGAGTGGAATCTCGAAGAGATGGGACGCAATGGCTTCGGCAGCGGCGTCATCGACGTGGGCGACGGACTCACCGTCAACACCTATGCCTGCGGATCGGAGCTCAGCGCCGACGGACAGGCATCGGGCATAGGCACCATGTGCCACGAGTTCAGCCACTGCCTGGGCTATCCCGACTACTATGACATCGACTACAGCGGCGGACAGGGCATGGGCCAGTGGGACCTCATGTGCGCCGGGGCTGACAATGGAGACGGATTCCAGCCCGCAGGCTACACCAGCTACGAGCGGTGGACGGCAGGATGGGCCGAGCCCGTCGTGCTCGAAGACGAGGACGTCGACGTGGACCACATGCCCTCACTGCAGAGCAGCGGCCAGTCATACATTATATATAATAAGGGCCACCGCGACGAGTTCTTCCTTCTGGAAAACCGGCAGAAAGACGGGTGGGACGCCTCGCTGCCCGGCGCAGGCCTGCTCATCCTGCACGTAGACTACAATGCCAGCGTATGGGCCGCCAATGCCCCCAACGACAACCCCAGCCGGCAGCGCATGACCTGGATACCGGCCGACAACAAGTACGACTATCAGACCTATTACGGCGAGAAATACTACACCACAGAGGGCATGGCCAACGACCCCTTCCCCTACAAGCAGAACAATGCCTTCAACAAGACCACTACGCCCCAGGCCAAGTTCTACAACCGCAACACCGACCGCACCTACTTCCCGGCTTCGTCGGTGGAGCAGATCACCCTGGGCAGCGACAAGACCGTCTCCTTCCGCTTCGTGGCCGACATGGATGCCAGCGAGCAGCCCGACACGCCGCTGCCCAGCGGTGCCTTGTTCTATGAGTCGTTCGACAAGTGTGCAGGCAAGGGCGGCAACGACGGCGTATGGAGCGGCAGTGCCGCCTCGGCCCAGCTCCTCACCGACAACCGCGGGTGGCTGACAGAGAAAGGCTATGGCGGCTACCGATGCGCCAAGTTCGGTGCCACCACGGCCACCGGCTCGGCCACCACACCCACCTTCACCCTCAACGGTTCGGCCACGCTCACCTTCAAGGCCGGCGCATGGGACAACAGCAAGGACAGCGAGACGCTCCTGCTCAGCGTCGAGGGTGGCACGGTGAGCACCGCATCGGTCACGATGGCCAAGGGCGACTTCAGCAGCCACACAGCCACCATCACCGGCCGCGGGCCCGTGGCCATCACCTTTGCTTCGGCTCATGGACGCTTCTTCCTCGACGAGGTGCTCGTGCAGTCGGTGGCCACAGGCATAGCAAGCATCAGCAGCGCTGCGGCCGACAGCAAGGCTGTCTACTCGCTCGACGGCCGATATATGGGCACCGACCTGAGGCTCCTGCCCCACGGACTCTATATCGTGGAAGGGAAAAAAGTGGTGAAGTGACCCCATGCAGGCTGCACTGCGGCGCCGGACATGCTGTTCTTGCCTACGCCAAAATCCGGTAGCTACACCTTTTTATATATATACGCGCGCGCGGAGACGCCCTCAGGCAAGCGACTGGTTCTGCATGTTCATGCGTTTAGGCCTCGCATATTTATCCATTCGGCCTGTTTTGCTTGCCAAAAGCTATGCCGACGCCCCGCGTTTACCCCCTAGACGAGCCCCGTTTACCCCCTAGACGAGCCCCGTTTACCCCCTAGACGGAGGTCGGCTACCCCCTAAACGGGGGTCGTCTACACCCTAAACGGGGGTCGTCTAGGGGGTAAATCGGGAAGAATCCTTGCTGAAAAATGTAACATTCACATTTCCAGCGATTTATAAAACGGCATTTTTATCCAGAGCTACGGGGCTAGTGAAGTGCAAAGGGAGGCCGAGGTGGCTGTCTGGGCGCACCGTGAGCGTCTATCCCGCATGGTCATCGTGAGCGCTCATGTTCTTGATAAACAGATTGACAAGATGCTTCGTGATGAAAGTATTCCTGACGGCATGGCGCACCTTGTCTGCCAATGAGCTCGTATTGCCGGCCAGGGCGGCCGACTCCGCTTCTGCCACTTGCTGCTCGCGCTGGTCTATCTTGGCACGCAGACTCTCTGAAGCGTGATTGTAAAGAAACGTATAGCATGGCACGGCAGCCTTCATGATATAAGGGGTGAGGAAGGTGGTCACCACGCTGGAGGCCACGATGATAGGATAGATGACCGGGTCGAGGACGCCCAGGCTGGTGCCCAGTGAAGCGATGATGAATGAGAACTCGCCAATCTGGACGAACGAGAAACTTGTAAGCATGGAGTCGCGCATAGTCTGCCCGCCCCACCAGCACCCCAAGGTGCCAAAGACTATCATTCCGATGATAATATCCAGGCTGACCCAGAGTATGCTGTACCAATATTCCGCCAGCGAAGCCGGATTGATCAGCATGCCCACCGATATGAAGAAGATAGCGGCAAAGACATTCTTCAGCGGTGTCATCAGTGTTTCGATGCGATGCGACTCCACTGTCTCGGCAAGGATAGACCCCATCACGAAGGCACCGAGTGCACTGCTGAAGCCGGCCTCCTCTGCCGTCAGCACCATACCCAGGCACAGGCCCAAGGCGAGGATGATGAGCGTCTCGTCGTTCAGATGCTTCTTCACTTTGCGTATCAGTGTCGGGATAATCAGTATTCCGCAGATGAACCATGCCGCGAGTGTGATGGCCAGATCGAAGACCTTGCTGGCCAGCTCGGCACCCTCGAACTGATGGCGGATGGCTATGCTGGAGAGCAGTACCATCAGTACCACAGCCACCACGTCCTCCACGATAAGAATGCTGGTCGCTCCCCTGACGAAACGCTCCTTGCTCAGCCCTGCCTCGTCTATGGCCTTCATCACTATAGTGGTGCTCGACATGCAAAGCATGCCCGCCAGAAACAGCGAGTTGACCATGTCAAAATCAGCATCCTTTCCTACTCCGTAGCCTAAGAGCATCATGCCCACGATAATCGTAGAAGCCCCTATTGCTGCCACCTTGCCGCTGCTGATGAGGTTTTTCAGACGGAACTCTAGACCGATGCAGAACAAGACAAACAGCACGCCGATGTCGCCCCAGGACTTCACATTGTCCGCATTCACAAAGGTCTCGCCAAACAGATGCGGTCCTACTAAGACACCTGCAACGATATAGCCCAGCACCACTGGCTGCTTGAAATACTTGAACAGAATGCTGACTAGAGCTGCTGTAATCATCAATATGTATAAATCCTGTACCATACTTTGTGTTTATGTTACTCCCCATTCTCGGGCAGGGGAAAAAGTGTTTCTGAAGAAGATGAGATGCCGGAGGGCGTCGCCCTCGCTTGTCCTGGCCTTGCCTAATGGCAAGAGATTCTTATCAGGTCACTGCAAAGGTAAGCGTATTTGCTGACATGCCCAAACAATTAACATAGTTTTTTTAGAGGGCATTTTTTTTCTTCCCTTTCACGTACTAAACCGCGGTAATCCGCGTTATAATATGCAAACGATTGCACTTATTCCGATGAACGACCCCACGACCCTCACGATGAAGGACATAGCCGAGCACTTCGGCATCAGCGTGGCCACCGTGTCGCGCGCACTGAAAGACTCGCCCCGCATCTCTGCCGAGCGGCGGCAGGCCATACAGCAGTATGCCCGCGACCACAACTTCACGCCCAACGTGCTGGCCGAGGGCCTGCGCCGCCTGCACACACAGCCGGTCAGGGTGATAGGCGTGATCATGCCCGAGTTCGTGCACTACTACTTCTCCACCATCCTGCACGGCATAGAGCAGGAGGCCTCGGCCCACGGCTACCGCATCATGGTGGCGCAGAGCGGCGAGCAGTATGAGCGCGAGGTGCAGCTCTGCCAGTCGTTCTATGAGAACAAGGTGTGCGGCATCATCGTCTCGCAGGCGAAGAACACACAGCGCTACGACCACTTCCAGCGACTCATCGACGCCGGCGTGCCCCTCGTCTTCTTCGACCGCATCTCGACCGGCGTCAATGCCAGCCGCGTGGTCGTCGACGACTACATGGGTGCCTATCAGGCCGTCAGGCACCTCATCAGCACTGGCTGCCGCCGCATAGCCTTCTACGGCTCGCAGATGCACATGGAGATAGCCAAAAACCGCTTCAACGGCTATAAGGACGCCCTGCTGCGCCACGGGCTCCCCTTCCGCCCGGAGCTCACCCGCATCTGCGACAACCGCCGCGACGCCGAGATGCTCACACCCGACCTGTTCGACGGCGACTACTATCCCGACGCCTTCTTCGCTGTCAACGACGACACCGCACTGGGCATACTCTACACCGTGAAGCGCATGGGACTGCGCGTGCCCGAGGACATCAGCATCTGCGGATTCAGCAATGGCGTGCGCGCCGTGTCGTGCGACCCCATGCTCACTACCGTGGAGCAGTATGGCACACGCGTGGGCGAGGAGGCCGCCGACATACTCATAGGCCACGTGGAGGGCAACATACCCATGGACCGAGTGGAGAAGCGCATCGTGCGCACAAGACTCATACTCAGGGGAACAACGAGGTAGGGTAGGGAACTGTGCAAACGTTTGCGCTTCCCGTTTGCCAATTCTTTGCACCATCGGCGTACAACGTATGGATAATCATCGTAACTTTGACCCATCAAAAAAACATAATACTTATGAGAATCCTGTTTAACATAGAATACCACACCGACCCCGGCCATGCCCTCGCGCTCTGCATCGTGCGCGGCGAGGGAGTTGTCGAGCGGCACCCTATGACGAGCTACGACTGCGCCTACTGGATGCTCACGCACGAGTGCGACAGCCCGGAAGGAGCGTCGCTCACCTATTACTATATGGTGACCGACAGTGAGCAGGCCGAGGTGCGCCGCGAGTGGCCCCTGGAGCCCCACCGTCTGGAGTTTGCCGCCAAGGGCGCCGCCGACTACATGGTGTTCGACCGCTGGACCGACATACCCGAGGATGCCTATATGTACTCCTCGGCCTTCACCCTGTGTGTCAATAGCCGCGAGCTGCAGCCCTGCGTGCCCACCAGCTTCGCGCGCACCATACAGCTCAAGGTGCACGCCACACAGCTGCACCCGGGAGAGCAGCTCGCCGTCGTGGGAGCACCCATCTATCTAGGCGCATGGAACCCCCAGCGCGCACTGCCTATGAGCGAGCATGCCGACAACGAGTGGGTCATCGGACTCGACGCCGACCGCCTGCCGGGACTCTTCGAGTATAAGTTTGTCATCATCGGCCGGAAGGGCAAGCGGCAGGCCCCCACACCGCAGGAGACCACCTGGGAGCAGGGCAACAACCGCTTCGTCGACGTGCCCGACCTGCGACGCGGCCAGGTGGCCGTCTACGAGCTGCCCCAGGCTCTCTTCGCTGAAAGGCAGTGGAAGGGCGCGGGCACCGTCATACCCGTGTTCTCGCTGCGCAGCGAGGGTAGCTTCGGCGTGGGCGACTTCGGCGACCTGAAGCTCATGATAGACTGGTGCGCCGTGACCGGACAGCGCGTGCTGCAGGTACTGCCCATCAACGATACCAACCACACCGGCACGTGGCAGGACTCCTATCCCTACAACGCCATCAGCATCTATGCCCTGCACCCGCAGTATGCCGACCTACGGCAGCTGCCCCCCATCGCCGACGAGCAGCTGCGACAGCAGATGGAGCAGACACGGCAGGAACTCAACGCCCTGCCGCAGATAGACTATGAACGCATGTTCAGTGCCAAGATGTGCTACCTCCAGGCCGTCTACAGCCAGGAGTATGCCAAGACCCGGCGCACCAAGGCCTATAAGGACTTTGTGGAGCACAACAAGGAGTGGCTCGAGCCCTATGCCCGCTTCTGCGTGATGCACCACGGCGCCGACGGCGGCGCTGCCACCGAAGAGACCTTCTGGCACTTCATACAGTACCACCTTGACAGGCAGATGCGCGCCGCCCACGACCACGCAAGGCAGCAGCACGTCATACTCAAGGGAGACATACCCATAGGTGTCTCGCGCGACGGCGTGGAGGCATGGGCCGAGCCACGATACTTCTACATGGACGAACAGGCAGGAGCACCGCCCGACGCCTTTACCGCCGACGGACAGAACTGGGGATTTCCCACCTACAACTGGGACGAGATGCTCGCCGACGACTGCCAGTGGTGGGTGAGGCGCTTCCGCAAGATGGCCGAATACTTCGACGCCTACCGCATAGACCATGTGCTCGGCTTCTTCCGCATCTGGGAGATTCCCGTGACACAGCAGAGCGGGCTCTACGGGCAGTTCCAGCCCGCACTGCCACTCACTGTCGAGGAGATAGAGCAGCGATGGCACCTGCCCTTCCATCAGGAGCTCTATCTCGAAGACCACAGGCGCAAGGGCATGTGGCACCCCCGCATCAACGCCACCCAGCTCGATGCCTTCGCACAGCTGCCCGCCTACGAGCAGCAGCGCTTCTGGGACATGTACAACGACTACTTCTACCGCCGCAACAACCAGTTCTGGTATGAGCAGGCCATGAAGAAGCTGCCCCGCCTGACCGAGGCCACGCGCATGCTCTGCTGCGCCGAGGACCTGGGCATGGTGCCCGACTGCGTGCCCTGGGTGATGAACGAGCTGCGCATACTCACGCTCGAGATACAGTCCATGCCCAAGGAGCCCAACCTGCGCTTCGGAAAGCTCTCGCACAACCCCTACCGCAGCGTCGACACCATCTCCACCCACGACATGCCCACACTGAGGCAGTGGTGGGACGAGGACCCTGAGCGCACCCAGGCCTACTACAACGGGCCGCTGCGCCGCAGTGGCGAAGCACCACACCCGCTGCCGGTGTGGCTCGCCAAGGAGATAGTCTACCGACACCTCACCTCACCCAGCATGCTATGCCTCATCTCGCTGCAGGACTGGCTCGCCACCGAGCCGACGCCGAGCGCATCAACATACCGGCACACCCACGCCACTACTGGCGCTACCGCATGCACGTCACCATAGAGCAGCTGCTACAGGCCGACGAGTTCAACACACAGATGCGTGAGCTCATTGGCAACAGCAACCGCGACAAGTGACACCCCACCATGTAACCTATACTTCTAACGATACTAACTAAAAACACATGACTGCTGCCCCGGCACCGCTTCTCCACTTCTAGTGACACACACACACCTTCCTTTCCATCGCGGTGCCGGGCAGTTTCTTTTCTTGTTCACTTATTCACGTCGTCTGCCGTAGGGACGCGCTTTATGCCTGTCAGCAGTGCGATACGCCGTAGGGACGGGCTTTATGCCTGTCCGAGACCCTATGGCGGGTGGCGCAGATACGGGAGGGGCAATGGCGGACAGGCATAAAGCCAGTCCCTACGCCGGGTGGCGCAGACACGTGGAGGGACAATGGCGAACAGGCATAAAGCCAGTCCCCCGTTACCGAAGGATAAGCTGTTCTATTAAAAAAGATTAAATAATGGGGATAAAACGCTCGCAACAGCAGAATTTTTTGTAATATTGCAGAACGAATCGTCAACATAAACATCATAAAAACATATAAGCGTATGAAACACATTGTACTTGCAATCATGGCTGCCGCCACTCTGTCGACACAGGCTGTCGCACAGACAAAGGCAAAAGTTAGTCAGGTCTACACCGAATCGGCACGACTCAATGTCCAGCATCTGCAGACGGCCGCACAGCCTGTGCAGCTCAACCGCTATCTCTTCGCAGGCTACAACACCATCTGCCTGCCCATGTCGATGAGTGCCGAGCAGCTCGCCGAGGTGGCTGGCGACGTGCGCCTGGAGCGCTTCGCCGGCATGAAGCAGGAGGGCACCACGCTCACGCTTTACTTCGTAGACTGCACCAGCGAGGGCATCGAGGCCGGACAGCCCTACCTCATCTACTCGCCCAAGGCACAGTATCTGCGTGCACGCAGCACCGAGGCCATGCGCATCGGCACTGAGCTGCAGGCCGTCACTATGAGCGACAAGGCCGGCAACACCGTCGTCTTCGGAAGCAGCTGGGAGAGCATGACCAAGGAGGGACGCTACGGCATCCCCGCACAGCAGGACGTCTACCCGCTCGAGGCTGTGCTCGTGCGCACCGAGGCCGACAAGACCTTCCTTCCCACACGTTGCGGATTCAACTGGGAGGCACAGTCGGCCACGGCTAAGGAGCTGCGCATCAAGCACGCCACAGCTGGCGAGGTGACCGCCATTGCCAGCGTGACGGCTAAGAAGAACGGCACAGTAGACGTCTACGACCTCAAGGGCAACCTCGTGCGCCGTCAGGTCAGCGCCTCACAGGCTACCAACGGACTGCAGCGCGGCATCTACGTCGTGGGCGGCGAGAAGGTCACTGTGAAGTAAGGACCCTGCCCGCGGGCAGATAATACTACCGACACAGAGGGCACATCACAAGTGATTGTGCCCTCTTTTTTCAACGCTATCTATGAGCACATACACCATCACCCCACCGCAGCGGCTGCAGGCCGACATTGACCTGCCGGCATCGAAGAGCATCTCCAACCGTGCACTTATCATCCACGCACTCTCAGGATGCCGCATCCTGCCTACAAACCTCAGCGTGTGCGACGACACGGAGGTCGTCAGCCGGGCACTCGAGCACATGCCCGACGTCATCGACATCAAGGCCGCGGGCACGGCCATGCGCTTCATGACCGCACTGCTCGCTGCCACCGACAGCGGCTGCCATACCATCACTGGCACGGAGCGTATGCGGCACCGGCCCATACAGCCACTCGTCGACGCGCTGCGACGCTTAGGAGCCGACATCTGCTATGCGGGCGAGGAGGGCTTCCCCCCACTCGTCATCAGGGGCAAGCAGCTGCAGGGAGGCCCGCTCGAGGTGCCGGGCAACGTGAGCTCGCAATACATCTCGGCACTGCTGCTCATCGGACCGGTGCTCAGCGCCGGACTCGAACTGCGACTCAAGGGCACCATCATCTCCCGGCCATACATCGACCTCACGCTGTGGACCATGCGCGAGTTTGGGGCCGATGCCGACTGGATCAGCACCGATGCCATCATGGTCAAGCCCAAACCCTACGAGCCCAGGCCCTACACCATAGAAAACGACTGGAGCGCTGCCAGCTACTGGTATGAGATAGTGGCTCTGAGCAAGGAGCCTGATGCACAGGTAACGCTCAGCGGACTCATGGACGGATCGAAGCAGGGCGACTCCTCCGTCAGATACATCTTCAGCCTCCTGGGCGTGAAGACAAAGTTCGGAAGCCGACGACCGGGCACGCCCACCACCGTCACACTCAGGAAAAACGGGCGATGCGTGCCCCGCATGGAGTATGACTTCTCCGGACAGCCCGACATGGCACAGACCTTCGTCGTCACCTGTGCGCTGATGGGCGTGCCTTTCCGCTTTACGGGGCTACAGACACTCAAGATCAAGGAGACCGACCGCATAGAGGCCCTCAAGACCGAGATGCGCAAGCTCGGATATGTGCTGCAAGACAGGGAAGGACGCGAACTCTGCTGGGACGGCGAGCGGTGCGACGTAGCCCATACACCTCCAGTCATCGACACCTACGAGGACCATCGCATGGCCATGGCCTTCGCACCCGTGGCACTGCGACAGACCGTGGACATACGCCATCCCGAAGTGGTCAGCAAGTCGTACCCACACTACTGGGACGACCTCGCACGCGCCGGCTTCGGGATTAGTGAGAAGTAAGAAGCAAGAAGAAAGAAGCACGCACATACCATGTCCTTCCTTCTGATATGCGTCATCGCCATCGTGGCACTGGGTGTCGTGGCCGCCATCGCCTCATGGGGCAGCACCGACGACCCCATCGTCGAGGGCGACGACTGCGCCACCTGCACCAGCAAGAACGACGGCTCCTGCAAGATTGCCTGTCTCATGGAAGAGAAAAAAAGACAGCAGGGCAATAAAAACGCCTGAGGATGCGTTAATACATAATAGAATGCGTAGAACGCCTCATAGCCTCATCATGCTCTTCCTTGCCGTTGTCCTCATGGCAGTGGCAGGATGCTCTACGCACAAGAACACCGGACGCAACCGCTGGTGGCACTCCTTCACCGCACGTTATAACACTTATTATAACGGCAAGCTTGCCTACATCGACGGAGCCCTGGAGAAAGAGAAGGGCAACAAGGACAACTACACCGAGCCGTTGCCCGTCAACACCGTGGGCAACAAGTCGAGTCGTGACCTGGGCAAGGGCAACTTCGACCGCGCCATAGAGAAGAGCGAGAAGACCATCAAGCAGCACAGCATCAAGGGCAAGCCCACATGGAACAAGTCGCGACGCAAGACAGCAAAGGACAAGGAGTGGCTCTCACGGCGCGAGTACAACCCCTTCCTCTGGAAAGCATGGATGCTGCTCGGCAAGTCGCAGTTTCAGAAAGGAGCCTTCGACGAGGCCGCCGCCACCTTCGCCTATATGAGCAGGCTCTACCAGACACAGCCAGCCATCAACGGCGTGGCACGCGCATGGCTCGCACAGAGCTATACTGAGCTCGACTGGCTCTACGACGCCGAGGACGTCATACGCAACATGAACCGCGACTCCATAGACTACCGCGCACGAAAGGACTGGGACGCTGCCATGGCCAACTATCTCGCACGTAGCAAGGACTATGAGCGCGCTGTGCCCTACCTGCGACGTGCCATCAAGCACGAGCGGCGCAAGACGCAGAAGGCACGGATGTGGTTTCTCATGGGCCAGATGGAGGCACAGCTCGGACACCGCGAACTGGCCTATAAAGCCTACAGGAAGGTGGTGGCACAGAACCCGCCATACGAGCTGGAGTTCAACGCACGCATAGCGCAGACCGAGGTGCTCGCCGAGGGCAACTACCGCTCCATGATATCGCGACTGAAGCGCATGGCCGCCAGCGACAAGAACAAGGACTACCTGGACCAGGTCTACTACGCCATGGGCAACATCTACCTCATGCAGCGCGACACCCTACGGGCCATCGACGCCTATGAGCAGGGCAACGAGAAGGCCACGCGCAGCGGCATAGAGAAAGGCGTGCTCCTGCTACGCCTGGGCGACCTCTACTGGGTGCGCGAGAAGTATAACGACGCCCAGCGATGCTACGGCGAGGCCATCGGCCTGCTCGACAAGGACCGGCCCGACTACGAGGAGCTGTCACGCCGTTCCAAGGTGCTCGATGAGCTCGTGCCACACACCGATGCCGTCTATCTGCAGGACTCGCTACAGGCACTGGCCAAGATGCCCGAGGAGGAGCGCCTGGCTGCCATCGACCGCGTCATCGAGGCACTGAAGAAGAAGGAGAAGGAGGAACGCGACAAGGCCCGGGAGGCTGAGGTGGAGCAGGCCCTGCAGAAGCAGACGGTCGTGGGCAACCGACAGCAGCGGCCCGCAAACACACCGCCATCGACAGCCACTACGGGGAAGGACGGACTGTGGTACTTCTACAATCCCACGGCGGTCAATCAGGGCAAGCAGCAGTTCCAGAAGCTTTGGGGAAAACGCGATAACGTGGACAACTGGCGACGGCAGAACCAGACCGTCGTGAGCCTCGACATGCCTCAGCCTGAGGCGGAAGACTCCACGGCACTCGCACAGGGCGGCGCACTCGAGGGGAACGACGCACTGGCTGCAGGGGCCGACTCCATCGCTGCTGACGACGAGGCACAGCCCGAGGACACCCTGGCCAACGACCCCCACAACCGAGAGTACTATCTCGCACAGATACCTTTCACTGAGGAGCAGGTGCAGGCCAGCAACCTCATCATCATGGACGGGCTCTACAACTCGGGCGTCATCTTCAAGGACAAGCTCGACAACCTGCGACTCTCCGAGAAACAGCTGCTCAGGCTCACCACACAGTATCCCGACTACACACAGATGGACCTCGTGTGGTATCACCTCTTCCTGCTCTACTCACGACGCGGCGACCACGACACGGCACAGGCATGCCTCACCCATCTGCAGGCCGACTATCCGGAGAGTGAGTGGACTATCCTGCTGACCGACCCCTACTTCGTGGAGAACGCACGCTTCGGCGAGCACATCGAAGACTCGCTCTATGCTGCTACCTACGACGCCTTCCGGCACGACCGCCACGATGAGGTGGCGGCCAACGCGCTCCTCTCCGAACAGCGCTTCCCCCTGGGTGAGAACCGGCCGAAGTTCCTCTTCATCGACGGACTGAGCCATCTGAACAACGGCGATGCCAAGGGCTGCGTGGAGCGACTCACCACCGTCGTAGAGAAATATCCGCAGAGCGAGGTCACCGAGATGGCGGGCATGATCATCAAGGGCGTGCAGGAGGGACGGACGCTCTACGGCGGTAAGTTCGACCTCGACGACATCTGGACACGACGCGACCTCACACTGGCCGATGACTCTACTAGCACAGACACACTATCGGCCGAGCGCAACACCGAGTTTCTCTTCATCCTCGCCTACCAGCCCGACTCGCTTGCAGAGACGGCCACCGACGGCCGTTACAACACGGCTGAGAACCAGCTGCTCTACGAGATGGCACGCTACAACTTCTCCAACTTCATGGTGCGCAACTTCGACATCACCATCGACGACGACAAGGGCCTGCACCGCATGACCATCAGCGGGTTCCTCAACTTCGACGAGGCTCTGCAGTACGCCCGTCAGCTCCATGCCGACGAACACATGCGGCAGGTGGTGCGCAAGTGCCGCTCACTCGTCATCAGCACCCACAACCTAGCCCTCATCGGCTCCCGATACAGCTATAAGGACTACGACGACTTCTACAACGCCACCTTCCTCCCCCTGCCTGTCAGCAACGAGGAACTGCTGCAGATACCCACCGACATGCCCCCCGTGCGCTCTGCCGACGAGGAGGAAGAGCTGCCTGCCGACGATGCCGAGACCCCCGCCACCGGCAGCGACGACTTCGACATCGACGACCTGTTCTGAACACGCACGGCACAAGGGTATCACCATATAAGTAATTAAAGTTTCCCATCTTATTTATCAAGAATTAGTGAATTAGAGAATTAGAGAATTTTATTCTTACTAAGAATTTAGAGGAATTAGAGAAGAAACCGTGGGGCGTTTTCATTTCGTAAGTTTCCTGACGCATGCGACGGAAAATTCTTGTCAATTCTTTTCATGGGTAAATTCTCTAATTCTCTAATTCTTGATAGACAAAGACTTTACTTCCTTTATGGGGGTGGGAAAGTTCAGTTATATTAAAGAGAAAAGACGAAAGTCCCACCCTTCACACGACGGTGGGCACAACAAGCACATAAGGTCATTTTATGGCCTATAATCTTTGCAGTATCAACTATTATGTATATTTTTGCAGCTAAATGCACATTTCGCCACGAGATAAGAAAAAAAAGTGAGGTGCGCTTGTAACATTTGCCCCACCTCAGTCGTCATACATAACAGAGAGGATGAAGAAAGTGAGCTTTCGAAACGATGTGTTGCCGCTGAAGGACATGCTCTTCAGGGTTGCACTCCGCATCACTCTCAATCGTGCGGAGGCAGAGGATGTCGTGCAGGAGACACTCATCAAGCTGTGGAACCGGCGCGAGCAGTGGGACGAGATAGCGTCTATGGAGGCGTTCGCCACATCGATATGCCGACACCTGGCACTCGACCGACAGAAGCTCATGGACAACCGGAGCCAGCTCCTCGACACCGCCGAGCACGATGCACCCGACCCCTCGGCCGCAGCCAACCCCGCCGTGCAGGCCGAAGCCAACGACCGCGTGGAGCTGGTCAAGAGGCTCATGGACCGCCTGCCAGAGAAGCAGCGCACATGCATGCAGCTGAGAGACATCGAGGGCAAGCCATACAAAGAGATAGCCACCGTGATGGGCATCACAGAGCAGCAAGTGAAGGTCAACATCTTCCGGGCACGCCAGACCATCAGGCAGCAGTTCTTAGAAACCGACAGATATGGACTATAAGTACATAGAACAACTCGTGGAGCGCTACTTCCAGTGCCAGACCACCTTGCAGGAAGAGCAGATACTGCGCTCCTTCTTCGCCCAGAGCCCCGAAGAGGTGCCCGGGCAGCTGCGACGCTACGCGCCGCTCTTCGCTGCCCTCACGCCCGACGAGCCCGCACTGGGAGACGACTTCGACGAGCGCATACTCGCACTCACCGAAGAAGCCGCACCCGTGGTGAAGGCACGCACGGTGAGCATCGCCGAGCGACTGCGACCGCTGCTCAGAGCTGCCGCCGTCGTGGCCGTGGTGCTCGCACTGGGCCAGGCCATGGACCTGTCCATGCGATCCGCACAGCCGCAGAACGACGACATCAACTATGCCGCCTATCACGACACCTACGAAGACCCCGCCGTGGCATTCGACCAGGTGGAAGACGCACTCGAGCTGCTCAGCGACGGCTACAGCAGGGCACGCACTGCCGACTCCATCATATCGGTCATGGCCGTGCAAGGCGACTCCACACAAGTGGAATAAGACGGCGACGATAAAACTACGGCAACGATGACACACACCCTGAAGACACGACTGTGCTCCCTGGCAGCACTGCTGATGCTCGCCGTAGCGACGGCCACAGCACAACGCGCGCCAGACTTCGCCGAGAAGTTTGTATCGCAGTGCAAGGGCGACACGATGGTCACCTGTGTCACCGTCAGCCCAAAGATGATGGAGCAGCTGGCCGGAAGGGCCGACAGCAGCCACGAGGCCGACATGGCCATGGCCATACAGAAGCTGCGCAGCATGCGCATCGTCTCCGCTCCCAAAGGCTACTACGAGCGCGCCGAGAAACTCCTGAAGAAAAACGCCCGACGATTCCGTGCCATGCACGACTTCAGAAGCGACAAGCTCAGAGGAGCCTTCTACAGCAGGACAAACCGAAAGGGGCAGATCGTGGAGCTCATCATGCTACGCGAAAACCTGACCGACGGACAGCTCACCGTGGTATGCCTCACAGGAGATATCGATACGGAATTTCTATGCTTTCTCTATAATAACAAGTCATTTAAGGATTAAAACAACCATCGGCGCACGACGCTGCGAAGCACCGCAAACGCCACCATTAACGAAGAAAAACGGCTGACACCATGCGGGTGACAGCCGTTTTTTTAGCTTCGGGAGTGCAAGGGGAAATGTCTTTCAGCTTGCGATGTCGTCACTGCCCGTACGCTTCATGTGCAGGTGCAGCTGGTAGATGCTGGGCACGAGGATGAAGAGCGAGAAGATGACCGCCGCACCCACGGCACGCTGGTCGCCGCCAAAGTAGTCGGCCAGGTGCAGCGACGGGTCGGGATAGCTGCGGTAGAGCAGATAGGCGGCCGTGTTGTTGGCCCAGTGAAACGTCATGCCAGGCACGATGCTGCCCGTGCGCACATACATCCATCCCAGCAGCAGGCCGATGAGGAAGGCATGCGGCATCTGGGCAGGGTTGAAATGCACCAGGCTGAACAGCACAGCCGACACAGCTATCATAGCCCACACGCGTGAGGGCTTCCACGCAAGCAAAGCACGGAGGATGGCACCGCGGAACACCAGCTCCTCGGCCAGCGGAGCAAGGATGCACACGACGAAGTAGCCGCCACGGTGCATCAGGATGCCCGCCATCTGCTGGGCTATCACGTTGGGCAGCTCAGGCAGTTGCTCCTGCAGCCATGTGCTCGGCACTATCGACCCGAGAGCGGCCAGCATACTCCACACCACCACCACCCAGGGGCGGCTCAGCAGGTAGGCACGCGTGGGACGGGCCCACTTCAGCGCGATGAAGATGAGCAGCGTGAGCACTGCGCTGAGCATCATGCCCACCAACTGCAGGTCGGTCGTGGTCAGGGCGTCGCTGCCGGTCAGGCTCCAGCCCCAAAGGACAATAGCGCTCGGAAGAATCTGCAGCGCTGTGAAGATAAGCACGTAGATGATGGTTTCTATCATAGTAGTAAGGTGTTTAGGTTCGTTGGTGGGGTGACGAGCAGCTCTCGGGCGCTACAGACGTCGGCATCCATCTGCCGCGCCAGGTCGGCTGCGGTGCCGAAGCGTCGCTCGTCGCGCAGACGGGCCGCAAAGGCCACGGTGAGACGGCGGCCGTAGAGGTCGCCGGCGAAGTCGAGCAGATGGACCTCAAGCGTGAGGCCGTCGCCGGCGAAGGTGGGCCGGTGCCCAATGTTCATCACGGCCGCGTAGGAAAGAGGCAGCCGCCCGTGCCCCTCATGGAGCATCGCCCAGACGGCATAGACCCCGGTGCGGGGGATGAGCTTCAGCGGGTCGTCGGGTTGCACATTGGCGGTAGGGAAGCCCAGCCTGCGCCCTATCTCGTGGCCATGGACCACCATGCCGCTCAGCGTGTAGCAGCGCCCCAACACAGTGGCGGCACCTGCCACGTCGCCCTCCGCCAGACGGCGGCGCGCCATCGACGAGCTGTAGCACAGGCCTGCCGTGCTGAGCGAGGGCGCCTGCACCACGCCGATGCCCAGCTCGCGGCCATAGGCCACATAGTCGGCAAAGCCTTCCTCGCGCCGGTGGCCGAAGCGGTTGTCGTAGCCCGTGAGCAGCACCCTCACCCCCAGCTGCCCGACAAGCACCCGCTCCATGAAGTCGTGGGCGCTGAGACGCGCCAGCTGCTCGGTGAACGGCATGACCACCACACGGTCCAGCGATGCGTCGGCCAGCAGGCGAGCCTTCTCCTCGGTGGTCGTGAGCAGTGCAGGCTGCCATTGGGTGTCGACCACCTGTCGCGGATGGCGGTCGAAGGTGATGACCATTGACCCCAACTCTTGTTCGGCAGCGATGTGTCGCAGCTTTTCGAGCAAGAAGCGATGCCCCAGGTGCACACCGTCGAAGAAACCGATGGTGGCAGCATAGCCGCGTGAAGCCATGTCGTGGGGCCTGATGAGGGATTCGGGTTGCAGCATTACGGCGGCAAAGTTACTAAGAAGTTGGCATTTTAGCGCCCTCGGCAGTCATTTTTTCCGGCCTCAGATGGTAAAAAAAGTTAAATACAAGTGATTATCCATGGTATCATGTGCAGTAAATGCCGTTTTTTTATTACCTTTGCATCCGCTTTCAGACCATAAAGCATCGGACTTGTAGCTCAGTTGGTTAGAGCAACAGACTCATAATCTGGAGGTCCCAGGTTCAAGCCCTGGCTGGTCCACGCTGAAAATCAAGCGGTTACACCAAAAGTAGCCGCTTTTTCTTTGTCCCTTGTGAAATTCAGGTGAAATTCGTGGCGAAAAAATTGGGAACGGAAGGTGCCAGAGTTCTTCACCTTTCTGATTCCCCTTTCACTTGCATTATTATCGGGCGGTATCGCCGGGTTCTCGAGGAAGTTGAAGATGTAGTCCCTGCACTTGATGAGTCCATTCTCTCATATGCGCTAACCGCCTATCCTAGCCCCTGCCGCCTCCCCCGTTGCTGCCGACATCCTGGCCTGCCAGAGCGAATTCACCCCTGCCACCGATGCAAACATGCGCAGCACGGCCAAGTACGAGAGCATCATCGTGCCTCAGACCATCGACGCTGGTGCCCTGACCGTATCGTTCAAGATCGGCACCCGCTCCTTCTCGTGGACCATGAGACACGAAGACACAAAAGGGCTACACATATAAGGCTTCATCTTCGTGTCTTCGTGTTCAATTATAAAACATACTTATTCTTGCTGTCTTCTTTATTCCATTCCATGAATGTCATATTCAGACTGTACATATACTTGTATTCCATCTTGTTGGAAAACGAACGGGCAAGCATCAGTCCCAGATTTGTGCTGGAGCAATTCTGAATAGTGGGATCAAACTGCAGCCCATCGTCTTTCAGCATCACCAATATGCTGGTATCAGTCTCTGTTATGCGCAAATCAATGTAGTGTGAACTCGAGATACCAGAATGCTGGACAATATTTTCCAGCAACTCCTCCGTACATAGTTCTATATTGTTCTTCAAGAACCTCGAATTGACATCAAGGCTCTCGACAAACCGGACAACCTCTTCCATAGCTTTATTAACACTGTCTTGGCTGGCAGGTATGGAGATATCAAGCATACGATGATACGGACTGGGGTTGGGAATCAGCGCCAGCGGCATCGTGTCTGGCTTCTGCCAATGAATAAAGAGGAGTACTGGCATACATAACACCACCCCACCCCACGCAGCCAAAGGGAAAGCAAACCAGATGTTTTCCGGATTATCGCTCTTGCTCAGTAAGCTCATGGCAGGAAGCAAGATGACAAAGAAGGACACGGACATCAGTCCCACCAGCTTCATATATCCCAGCAGCTGATAGACAGGAGGCATCATAACCATGAGCATGAAGGGAACAAACATGAAGGTTATGATACGCAGACTACGACCGGAGAACGTGATGAGTTCAGGAGTCTTAGCACCATATAGAATGGCGAAGCCCTCTGGCCACACCTGCCCGACAAGCGTCATGAAGAGTGCTGCCAGCAGAATAATCATAACACATTTGCTGAATAGCATGCGCATGCCTTGGAAGTCATTCTGGCCAAAGAGCATGCCCCCAACAGAAGTGAACGCCTGCGAGGCTCCCGTGGTCAGCAGCGAACAGATACCCATCAAGCCACCGGTTATAGACATGACGAACATGCCGTTAGCTCCTAAGGATTGGACTACCATGCTGTTCATGTATATGATACAGACCGACGTTAGAACCGTCGTCATCATCATAGCCAGACCATTTTTCACATTACTTCCCAGGATTCCAATGGCATTGGGGACATGCACCTTAAAGTGATAGGATTTGTTGTTTCTGCTCATGCAGCGCACTAAAAACACAATACTTGCCATATTACCAATAACAGAAGCCAAAGCAGAACCCGCGATTCCCAGCTTACAGACGGCAACTAAAAAGATATTGAACACAATGTTGACCGAAACGGATATAGCCATAGCCCTGGTCACTGTTTTCGGTTTGCCATCGACATCCGTAAACTGTGAGAACGCCTGCTGCATCATGGTAATGAACGACAATCCCGTAGCGCATCCTAAATACTGTAGCACATAGGGATACAGCCTTTCGTCTTTACATACCAACGCCGTCAGCTCACCACAGCACAGCCAGCATCCGAAGGAAATCATGACTCCGACGGTTAGCAGCGACATGATGCTTACAGAAAAAATACTGGAGCTCTTCTCGTAGTCGCGGGCACCTATCGCCTTACCAGCCATCATCGCCGCACCAGACGACAAAAGGATATAGGCCATCGTAGCTAAATTTAAGACAGGAACCGACAGCATAATGGCCGACAAAGCCTCCGGACCTATCAAGTGCCCCATCAGCAGGCTATCGACAAGGGCATTGAACTGTCCGATAGCCATCGTCAGGATAGAAGCAAAAATATAAGTCTTGATGGCTCGCGATATGAGATATGGTTTGCGAATCATAGTCAGAAAAATAGATGTTGAACGTCACTCGTTGAGCAGTTTGCCAATATAATCTTGTACGTATCGGGCAAGTGTTTTTATCGTGGCAAGTTTGTAATTTTTATAATTATATAGAAGTTTGAACTCATAAGTACCGTCAATACTCAGTTCAACACCTACGGCAAGCATGTCGTTAGCTGGCTTTATAATCGTCTCGGGCATAGGATTGACGAATGTCACTTTACGTCCCAGAAGATTACTTTCTTTCACAGGATTCATCAGAAGGTCTTTCAGGCCGACATAATATAGGAAAGTACACTTATATAACTCATTAGGACTCTTATTTCCGAGACCGGAAACGCTGTAATAGTCGTAGAAGTGCATCTTCATGGCCCTGACCACCTGGTCTTGTATGGCGTGCATCTCTTGCTGCATCTGCTGGTGGAAGCGAGAAGAGCGGAGCGTGACATGCCGACGACTAACGATAGGGAAATTACGTATCGTCAGATTCATCACATTGGCAAGTTCTGCACTACCTCTATTGCTGTGCAGACAAGAGATCATCGTTTCCTTCCACTTTCCTTTCTTTGCAAAGGCTTGCATGAAGACGGCAATGAAAAAAGAATTTTGCGACAACTGGTGTTTAAAACAGTATTGGTCTATTGCCGCCTTGTCGAACTTGACCGAACAAACTGCCTCGCACCAGTCACTACCATCAATAGGTTTGTCGTATGGCAACACGTTTTCCTGGAGTCCCTTGGTCAGCGCAAGATAGTAGTCTTCATCCTTTTTCTTAGCCTTGGAACGGAAATAACGTTGCTCGTCAAGGGCATAGTCGTAGATGGTATATTTCTCTGGTGTCAACTCTTCGCCAGCTAATACACGACAGAAATCGTGAATCAAAAGTTGCAGTGCACTGGCATCAAGGGCCGCGTGCGAGCCAAAACAATATAGGTATCCGTTGGAAGGTGTCTCTATGAGCACGAAATGAACCAGATAGCCACCAACTATCTGTACCTTTTTCGAGCAGTTTACGTTTATCCAGTCACCAGCGGGTTCAAAGTCCAGTTTCAGCGTCTCGTATGGCATTGGTGTCTCGTCGTCTCGCTCGATGATGAATTTCCTGCCCTCCATGGCACCACGGACTTTCACACTGGGATGAGCCTTTGCCACCGCCTGCAGGGCATTTTTCATTTCTGGCAGTTTAACACCCTCAATGCGGATGATGTATTTCACTTCATTGGTTCTGTAGCCTTTTTGGTATGCCTTCATATAGCCTAACATACCTTTCAGGGCAGGATAGGTCCTCGCTTTGGGATAGACCCTGAATGATGTTTTATGCCGAGCCTTGTCTCTATCGATGAATCGCGCCAAGCTGCGGATATTCTCTTCCTTGAAAACCGTTTCGTAGTCCAAATCCAAGCCTAAGCACTCTGCTATTTTAACAATCGCCTGCATGGCGAGTATCGAGTTCAGGCCTTGGGCATACAGCGACGTGGTGACACTCAGCCGCTCCTTGCCCAGCAGGTCGCGGAAGACAGCCTCCAACTTCGCCTCCGTTGGTGTGGCAGGAGCCACGTATTCTGCCTGCGACCAGGCAACAGGCTCAGGCAGGTGCAGACGGTCTATCTTGCTGTTGGCATT
Organism: uncultured Prevotella sp.; assembly: GCA_905234355.1. Taxonomy (GTDB): domain Bacteria; phylum Bacteroidota; class Bacteroidia; order Bacteroidales; family Bacteroidaceae; genus Prevotella. The sequence continues at coordinate 1,604 of CAJOHP010000070.1, read as the reverse complement.
GCGGGGCATAGAATCCAGATGTACATAGATGGACGGCACCATATAGTGCGCCAGCTTCTTGGCGGCAAAGTTCTTCAGCTCTTCCTCTGCTACGCGCTTGCCGTCCTTGGTAGTATAGTAGAAGCACAGGTAGTCGCCTCTCTCAGCAGTCTTCATCACACAGGCGACATCCAACATCTTTTCGTGCTTGGAGAGCACGCTCTCTATCTCGCCCAGTTCGATGCGGAAGCCGTTCAGCTTGACCATGTAGTCTTTGCGGCCGTGGAACGCCAGCGAACCATCCTTCTTGTAAGCCATCAGGTCGCCTGTCTTGAACATGAGTTGCCCGGGGGCGAAAGGACAATCAACAAACTTCTCGGCAGTCAGTTCGGGAAGGTTGTTATAGCCTATGGCTGCCGAAGGGGTGACGATGCAGAATTCACCTGTCACGCCAGGCTCTGTAATCTGCCGGCCCTCTTCGTCCAGCAGGTAGGCTGTCATTCCCTCGAGTGTGGTGCCCAGCGTGTCGTTGTCCTGCCCAGAGTTCACCAGCCGGCAGATGACTGAACCTATCTCGGTGGTGCCATAGGTATCAATGAGCTTGAAGTCCGTAGCGGGCGGATTCAGCAGTTTCTCACCTGCCACAATCAGTGCCTTGAATGGCAGATCATCGTATGCGTCAATCATCGACAGCCCCAGTTTGGTAGGCATGAAGCAAAACTCTATTCGGTTTCTTACCAGCACGTCGTGCAGCAGGCGTATGTCCAAGCGCTCCGTATCGTTTACAACATACACGAAGCCACCCAGCGTCAGCGGCAGATAGATATCCATGAAGATAGTCAGAAACGAAAAGTTCCCTAACGTGGCACTGCAGGTCTCTGAGGTCACCGTATGGAAGTGTGTCACCACCTCCGACATCAGGGGAAAGATACTCATCTTGTGGACTACGCCCTTGGGCTGCCCCGTTGAGCCCGACGTATAGATAATCAGGCCTTCGTTGGCCAGCATAGAGTAGTCATAGTACGTCATGTGCGTCCTGGAGGGAGGCATCTCCAGCACGTTCTCCATCAGAATGATGTCCTTCTCCGTGTAGGAGAATGCCTTGTCGGCACGTAGTTTACTAAGAACCTCCTTGGTGGTGACGATCTGGAAGCTTCGACAGTCTTTCAAGATGATGTTGATACGGTCTATGGGGAAGTCGGGATCTATGGGTACATAGGGGCATCCTGCCTTCATGATGCCGATGGTAGCCAGAAGGAAGTCCTTGGTTCGAGGCATGATGACAGCCACACGCAGACCGCTTTGGCCTTTTTCGATACGCTGGGCAAGATCGACGCCATGCTGCCCTGCACGGCGGATGATGATTTCTGCCATTTGGTCGGTGATGGCCCCCAAGCGCTCATAGGAATACCAGCCTTCCGCATCGGCTACAGCCTTCCGCTTAGGATATTTGAAAATAGTCTTGACTATGCTCTGTACAATAGTTTCCATAATATAATCATCAGCAGTATAGGTGAATTTTACAGGCAAATTTAGATAAAATTTCCGAGATTTTAAGCCAGTCGAGATAAAAATGTGAACAAATTGCCCCGAAAAGTTACAAATCAAGGCTCACATACGCTCAT
>CAJOHP010000069.1 GCA_905234355.1 uncultured Prevotella sp. | reverse complement strand
AGAACTACTCCTATACCTGCACAGAACCTCTTGAGGCCAACTATATCTTCGACGTCACCGGCACTTATGTGGGCACCGACGGCCTGCTCCTCGGCGGCACCTATACCGGCGCCACCTGGCAGGGCGAGCGTGAGATAGTCTTCAGCTTCTCCGGCGCTACCGACAACACCACAGGCAACGATGACGACCCGGCCGTAGACCCCACACCTGCCGACGACGAGCCGCTCACCGCCATACCCAGCGTGGGCGACCTCTACCGCGGCTGCTGCGTATTGGCCGTCAACAATGCCACCGACACCTCGGCCGACCTTGTGCTCCTCTCGCCAACGGAGAAGGCAGGCGTGGCCGACCATGCCGACGACCCATCGGCCGACGATACCAGCGTGTCGAAGGCAAAGGTCGACGCAGAGTTGGCGGCATGGGCGGCCGCAGGCATCACCTCAGGATGGCGCATGATGACCATCGACGAGATGAACAAGAGCCTCATACCCAACTATGCCACGCTCAATGCCACCCTTGCCGAGGCCGGTCAGACCGTGTTCCAGGCCGACTACTACTTGGTGTGGAACCCCTTCACCGAGATGATTCTCACCATCAACTGCAAGACTAAGAGCGTCTATGCCAGCTTCTCGCCCTCGTCGAAGCTCAGACCTGTGGCCGACGTGCATGTCACCATAGAGTGACACACTTTTGGCACGCTTTTTGCAACCCTATTGTCAGCCGGCGCTACTGCCACCGGCTGACAATTTTCTTTTTTTATAAACAACAACGTAAACATCAATCCAATAAAAACAAACAGCATTATGACAATCAAACCATTAGCCGACCGCGTGCTGGTATTGCCTGCACCGGCCGAAGAGAAAATCGGCGGAATCATCATTCCCGACACTGCAAAAGAGAAGCCCCTGCGTGGCACCATCAAAGCTGTGGGCAAGGGCACCAAGGACGAAGAGATGCTCCTCAAGGAGGGCGATCAGGTGCTCTACGGAAAATATAGCGGCACCGAGATAGAGCTCGATGGCGAGAAGTACCTCATGATGCGCCAGAGCGACGTGCTGGCCGTGCTGGCATAGTCCGCTAAGCCAGAGGAGGATAGGGGGCTGGACAGGCGCAGCCCCTGTCAGATAAAAAAACATTAACAAAACAAACGGTCTGATAAACGCTTGTTCAGACTGCTCTCCCCCTCAGGGGGCTTACAAACTATGGCAAAAGAAATAAAATTCAATATCGAGGCCCGCGAGATGATGAAGCAGGGCGTGGATCAGTTGGCTAACGCAGTAAAGGTGACCCTCGGCCCGAAAGGACGTAATGTAGTCATTGAGAAGAAATTCGGTGCTCCGCAGATCACCAAGGACGGCGTGACCGTGGCTAAGGAGATAGAGCTCGAGGACCACTTCGAGAACACCGGCGCACAGCTCGTGAAGAGCGTAGCCTCGAAGACTGGCGACGATGCCGGCGACGGCACCACCACCGCCACGCTGCTGGCACAGGCCATCGTCTCGGAAGGGCTGAAGAACGTGACCGCCGGCGCCAATCCCATGGACCTCAAGCGCGGCATCGACAAGGCCGTGAAGTGTGTGACCGACTTCATCGCTGAAAAGGCTGAGGTCGTGGGCGACAACTACGACAAGATAGAGCAGGTGGCCACCGTCTCGGCCAACAACGACAAGGAGATAGGTGAGCTGCTGGCCGAGGCCATGCGCAAGGTGAGCAAGGACGGCGTCATCACCATCGAGGAGTCGAAGAGCCGCGACACCCACATCGGCGTGGTCGAGGGCATGCAGTTCGACCGTGGCTATCTCTCTGCCTACTTCGTGACCGACTCAGAGAAGATGGAGTGCGTCATGGACTCGCCTTACATCCTCATCTACGACAAGAAGATCTCCAATATCAAGGACTTCCTGCCCATCCTGCAGCCTGCTGCCGAGAGCGGACGCCCGCTGCTCGTCATCGCCGAGGATGTGGACTCTGAGGCGCTCACCACGCTTGTGGTCAACCGTCTGCGCGGTGGCCTGAAGATCTGCGCCGTCAAGGCTCCTGGCTTTGGCGACCGCCGCAAGGCCATGCTCGAGGACATCGCCGTGCTCACCGGCGGTACCGTCATCAGCGAAGAGAAGGGCTTGAAGCTCGAACAGGCTACGCTCGACATGCTCGGCACCTGCGAGAAGCTCACTGTGTCGAAGGACAACACCACCATTGTCAATGGTGCCGGCGACAAGCAAGCTATCAAGGACCGCGTGGCACAGATAAAGAAGGAGATAGAGCTCACCACCAGCAGCTACGACAAGGAGAAACTGCAGGAGCGTCTGGCCAAGCTGGCCGGCGGTGTGGCTGTGCTCTACGTCGGTGCCAACAGCGAGGTGGAGATGAAGGAGAAGAAAGACCGCGTCGACGATGCGCTCTGCGCCACTCGTGCAGCCATCGAGGAAGGCGTGGTGGCCGGCGGCGGCACCACCTACATCCGTGCACAGGAAGCTCTGGCACAGCTCAAGGGCGACAATGCTGACGAGCAGACCGGCATCAACATCATCTGCCGTGCCATCGAGGAGCCCCTGCGACAGATTGTCACCAACGCTGGTGAGGAGGGCGCCGTGGTCGTGCAGAAGGTGCGCGAGGGCAAGGGAGACTTCGGCTACAATGCCCGTCTCGACAAGTATGAGGACCTGCGTGAGGCTGGCGTCATCGACCCCGCCAAGGTGGCGCGCGTGGCACTGGAGAATGCTGCCTCGATAGCCGGCATGTTCCTCACCACCGAGTGCCTCATCGTCGACAAGCCCGAGAAGGAGCCTGCCATGCCTATGGGCAACCCTGGCATGGGTGGCATGATGTAAGAAGTGTGATAATATAGGATAACAGAAAAAGCGTCCCTGACCGGTGTGATATGCCGGTCAGGGACGCTTTGTTTTTGCCGTTGGCTTCAGAGGCTTTTTACAGGGAAGGTGAAATAAGTATCGGGGTAAGGCTCGTTCTCCAGCGTGAAGTGCCACCATTCCGAGTTGAAAGGCTTGAATCCGTGGCGCAACATGGCCTGGCGCAGCACCATGCGGTGCTGAAACTGCAGCTCTGTGATGCTTCGTCCGACAGGCGACTTGCTGTTGTCGCCGGTGTAGCGGCCAGTCACGGGGTCGCCGCAGAAGTCGGGGTGGCTCTCCGGTCCGAACCAGTCGAATGTGCCGCCCATGTCGAGTTCCTTCTCCGTGGCCATGTCGAAGAGCGTCAGGTCTACGGTGCTGCCGCGTGTGTGGCCGCTCTTCTCGCAGATGTATTCCTGCGGGAAGAGCACATCCTTGGGCAGGTCAGGATAGAAGTATGGCTTCATCAGCGTGTCGGCTGTGGCTTTCGCCCAGCGTACGAAGTGGTCTACGGCGCATTGCGGACGGTAGGCATCGTATATCTTCAGCCTGTATCCCAATGCCTTGACGTCATCGCTCACGGCGCGCAGGCTGTCGGCAGCCACGCGGGTGAGCAGGGCTGTGGGCTGCTCGTAGCCGTCGATGCGTGCTCCCACAAAGTTGTAGGTGCCGTAGTAGCGTATCTCGAGGATGGCGTCAGGCACAGCCTCTGCAAGTGTCACAAACGCCCGAGTGTCGTCGGTCGGACGCTGTGTGTCTGTCTCTGTGCGCTCGCTCCTGCAGGAACAGAGTGCCAGTATGCCGCAAGCAATCATTACGGCGATAGTTGTAAAATGCTGTTGTCTCATAATGTCTGTTCTGTAAAGTTGTGATTTATGTCTGTTTCTGATTGTCCTGAAATGTGTTGCAATTACTTTCCTGCGGTGATGCGTATGGTCTGTCCTGCCTCGGTGGCGATGTCGTACTCGTAGACCTGTCGTATGGCGGCAGGCTGGAAGTCGTGCAGCTCTGCCGAGTGTAGCGGCTGCCTGATGCTGGCGGGTGCAAAGAGCGGGTTGGGGCATGGTCCTTTAGCCAGCTTGAGTCCTTTGCCATGAAGTGGGTGGTAGGAGCGGAGCCGTAGTGTGCCGCCTATGGTGGAGCGTATTGTGGCCTGCTGCAGCCTGCTGCCGCTCCACTGCTCGTCTACGATGAAGCCTCCCCTTGCTCGCAGCCCTTTCACCTGTCCGCTGGCCCATGCGTCGGGCAGTGCGGGCAGTAGGTGGACAGCGCCGTCGTGGCTCTGCACGAGCATCTCGCATATGCCTGCAGACACGCCGAAATTGCCGTCGATCTGGAAGGGCGGATGGGCGTCGAACAGGTTGGGGTAGGTGCGTCCCTGGGGATACTGTCGTGCCTTGGCGTCGTCGGGCAGCAGGTGCAGCATGTTGGTGATGATGCGGAAGGCGTGGTTGCCATCGAGCATGCGTGCCCAGAAGTTGGTCTTCCATCCCAGGCTCCATCCTGTGGCCATGTCGCCGCGCTGCCGCAAGGTGTTGGCAGCAGCGGCAAAGAGGTCGGGATGGGTGTAGGGCGATATCTGGTTGGAAGGATAGAGACCGTAGAGCTGTGAGATGTGTCGGTGCTCGTCCTTAGGGTCGTCTCCGTCGATGAGCCACTCCTGTAGCTGTCCGTGGCGTCCTATCTGCATGGGTGGCAGTTTGTCCAGCAGGTTGTTCAGCCGTGTGCGGTAGTCGCTGTCCTTGTCCAGGATGGCAGCGGCCTGTGCTGTGGCCGAGAGTATGTCGAAGATAATCTGGTTGTCCATGGTCGATCCAGCAGTGACGTTGGTGTGTTTGCCTACGGGTCCGTGCTCGGGCGAGACGGTAGGCACGCTGACCATCCATCCTGCAGCCTGTCTCACTTCGCCGCCGGCCGGATACTCCTGCAGGTAGTCGGCGAAGAAGTCGGCCGCGCCTTTGAGCACAGGGTAGTACTGCTCGAGGAACAGCCTGTCGCCGGTGAAGAGGTAGTGCTGCCAGATGTGTGTGGCGAGCCATGCGCCGCCGGTGGGGAACAGTCCCCATGGTGTGCCGTCGACGGGTCCGGCGATGCGCCACAGGTCGGTGTTGTGGTGGGCCATCCAGCCTCGGCAACCATACATTGTGCGTGCTGTCTCGGCGCCTGTCACGCTGAGGTCGCGTACCATCGAGAAGAGAGGTTGCTGTGTCTCTGCCAGATTGCCCACGAGGGCGGGCCAGTAGTTCATCTCGGTATTGATGTTGATGGTGTATTTCGAGTCCCACGGAGCGTTCATCTTGTCGTTCCACACACCTTGCAGGTTGGCAGGTTGTCCGCCCGGCTGACTGGATGAGATGAGCAGGTAGCGTCCGTACTGCATCATCAGTGCCACCATGTCGAGGTCGCTGGCATCCTTCTCGAAGGCGGCCAGACGCTTGTCGGTCTCCAGTCCGGAGTTCGCCCCCTTGGGCAGTGTCAGTGTCACGCGGTTGTACTGCTCCTGATACTTGGCTATATGTCGGCTGAGCAGTTGGTCGAAGGACATCTTCTCCGCCCGGCTCAGCCTCCGCTCGTTCTTTGCTGCTGCATTGCCGCTCACATCCTGGTAGTTTACGAAGTTGGTGGCTGCCGCGATGCAGATGGTGGCTTCTGTGGCTCCTTTCACGTCGACGGCATAGCCGGGGAGGGTGACTTGTGCCCCTTTTCCTTCCACCCTCACACTCATCTGGCATTGTGCAGTGAGTCCTGCCTTGATTCCTTCCTGCTCCACGCCCTGTATGGTGGCAGTGAAGCGTTTTCCGGTGTTGTCGACCGTGAGCGGCAGCTGGCTCTCATAGTTCATGGTGAAGCTGAGTGCCCCTTTTCTGCCAGCTTTCAGGTGCAGGACGATTATGCTGTCGGCCTGCGAGGCAAAGGCCGTGCGCTCATAGCTCACACCATTATATATATAAGAGGTGGTGGCAGTGGCCTCGTTGAGACTGAGTGCCCTCACATAGTTGTGCACGTCGTTATGTCCCAGGCTGATTATCAGGCTGCCCATGGGCAGGTATCGCATGCCGTGTGGTCCTGGCACGAAGTGCTGGTCGAGAATTTTGCTGGCTTCCTGCTCTTTGCCGGCATAGATGAGCTGTCGCACCTCGTTGAGATGCTGTAGTGCGCTGGTGCTGTTGTTGCTGTGTGGTGACCCGCTCCAGAATGTCTCTTCGTTCAGCTGGATCTCCTCCTGGTCGGTTTTTCCGTAGACCATGGCGCCGAGTAGTGAGTTGCCGATGGGCAGCGCTTCGAGCCAGTGGGTGGCGGGCTTTGCATACCAGAGGCGGTGTTTTTGTGCACAGGCAGTGGTGCTTGCTAAGAGCATGAGCACACTGATGATGAAATGATGTTTTTTCATGTTACTACAATTATGTTGGAAAAGATGTTACTTTTTCATTTTGGCTTGATTGGTATGCAGACCACGAATCGTGATCCTGTGATATAGGTAGTGTCGAGCTGTAGTGTTCCTCCGAGCATGGCCGTGATGCGTCGTGCTAGCGTGAGCCCCAGTCCTAGTCCTTCGGCAAAGTCGTCGAGTTTGGTGAACTGGTCGAAGATGCGGTTTCTGTCGGCCTGTGGTATGCCCGGTCCAGTGTCGGCGACGGTGAAGCTGACGGTTGCAGGTGAGTCCTGCCGGCATCCCAAGGTGATGTTTCCTTCGAGTGTGAATCGGTTGGCATTGTCGAGCAGCTCTCGTATTACTTTGAGCAGTGCCGCCTTGTTGGTCTGTACGGTCATGGTCTCGTCTACGCTGGTGCTGATGCGCGCGCTGACGGTGGCGGGTCGTCGCAGCCTCAGTCCTTCCTTGGCTTCGCGCAGCAGAGCGTTGCATGCTATGTTGTCTGAGAGCTCGATTGTGGTGTCGCTATGCATCGACGAGTTGGCCAGGAGCATGTCCACGATGCCTGTGATGGCGTCGGCATTCTGCTGCATGGTGGCGAAGATGGGTCGCAGCTCATCGTCGGGCATGTTGTGATGGCTGTCGCGCAGCACCTGTGCAAACCCCACGATGATGTTGAGCGGTGTGCGCACTTCATGTGTCATGTTCTGTATGAAGACGGCTTTCTTCCTGTCGGCTTCCACAGCCATGGCGTTGGCTCTTTGCAGCTCGTTGTTGCGGTGCTCCATCTGCTTGTTGTCGTTGTTCACCTGTCCGATGTATCGGGCCAGTGCCTGCTGCATGCGTGCGAAGCTGTTCTGCAGTTGTCCCACGCCGTCGGTGCGGTTGCTGTGTGGCATGTGGTCGCTGAAGTTATGGTCGGCGATGTGTCGTGTCATACTTGCCAGTGTGCCTAAAGGCTCTACGCTGTGGCTGACGATGCGGCGGCAGAAGAGGAGCATGAGCATTAGTCCAGCCACGATGATGGAGATGACGATATAAACGAGCTGGTAGTATCCGCCCATGACGTCGCTCTCGGGGCACACCAGTGCGAGGCTCCATGGCGTGTTGTCTACTGGTCGGTAGAACACGTAACATTGTTGTCCGTCTATCTCGGTGTGCTGCATGCCGGCTGCGAGGTTGATCATCTGGTGTCCCAGTGTGTAGAGCCCGGCATTGTGCTCCGGGTGGGCATTGGCGAAGATGGTCTGTTCGAAGATGCGGGCAGTGTCGGGATGTACGTAGTAGTGCCCTCTGCGTCCGAGCATGAAGTAGTAGGCGTTGGGGTAGGGCTTGTTCTCGTTGATGACGCGTTCTATCCATCGGAGTGTGATGTCGTTGGCTATGACGCCAATGAATCGTCCCGTTCTGTCGTGCAGTGGCCGGCTGTAGGTGGCTATGGGCTCACTGGCAGCGATGCCGAGTGGGTTGACGTCTTGGAAGGGGTCCACCCAGCAGGGTCGGTCCAGAAACTTGGCCACGCGATACCAGTCCAGCTCGAAGTATTTGTAGCTGTCGTTGCCCTCCTGTGCCGTCACTATCTGGCCGTCGTGATGCAGGGAGTACATGGAGCAGTAGAGCCCCGTCTGCTCGAAGAAGTGGGGTTCGAAGGCCACTGAGCAGCCATAGATGTTGGGATTGAGCTGCAGTACGCGCCTGGAGAACGCCCTTGCGGAGTCAGGATGGAGGCAGGCCTCTATCTGCCAGTAGGTGTTGTCGGCAGCGGTCACTATCTCATTCATGGCGTCGGCCATGCGCAGCGTAGTATTGTCCAGGGCGAGCACGCTGCGCTCGATGGCCGCCTGGCGTATGTATCTGTTCGACTTCCACAGCAGGAATCCCAGGGCCACGGCCAGCACGCTCACGGCCAGGGCGATGATGCCCAGGCTCAGCTTCATGGCGAAGGTGGTGCGCAGTTTGTAGGGATGCTTCTTCATGTGTTGTCGATGGTTTGGTTTTGCAGAGTGGCGGTACTCTCTTTCAGCGCCACGTCGATCATCCGGTTGAGCAGCTCGGCCACGGTGTCGGCATTGGTCTGCATGCGTTCCACCAGGGCGTTCATTTCTTCGTCGCTCATCTGGGGGTAGTGTGCTCTGATGTGGGCGGTGATGCCGGTGATGACGCCGACGGGTTCCACGAGCTGGTCGGTCGTGTTGTTGAGGAAAGCCGTCTTCACGCGCTCCACCTCCTTTGACCGTTCGTAGATGGTGGCCAGCTCCTTGTTGCGCAGGCTCAGTGAGTCGGCCAGCTCGCGTGCCTTTTCCACGTGAGTGGCCAGTGAGTGCTGCATGCGTGCGAAGCTGTTTTGCAGCAGTCCCACTTCGTTGTGGGCTGTGGTGTGTGGTATGTGCTGTGAGAAGTCGCCGGCAGCCACGCTGACGGCCGACCTGGCGAGCATGGAGAGTGGCCGGAACTGCCGGTTTATGAACATCCAGCAGACGAGCAGCAGCAGCAGCAGTCCTGCCACTGCGATGAGCATGGTGTAGGTCTGCAGGCGTGAGTAGTTGCTGAAGATGTCGGTTTCTGTGCAGACGATGGCCACGCTCCATCCAGCCTTCTTGAACGGCTGGTAGAACACATAGGCCGACTCTCCTTTGAGTGTGCAGTGGCTGTATCCGCTCTTTCCGTCCAGCATGTTGTTCACGATGGCAGTCACCTCAGGGTCTTGCTCCTGTAGAGCGAGCGATTTTATGTTGGCGTGGAAGAGCTTGGTCGTGTCGGGGTGCACGATGTAGGCTCCCATCTGGCTGCACACGGCGTTGTAGGAGTGGGGGTAGGGTTTGGCAGCCACGACACTGGCAGAAAGGTCGTCGATGGCCACGTCGACGGAGAGCACGCCGACGGTGCGCCCGCTGGCGTCGCGTATGGGCCTGCAGTAAGAGGTGATGGCGTCGTTGACCATGATGCCGCTCTGCACGTTTTCGTAGAAGGGCTCCACCCAGCATGGCTTGTCCTGCAAGACCGGTGTGCGATACCAGTCGAGCGTGAAGTACTGGTAGAGGTCGCTGCCCTCCTGTTCGGTCGTGATGCTGTCGCCACGGTGGGAGTAGGCAGAGAAGTAGCGTCCCCGGCCTTTGAAGAAGTATGGCTCAAAGGCTATGCTGCAGCCGTAGAGCTCGGGGTTGTTCTGCAGTGTCTGCCGGCTGTACTCAAACATCAGGTCGGGGGAGTCCAGGTGGTGCTCCACCAGCCAGAGCATGTTGTCTGAAGTGATCTCGGCACGCATCAGGATATTGTCGATGGTTTGCACCGTCTTGTCCAGGTTCTGCATGGCCAGATCGATGGCTTCTTCCTTCACTGCCTGGCGCGACTGGAGGAAGAATGCGCTCACGGCGACGATGAAGAGCAGAGCCACAAAGGCCACGACAAGCAGGGTGAGCCTGGCCACGAGCGACGAGCGCAGGCGGCTGGCCACACGAAGGATGCTCTTTGCTGTAAGTTTCATGTTGCGTGAGGTTAGGGTTACGGCCGGCTTGTTAAGTCGTGCAAAAGTACGAAGAAAACGGCAAACGGCCAAATAAAATGCCATGAACTTTTCATCAAAGGGCCGATGGTCTGCCTTCATGTGGTGATATTAGACAATAGATTGCCATCTTCTGTATAAGTTTTTGTTTTGTTTTGCCTGTTCTGCGGTCTTTTTACCCGTCTTATGCAACATTTGGGTAAGCATCTGCAACATTTGTGCATGACGCTTCAGATAAATAATACTAACTTTGCAGCACAAAAAACAATAACTGAAAAAATACTTTATGACAGACTCAGCTCCACAAAAAGGATTCTACAAGTTGTCGTGGGTGCAACGCATCGGCTTTGGTGCCGGTGACCTGGCGCAGAACCTGATTTATCAGACCATCTGCATGTACCTGCTGTTTTTCTACACCGACGTGTATGTGCTTGGCGGCGACGCCACCCGCTCGGCGGGTCTGGCCGGCACCATGTTTCTCGTAGTGCGTCTGGTCGATGTGTTGTGGGACCCGCTCGTGGGTACCTTCGTGGACAAGCACACGCCGCGTCTGGGCAAGTACCGCAGCTATCTCGTCACGGGCGGCATACCGCTCACCATCATGGCCATACTCTGCTTCTGGGACGGCTTTGCTCCCTCGCTGCTCTATGCCTATGTCACCTATGTGGGCATGTCCATGCTCTACACGCTCATCAATGTGCCCTACGGTGCGCTCAACTCCTCGCTGACGCGCGACACCAATGAGATCACCATCCTCACCTCCGTCCGCATGTTCATGGCCAATGTGGGCGGCCTGTGTGTCTCGGCTGGCGTGCCCATCGTCGTGGCCATCTTTGCACAGATGGCCCTGTTCATGGGCCTGGGCTCACTGCCCTCGTTCATCTTCATGCCCATGGTGCCCGCCATCAAGCGCCGTGTGGGCAAGAAGAACATGTTCTACATCTTCCTCAGCGTAGCCATCGTGGGCATGGCCATGCTCTATGTCATCAGCCGCATGGGCACGGTCAAGGAGAACATCACCTTAGTATATATAGCCCAGTTTGTCAAGTCCACGGGTGTCATCGTGGCCACGGGCTACATGTGGGCGCTCATCCCCGAGGTCATCTCCTACGCCGAGTACACCAGCGGGCGCCGCATAGCCGGCATCGTCAATGCCCTCACCGGCATCTTCTTCAAGGCCGGCATGGCCCTGGGCGGCGTCATACCCGGACTGGTGCTGGCCTACACCAGCTACGTGCCCAACGAGCAGGCCTCCACGCTGCCCAAGGACTCGGGCGCCTGGTTCCTCACCATGCTCATCTTCTCGCTCGTGGGCCTGGCCCTGCTCGTCTTCTGCTTCACGCAGACCAAGGAGCGCGTGGTCATGGATGCTGCCGAGACGAAGAATGTGCGCGTGAGCGACCTCTGGACC
>CAJOHP010000068.1 GCA_905234355.1 uncultured Prevotella sp. | reverse complement strand
CTGTCCCTTGGACTGATGAGCCCGTGCTTGAGCATCTCGGCATAGCCGGAAAGCATGTTGGCCGCGTCCATGGTGTGCAGGAAGACGGTGTCGAGGATGACGGAGGAGGCATTGCGGAAGACGCCCACCTCGTTTTTCAGTCCGCCGAAGTTGATGCCGGTCTTGCCGCCCACCGAGGCATCGACCATGGCAAGCAGCGTGGTGGGCACATTGACACAGCTGATGCCCCGCTTGAAAGTGGCGGCGGCAAAACCGCCCAGGTCGGTCACCATGCCCCCACCCAGACTGACGAGCAGCGAGTGACGCGTGGCGCCCATACGCTGCAGCTCGCTCCACACATGAGCCAGGGCCTCGAGCGACTTGTGGTCGTCGCCAGGCTCAATGACGATGGGCCGCACACCCTGCATGCAGCCAAAATCCTGTACTACGGGCAGACAGAGCTGCGCCGTGGTCTCGTCGACCAGCACAAAGGAGCGGTCGGCATCGCACTCGGCCATCGCTGCCGACAGTGCGGACTCCAGATGACTGGAGATGATCACTTTCTGACGTTCCATATCACTATCAAGCTGCAAAATTACACAAAATAGTGCACACAGACACACGATTCGACACTTTTTTGAGCAGCAAACGAACATTTTTTAAGCTATTGTTGACGAAAATTAAGTATTTATCGCCGCCGGCGGATTAAACTTTGACACGAGGCAGGCGTCTGAATAGAGTATTACGGATAAAAAATACCAAGACATAATGAAGCAACTTCTACTCTTGACGGCCGTTCTGCTGGCGGCCCTCTCAGGGGCGCAAGCCCAACGCACCGTGAGCGGAAAGGTGATCGACACCAACAACGAGGCCGTGATTCAGGCCACCGTGGCCCTGCTGAAGCCCGACAGCACCATGGCCGCCAATGCGGTGACCAACATCGACGGACTCTTCCAGATGACAGCCCCGGCCGACGGCCGGTTTATCGTGCGCATCAGCTACGTGGGCTTCAAGACGCTCTACAAGAACATCGCCGTGGCCGAGGCCAAGCCCGTAAGCATGGGCACGATGACCATCGAGGCGGATGCCATCCTGCTCAAGGGTGCCGAGGTGGTGAGAAACGTGGCCAAGGTGACGACGAAGGACGACACCATAATATATAACGCGGGCGCGTATCGCACGCCCGAGGGCTCGGTGGTCGAGGAGCTCATCAAGAAGCTGCCCGGCGCCGAGGTCGACGACGACGGCACGGTGAAGATCAACGGCAAGACTGTGCAGAAGATCAAGGTGGACGGCAAGGAGTTTATGATAGGCGACACCAAGACCGCCGTGAAGAACCTGCCCACCTCTGTCGTGGACCGCATCAAGACCTACGAGGAGAAGAGCGACCTGAGCCGCGTGACCGGCGTGGACGACGGCAACGACCAGATGGTGCTCGACTTCGGACTGAAGCGGGGCATGAACCGCGGTATCTTCGCCAACTTCGACGCCGGCATAGGCACGAAGAGCCGCTACACCAGCCGCGGCTTCGGTGCCTACATGAAAGACGGCATGCGCGTCATGGGCTTTGCCAATGCCAACAACGTCAACGACATGGGCTTCGGCGGCGGTGGCGGCGGCGGACGCTTCGGCGGCGGCGGGCGCAACGGACTGCAGGCCGCAAAGATGGCATCGGTCAACTTCAACTATGAGAAAGAGAAACTGCTGAAGTGGGACGGCTCCGTGCGCTGGAGCCACAACGACGGCGACTCCTGGAGCCGCCGGTCGACGGAGAACTTCGTGAGCCGCGTGAGCTCCTTCGGTGTGTCGACAAACCAGAACTACTCGCGCGCCAACTCGTGGAACGCACAGATGCGACTGGAGTGGACGCCCGACACGCTGTGGAACATCAGCCTCCGGCCCACGATGACCTTCAGCAGCAACGACGGACTATCAGGCAGTGAGTCGGCCACCTTCAGCGACGACCCTTACAGATATGCCACCAGCAACGACGGCATCGCCACCATCGTAGGCCGCATGCTCGGACTCGACTCGACCCTCGTGGTCAACCAGCACGACGGCGGCGGACTGACCTACAGCGACTCGCGCCGCTTTGGAGGCACGCTGCAGGTCAACCGTAAGATAGGCAGCCAGGGACGAAACATCACCCTGCAGACCAGCGCCAACTACACCAAAGGCTATTCAGAGTCGTTCTCGCGCAGCCTCGTCAACCTCTACCAGCTGGCCACGGGCGACTCTACCTACCAGCGCAACATGTTCAACGAGACACCCACGAAGAACTACGACTACAACGTGCGCCTGACCTACAGCGAGCCCATAGCACGGGCCACCTTCCTGCAGTTCAGCTACAACTTCCAGTACCGGTTCACCAAGAGCGACCGCTCCACCTACGACTTCTGGAGCATGACCGACCCCACCCGCCGCAACGACCTCTCCGGGCTACGACTGGGCTACCGCGACTGGGACACGATGTTCGGCCGCCTGGGCGACGACTACCACGAATACTTCGACCAGGACCAGAGCCGCTTCTCGCAGTACAAGAACTACATACACACGGCCGAGGTGATGCTGCGCGTCATCCGTGAGAAATACAACTTCAACGTGGGCGTGCAGCTCATACCACAGTCGAGCGAGTTCACCTACCGCTATCTGGCCCTCGACACGGTGACCACCCGCAGCGTGGTGAACTGGAGCCCGACGGCCAACTTCCGCTGGAAGCTGAGCGACCGCGGACAGATGCGCTTCGAGTATCGGGGCAACACCTCGCAGCCCTCGATGAGCGACCTGCTCCCCATCACCGACACGAGCGACCCCCTCAACATCACCAGCGGCAATCCCAGCCTGAAGCCCTCGTTCACCCAGCGTTTCTCCTGGCGCTACAACGACTACTTCGAGCGCCACCAGCGCTTCATCTTCGCCAATGTGAACTTCTCCACCACGAGCAACTCCGTGGCCAACATGGTGGTCTACGACGACAGCACCGGCGGACGCCGTTCGCGCCCTGAGAACATCAACGGCAACTGGGACCTGAGCGGAAACTTCACCATCAACACGGCCATCGACACCACGGGCTACTTCAACGTGAGCTCGGCCACCGAGGCGAGCTATGCCAACCGCGTGGGCTACATAGACCTCTCGCGCACCGGCGATGCCAGCGCCGTGAGCAAGATGACGACAAAGAGCACCACCGTGGCCGAACGACTGGGCGCCAGCTACCGCAACGACTGGATAGAGGTGGAGCTGAACGGCCGCGTGCAGTACAACTATTCCTACAACGCCATGCAGGCAAACTCGAAGCTGAACACCTGGAACTTCAACTACGGCTTCAACACCACGCTGCAGATGCCCTGGGGCATGCAGCTCACCACCAACCTCAACATGTCGAGCCGCCGTGGCTACAGCGATGCCGCAGCCAACACCAACGAGCTGATATGGAACGCACAGATCTCGCAGTCGTTCCTCACAGGCAAGCCGCTGTCGGTGCGTCTGGAGTTCTACGACATCCTGGGCCAGCAGTCAAACTTCTCGCGTGCCATCAACGCCATGAGCCGCGTGGACAACGAGTACAACAGCATCAACAGCTACGTGATGCTGCGCGCCACCTACCGTCTGAACCTCTTCGGTACACGTGAGATGCGGCAGCAGATGCGGGGCGCCGGCGGCATGGATCGCATGGACGGCGACCGCTCCGGCAGACGCACGGGCGGCAACGGCGGCGGACGACGCGGCGGCGGTCCCAACAGCCGAGGAGGCTTCGGAGGATTCTAAATATAGTTATAAGTAAGAAGTAAGAAGTATGGTTACACTGCTATGCGTGTTGTCACAATAGCAGTGTAACCATACTTCTTTCTTCTTACTTCTTACTTCCTACTTCCTACTTGTTTCCTATTGCTGGCGGTCGTCGACGTTGTCGCCCTCTGTGGGTTTCATCTCCTCCTGGAAGTCGGTGATGCCGTTGGCAATGAGGATGTTGTACCACTGCAAGAGCTTCTTGATGTCGCTCACATGCACGCGGTCGCGATCGAACGAGGGCAGCACCTTGGCAAAGTACTCGCGCAGCTCGTCGCCGCTGGCTTTCTTGGCGTCTATGCTGGCAGGCTTGCCCTCCTCAAGAGTCTTGAGGCTCTCGAGCACGTCCATCAGGGGCACGTCGTCGGCATCGGTGTACATGGCAATGTCGGCCAGAGAGGTGATGCGGTCCTTGGCAAACGCCGGCTGCCGACGGTGCGACTCGTCGAGCGACTCGACGATAAGGCTGTTCTTTGCACGGGAAACGAGTTTGTAAAGGCCGGGCTTTCCGGCAATGGCTAAAATGGTCTGTTGCATTTTTTTCTTTTTTGGGGTTATTATTTTTTATGGGGCCTATGGGGCCACTGGGACTTATGGGGCTCATAGGGCTCATGGGGCTCATGGGGCTCATGGGGCTCATGAGGCTACTATGACTGCTCAAGCAGACGGCAGAGGCGGGCTATCTGAGGGCCGAGGTCTGACTGGCCGTCGTTTGCCACCTCGTAGTCGGCCAGCTCGCGCACCTTGTCCTGCGGCCACTGTCGTGCCATCCACTGTCGGGCTTTTTGCTCGCTGATGCCGTCACGCTGCACGATGCGCGCTATGCGCACCGGCTCGGGCGCTGTGACCACCACCACGCGGTCTACCAGGCGGTCGAACCCCGATTCGAAGAGTATGGCGCACTCCATCCACCCGATGCCGCTCTGCGCGAAGTCGGCAGCCACAGCCGGATGCACGAGGGCGTCGAGGGCTTGCGCATTGGCTTCGGAAGCCAGCAGGAAGCGGGCCACTGCTGCCTTGTTGAGCACCCCTACACCTCGTTCGTCGGCACAGTAGGCCTCAGGGCCGATGAGGGCAGTGAGCTGCTCCTGCAGACGGGGCGAGGTGCGCATGAGGCGCTTGGCCGCGGCGTCACAGTCGTAGATGCTGATGCCGCGCGCCTCCAGCAGGCGGCACACATAGCTCTTGCCGCTGCCTATTCCTCCGGTGATACCTATCTTCATCGTCGTCGTTTTTCTTTGTCTTATTGCATCCTGCCCACGCGCTGTCAGCAGGCAGGTGCGCTGGCGCGGCAGGTGGTGGGGGCGAGACGTCTTCACTCCTCTATGAGATAGTCTACGTGGGTGGTCTCAAGCTTGGGTCTTTTGATACCTTCCGGAGTACGCCGGAGGTATATGCGGCACTGCGACGATGGCGCGGCCTGTATCTCCCTATAGTCGGCCACGACCTCGAAGTCGGCCGCCGAGACGTTGCGGTAGATGTTGACGCCGGTGACACACTTCACACTGACCTTGGCCGGAAAGGTGCGCAGCTTTTTCCCCTCGGGCATGTTGATGCCCCTGATGGGAATGTCGTCGAAAGTCACCTCGGAGAGCACGTCGAAGAAGAACCTGACGTCGACCCGCTCGGGCACGACCTTCACGCCCTGCATGCTCCTTATCCTGGCCGTGACGACCACGGTGTCGCGCGCGTCGGCAATGTCGACCGGCTCGGTGAGCACGAGCCCGATGCTGTCGAGCCGCTCTGCCGAGGCAAAGATGGTGACGCTGTCCGGACGGTAGTCCACGCGTGCCAGATAGTACATGTCGCCTGGTGTCACCTGTCCGCTGTAGGCCACGGCCACGCGCTTCTTCTCACCATAATTATAATAGAAGTTGAGTCTGTCGGGCTTGACGCTCACAATCTTCGACGATGCCGCAATGCGCTGTGCCACCATCTTCTTGAGGTCGGCGGCAGGCACGGTGCCGTTGCCGCCGGCATGAGCATAGCTCTTGAAGTCGATGGCGATGGGCAGCATGTCGTGACCATAGAGATAGGCGGCGAGCACGAGTCCCTTGTCGGACACGTTGACGCGCAGCGTGTCTGTCTCTCCCGAGGTGAGCACAGCGTTCTTCGGCACGTTGACGTATCTCACGGGTATGCGAATCTCTTGCTCGTAGTTGTCGTTGAGTGTCATCAGCAGCCAGAAGAAGCCTGCCATCACGAAGAAAAACAAAAAAGACAGAAATTCCCTGTTAGCCCGGCTGAACAGGAAATTCCTGACAAAGTGGTATAACTCGCGCAGTGCCACGCCTCAGCAGTATGTTGTGTGTGTGTGTGAGTGGACGACGTTTTTTCTTATTTGGTCAGCGGGGTGTTGGCCATGTCCTTGAAGACGCTGCCCTTGTCGACGGTGACGACGACGTCGCGCGCAATCTTCACGTCGACGGTGTTTTTTGCCAGGTCGATGCTCTTCACCGTGCCGTAGATGCCGCCGCCGGTGACGACGGGTGTTCCCTCGGTGAGCTCGCTCTGGAATCGCTGTATCTCTTTCTGTCTCTTCTGCTGCGGGCGGATCATGAAGAAGTACATGATGGCGAAGAGCGCCACCATCATGAGTATCATGCCCATGCCCCCGCCCCCGGCCTGGGGTGCGGCCTGTGCTGCAAGGATGATGCTTGTCATATTGTCAGTGTTTGGTATAAATGGTTTTTATGAAAGTTTGCTTTCGTCCTGTTCGTCTTTCTTCCTCGGCGTCATCTGCTTCATCATGCGTCCTGTGCGTATGAGGTGGCGTGCGATGGTGTCGAGCATGCCGTTGATATAGGCACCGCTGCGCGGCGTGGAGTATATCTTGGAGAGCTCCACATACTCATTGATGGTCACCGAGATGGGAATGTTGGGGAAGGTGAGCATCTCTGCGATGGCAATCTGCATGATGATGACGTCCATGAATGCCAGTCGGGAAAAGTCCCAGTTGCGCGACGCCTCTGTCATGAAGTGCTGGTAGTCGTCGGCATTGAGTATGGTGGCCCTGAAGAGCTTGCGTGCGTAGTCGCGCTCGTCGTCGGAGTCGTATTCGGGCAGCAGTTCCTGCTTGCTGCCGTTTTTCTCCTCAAAGCGCTTGATGGTCTTGAGCACGAAGGAGTCGACCACCTCCTTGTCATCGTTCCAGTAGAGGCTCTGCTCCTCGAGCAGCTGGTCGAGGTCTTCGTTCTCCTGGATGAGCGTGCGGTAGATGCGCCGCCAGAGCTCGCGGTCGGTGGCATAGTCCTCGGTGTCGCTCGCCATATATTCCTTATATATCTGGCTCTGCTCTATCTGCTCGAAGAGCTTGCCCACAAACTCCGGATGGTCGGCCCACGAGCGCTTCTGTGTCTCGCAGAACTCCTGCAGCTGGTAGTTGCTCTCGAGCTGCAGGGCAAAGCGGTTGAAGACAAAACGCTGGCTCGGCTCGGGCAGTCCCTCGCGGCGGGCCTTGCCCTGGGCTATCGTCAGCCTGCGGCCGGCCTCCTTCGTCACGGCTACTATCAGCGACAGCATCAGGTTGTAGAGGTCATAGGCCTTGGACAGGCTGAAGGACAGCTCCTTCTCCGCTATATCCATGTTTTTGTTGCCGTTTTGATAGTACGCGTAGGTCAACTGCACTATTTTTATCCTTATAAGTTCTCTGTTGATCATCTTTCGGTATCTTGGTCCTTTTTTCTCTCAATTCGATTGCAAAATTAGGTATTTTCCCCCTAATGTGCAAGAAAAAGCGTGTTTTTTTGAAAAATTATTGGCTTTCTGATGTCATTTATCAATTTATTTCGTACCTTTGCACCGCTTTTTCGGAAAGCACAACGACAACGACAATCGTGTGATGGCGAATTAAGCAAAGAAAACATTCAATTTATCCACTTAATTTAGAGTAACACAAGACAATGAAAGAAATCGCAATCAACGGCCAGAAGCGCGAGACGACTGGCAAGAAGGCATCCAAGCTGATGCGCAAGGAGGGTCTGGTGCCCTGCAACCTGTATGGTGAGGACAAGGACGAGAAGGGCCTGCCCAAGGCACTGGCATTCTCGGCCAACTATGCCGAGCTGCGCAAGGCTGTCTACACCCCGCACGTGTATGTGTGCAACCTGAGCATCGACGGCAAGGAGCACAAGGCCATCATCAAGGAGCTGCAGTTCCACCCCACGACCGACGCACTGCTGCATGCCGACTTCTACGAGATCAACGAGCAGAAGCCCATCACCGTGGGCATCCCCGTGAAGCTCAACGGCCTGGCACAGGGTGTGCGTGAGGGCGGCAAGCTCAACCTGAGCATCCGCAAGATAGACGTGACAGCCCCCTACAAGCAGATACCCGAGATACTCGACATCGACGTGACCAGCCTCGGTCTGGGCAAGGCCATCAAGGTGGGCGAGCTGAGCTTCGAGGGCCTCGAGCTGGCCACTCCCGCACAGGTGGTGGTGTGCTCGGTCAAGGAGACCCGCGCCTCGAAGGCTGCCGCTGCTGCTGCCACTGAGTAATCACACCCACAGCACAAATACTTGATTGTCGGTCTGGGCAACGTCGGCACAGAGTACGAGGGAACCCGCCACAACGCTGGATTCATGGTATTGGATGCTTTTGCGAAAGCATCCAATGCTGTTTTTGACGACCGCCGTTACGGCTTCGTGGCCGAGACGTCGCTCAAGGGCCGCAAGGTCTTCCTGCTCAAGCCCTCGACCTACATGAACCTCAGCGGCAACGCCGTGCGCTACTGGCTGAACAAGGAGAACATAGACCAGCAGCGGCTGCTTGTCGTCAGCGACGACGTGGCCCTGCCCCTGGGCGCCTTCCGCATGAAGGCCAGCGGCAGCAACGGCGGGCACAACGGCCTGGGACACATACAGCAGCTCATAGGCCAGCAGTATGCACGACTGCGCATGGGCATAGGCAACGACTACCCGCAGGGCGGGCAGATAGACTGGGTGCTCGGGCGATTCTCCCCCGCGGAGCTCGAGCAGCTGCAGCCCAGCATCGACACCGCCGTAGAGATGCTCCGAAGCTTCGTGCTCGCAGGCATCGACATCACGATGAACCAATACAACAAGCTGGGAAAGAAATGAACACCGAGGCACGCATAGACAAGTGGCTCTGGGCTGCACGCATCTTCAAGACCCGCTCCATCGCCGCCGACGCCTGCAAGAACGGGCGCGTCAGCGTGGCTGGCACCACCGTCAAGCCCTCGCGCATGGTCAAGGTGGGCGAGGTCGTCTGCGTGAGGAAATCGCCCGTCACCTACAGCTTCAAGATTCTCAAGGCACAGGAGCAGCGCGTGGGCGCCAAGCTACTGCCCGAAATCTATGAGAACGTCACCCCACCCGACCAGTACGAGCTGCTCGAGATGACACGCATCAGCGGATTCGTCGACCGCGCACGAGGCACCGGACGCCCCACGAAGAAAGACCGCAGGCAGATGGACGCTTTCACCGCACCCGCCTTCGAGGGATTCGACTTCGACAGCTGGGACGACGACGACGACGATGATGATGACAACGAGCAGTGATCACACCACGACATAACCAACGAAAAGAAAGAAAAAAAAACAAATGAACAACATCTGCAAGTCATTGCTGCTGGCCGCCGTGGCAGGCGCGCTGGCCACCTCGTGTATGAAAGACGAAGACCCCTACCGGGCCGGGTTCCAGTTTGCCTACGCCGGCACGGCCGTCTATGCCAACACCACGGCCGACTCGCTCGTCTTCGTGTCCTACGGCCCGTGGAAGATCACGCCCGAGACACCCGAAGCCACGTGGGTGCAGCTGCACGACCTCACCGGGCGTGCCAACACCTACAACCGCCTGACGGTGGCCTACGAGCAGAACACCACCGGCGCCGCCCGCACGGCCCGCTTCTCCATAGCCGACACCGACCATCCCGGCGACGCCCACGCCTCGTGGACCTACACACAGACGGCCACCCGCGGCGACGGCTCGCTGGGCCATGCCGCCCTGGTGAAGACCATCAGCTCCTCCGACGGCTACCTGGCCACCATCAGCTACGACAGTCAGGCACGCCCCGTGCGCTACGAGCTCAAGAATGCGGCCGGAGCCACCTCGGTGCTCACTGCCAGCTACAACAACACGGAGGGCATCGTCACCATGACATGGGGCGAAGGCACCGTGCGCGGACTCATGGACATAGGCTATCAGGCGCCCGAGCTCATCGGCGAACAGGACACCCTGGGCTACCGCACACAGTACTACAGCCAGTATGCCATGACGGCCGACATGACGCAGGCCTTCAACTTCGTGAGCTACCGCCGCAACAGCTACCAGCTCTACGGCCTGCTGCTCGGCGGACAGCCCCTCGCGGCCGACAGCCTGCACCGGGCCGACAGCCTGCGCTACATACACCGTCTGCGCACCGGACAGGACATCTGCAACGAGGCGTTCCAGCTGAGATATAGCGCCAAGGACAACCGCCACCAGTCGGTCGACGTCAACCAGCTGATGCTCGGCTTCGGCGAGTGCCACCCCATGCTCCTGCTCTCCATGTTCCGCTACGTGCGCAGCACCAGCATACTCGCCGGCGCCACCTCGCGGCAGCGCAGCATCAGCATAGACACCGAGCTCAACGCCGACCAGAGCGTGAGCCGCATGAGGGTGACCGACGACCGGCTGGGCACCACCGTGACCTACACCTTCGGCTACTGACCGCCGGCGCCGATGTAGCTCAGGATCAGCAGGGCCACCTCGTCCTCCGTCTTGCCGTCCATGGAGACCACCAGGTCGTAGTTGCGCGTGTCGTAGCGCGACGTGCCGGTGTAGCGCTGCACGTAGTTCTCACGCATCTTGTCCACTTGGGCTATCAACTCGGCAGCCTCCTCGCGGCTGATGCCCCGCTTGGCCATCAGCCGCGAGATGCGCTGCTCCAGCGAGGCCTGGATGAGGATGCTCAGGTGGTTGGGGTGCTCGCGGAAGACGTAGAAGCCGCTGCGCCCCGCTATCACGCACGACTCGCTCTCGGCGATGCCCTGCAGTATCTCGCACTCGGTGGCAAACATCTCGTCGGTGGTGAGCAGGTCGGGCTCGTTGATCACGCCGTTGCGATAGTACGACTGCGACATGGCGTAGCCCAGGGAGAAGATGCGGTTGAAGTCGGCCCACCAGCTGTGGTTGCGGCCCTTCATGCGCTCTATCTCCTCCGTGGTCAGGTCGTAGCGCTCCTGCAGCGCCTTGAGCAGCGCCTTGTCGTAGAACTTCACGCCCAGGCGCCCGGCCACCTTCTCACCCACGGTGCGGCCGCCACTGCCCATCTCACGATTGATGGTGATGACAAATTTCTCCTTCGTGTTCATCTTTATTTTTTTCTTTTCTTTTTCTTTAATACGCCGCAAAGTTACGAAAAAGTCGGGTAACTCAAGCACGCTTCAGCAAGAAAAATATGAAAAAAGGTCTGTAAGACCTATGCGGGTGAAGACACAGCACAAAAAAAGATTCATGCTATCACTTTTCTACATGTCCTCCATAGACAAACCTCTCTGTGTAACGGCATATTTTGCCAATTCTTTGTTAAGGGCAGATGTCTTTTCTGCGAGTTCTGCGGGACTGAATTTCCTTCGCTGGCGCTTGATTTCAGCTACAGTTGCAGTTTTGTCGATGTCGTTCAATGCTATCATGTCAATCTCGTTCAGTCCTTTACGATCCCAATAATTGCCTACAGATGTTACCCGTTCTTCCTCCATCCACTTCTGGCGGAAGTACTGTTCCAACACAAGACCAGAATATTGCTCATAGCCTTTCTCTACGATTTCCAGCAGGAGGTCATTGCGTTCCATTTCTACAAGTGCCTGATTGCGCATGACGAAACGGAACCAGAAACGCAGGAAACAGTCATCCAACTGCCACCTGGAGTTTCTGCCGTTGGGTTTGCTAAACATTGGCTGTTTGCGGTGAATATAACTATAGTCTTCTTCCAGATTATCGAGATATGCACCTGTATTCTTACCAATGGCACCGTCTATTTCGCTTTGAGTGTTCATGCCGGAGGCAATCAGTTGCAAGATGCTCAGATAGTTGGCATAGTCCTTGCCAAACTCCGACATAATCAGTTCTGTTCCCTCAGAGAGATACGGCGACCCAGCCTGAGTGACCCATCGCAGCATCTTTGGCTTTGTGGTTGCCTTGGCATCCATCAGCCATGCGACATACTTGGCCACACCGCCAGTCAGTGCATACAGGCATAGGAGATCTTCAGAGGTGTATCTGGGATTATGGTCATGAAGAATCTGTTTCAGTATGCTGATTCTGAATGGCTGCATATTCAGGCGACAATCCTGCCGACCATAAAGCGGCTCGTCTTCGTTGTCGAATATTTTGTGCATCATGTTGTAGATGCTGCCACATGCAATCATGTTCACCTTGGATGTTTCATGATAACGGTCCCAAAGGTCTTGTATGTGGCTGGGAATGGCACTGTTGACTTTAAGAAAATTCTGAAACTCATCGAAGACCAGCGTAAAGTGATTCTGTTGTCCGAAGCGCAGCAACTGCTCAAACAGTTGGGCAAAGGTTTCCATACGCCCGAATATCTGCATTCCAAGTGACAGCTCTGCTGCATCCTGAAATTTTCCTGTCAGCACCCGCTCGTTGTCTTTTGATACATAGAGATAGAGTAACGGCTGATGACCGTCCTCAGCGCTTTTCGTCAGCAGCGTGGTTTTGCCAATACGCCTTCGCCCGATGAGGACGGTCATTCGGCCCCGTTCGGATGTCTGTTCCCAGTTGTTTTGAAGTATATTCAGCTCCTTTTCTCTGTCGTAGAATCTCATATCTCGTTCGTCCGTTAAGTTAATGCGCATTAAATTAATATCGGTTGCAAAGATAGTAATATTTTTGCAAAACACGGCTATTTAATGGATATTTTTAAGGTGGGTTCTATGTTTGAAAGGAGAATTATTGAGAATTGTCCATCGCCAAGAGTTATTAGCCGTGCCATCCACTCGTAGGGACGGGCTTTATGCCTGTCCGCCACCATGGGGCTGCCCTTTCAACACTTACGTGCCGGGCAATGGCTGACAGGCATAAAGCCCGTCCCTACAGTGGGTGGCATGGTCAGTAAGCACGAAAAACAGGGTTCTACAAAATGAACACCCTACTTCCAAGGACTATCTACATGTCGTCGTAGGTGTCGAGATAGGTCACGTGGGTGACGAGATACTCCTCTACGCCGTGCTTGCCGTCGGCACCGCCTATGCCGCTCTTCTTCACGCCGGCATGGAAGCCCTGTATGGCCTCGAAGTGCTCGCGGTTGACGTAGGTCTCGCCAAACTCCAGCTCGCGGCAGGCACGGGTGGCGATGTTCAGGTCCTTGGTGAAGATGCTGCTGGCCAGTCCATACTCGCAGTCGTTGGCCATAAGGATGGCCTCGTCGATGGTCTGGAACTCCACGAGTGGGATGACCGGTCCGAAGGTCTCCTCGTGTATGATGTCCATGTCCTGCCGGCAGTCGTCGAGCACGGTGGCGGCGTAGAAGTAGCCTTTCTCGCCCACGCGGTGTCCGCCGCAAAGCAGCTTGGCGCCCTGGCTGATGGCGCGCTCCACCTTCTCCGTGACACTCTCCAGGGCGCGCTGCTCCACGAGCGGCCCCATGTCGACGCTGTCGTCCTGGCAGGGGTCGCCCACGCGGACAGCCTGCATCTTCTTCACGAGGATGTCGGTAAACGCCGCCTTCACCTCACGCTGCACGTAGACGCGCTCGGCGTTGTTGCATATCTGGCCGTTGTTGCCTATGCGCGAGTCCACGATCCACTGTGCGGCGCGCTCCAGGTCGGCATCCTTGCAGACGATGGCCGGTGCCTTGCCGCCCAGCTCGAGGCTCACCTTGGTGATGTTCTTGGCAGCGGCGGCCATGATGCTCTCGCCGGCGCTCACCGAGCCCGTCACGCTCACGATGTCTATCTTCGGCGAGCCGGCCATCTCGTTGCCTATCACGCTGCCGCGGCCCGTCACGATGTTGATGACGCCGGCGGGCAGTCCGCTCTCGTCGACGACGCGTGCAAACTCGGTGCAGTTCTCCGGCGTGAGCTGCGAGGGCTTGATGACGATGGTACAGCCGGCAATGAGTGCTGCGCCTGCCTTGCGGGCGATGAGGAAGAAGGGGAAGTTCCACGGCAGGATGCCTGCCACGACGCCTATGGGCTTCTTCGTGAGCAGGATGGTCTCGTTGGGACGGTCGCTGGGAATAATCTCGCCCTCGATGTGGCGTGCAAACGATGCCATATACTCGAAATAGCTGATGGTGGCGCCCACCTCGATGGCGGCCCAGGCACGGGTCTTGCCCTGCTCGCGCATGATAATCTGGGTGAACTCCTGCTCGCGGGCCTTGATGCCGGCTGCAATCTTCAGCAGATACTGCGCACGCTCGATGGCGGGCGTCTTGGCCCAGGCTTTCTGCGCACGGCGGGCAGCGTCGAGGGCGCGGTTGACATCGTCTATCGTGCCCTCGGGCTGACGGGAGATGACCTCCTCGGTCGAGGGGTTGAGCACTTCTATCCACTGGCCGCTGGAGCTCTCGCAGAACTGGCCGTCGACATACATCTTTAAGTCTTTCATAAGCGTAGTTTTTTGTTTTAGGTGTATATTAAGTCGGGTTAGGTTTGTATCGGCAAAGATACGGAAAATATCCGAAACGCCAAGCGCCGTGTCACATTTTTTTGATTATTTTCACTTTGCCACTATCTTCTTACCGTCTTTGATGTAGATGCCAGAACTCCTGCCGCATCGCAACGGCCGCCCGTGCAGGTCATGGCTACCCCCCCCAGAATCAGTTTCATTCGTACTGGTTCTTGTGCCGATAATTCGCGGCTATCGCCATGAGTCTCTCGAAACGCGCTATACGCTCCCTCGGCAGTTCGCCCCTGTTATACAGTTTGGTCGTGCGACGGAGCCAGTGGACCAGCAGTTTCTCTTCCGGCTTATACTTGGAGGGCCGACGGTGGTTTGCCTCTATGAAGTGCATCACCGCGTCATATTGCCGCTGCCAACGCTCTTCCTGTGACAGTTTCCCCTCCGGCCATTTTTCTTCAAAACAAGTGTGCAACTCGTCGGAGTTGCCATTACACTCCTGATGCTTCATTCGATGATAACGTTACGATTGCATGGGCAAAATTAACAATAAAAATGCAAATAAAAAGCCAATCCGCGAAGAAATACCGATTTTTTTCTTAATTTTGCACACAAAATGCGTATTATGGAGGACTACAAGTATCATATCTTTGCTCCCTACAGGGTTTGTCCGTTGGGAGCGCATGTGGATCATCAGCACGGACTGGTGACGGGTTTTGCCATCGACAAAGGTGTCGACCTGTGGTTCAACGTGAGGGAGGACAACCTGGTCAGGCTGTCATCGCTGACGTTTGAAGGCGACGTAGAGTTTGAGATCGACAAGCCGTCGCAGGTGCGCCAGCACCACTGGGGCGACTATGCCCGTGGTGCCAAGTATGCGCTGAGGAAGCGTTTCGAGCTGCAGCGAGGCATCGAGGGAGTCATCCAGGGGTCACTGCCCGTGGGTGGGCTGTCGTCGTCGGCTGCCGTGCTCATTGCCTACGTGATGGCCATGGCAAAGGCCAACGACATCACGCTGCAGCCATTTGAAGTGGTAAAAATAGCATCGGAGGCAGAACGCGAGTACATCGGACTGAACAACGGCTTGCTCGACCAGGCCTGCATCGCCCTCGGCAAGAAAGACGAACTACTGTTCTTGGATTGTGACACTAACGAATATCGTCATATTAAGTTTGGTGGTAGCAATAGCTTCCCTAAACAGGGAGGGCTGGAGGGCCTCTTTGAGATTGGCATCTTCTTCTCCGGTCTGACACGAAGCCTCGTCAACTCCGACTACAACCTGCGTGTGTATGAGTGCAAGACGGCCGCATGGAACATGTTGGCCTATACCGACCAGCCGCTGAAGACGTTTGACAAGACTTTCCTGCGCGACATTCCCAAGACCACCTTCGAGAAGACACGCATCGCCATGCCCCCGCGCTTCGCCCGTCGTGCAGAGCACTTCTACTCTGAGTACCGCCGTGTGCGTCAGGGTGTGACGGCGTGGGAAACGGGCAATCTGAAACTCTTCGGCAAACTGTCGTTTGACTCCTGCGAGTCGAGCATCCACAACTACGAGTGTGGATCGCCTGAGCTCATTGCCATCTACGACATCATGCGCCAGTTGCCCGGCGTCTATGGCGGACGCTTCTCCGGTGCCGGGTTCAAGGGAGCATGCATCGCCCTCGTTGACCCTGCCCACAAGGAAGAGATAGAGAAGGTGCTCACAGAGCGCTATCTGGAGCAGTTCCCTGAATACGAAAAGACCTTCCAGGTGTTCTGGGTTCATCCGGATGACGGTGCAAGATTTGTAGAAAATGAAGAGTGAAGAATGAAGAATTTGCTACCGCGTTATGAAGAATATTGTAATTGCTGCAGGATATGCTACCCGATTGGGAGAACTGACTAAGAACTTCCCTAAGCCATTACTGAAGATAGGCAAGAATACCATTCTTGGACGGATGCTTGATGACATCGACAGGATTCCTGAGATTGACGAGCATATCATCATCACCAACCATAAGTTTGCTCCTATCTTCGAAGAGTGGAAAGAGTCGTTGCACTACTCCAAACCTATTACCATTGTGGATGACGGAACAGAAACCAACGAGACTCGCCTTGGTGCAGTCTGCGACTTGCTCTTTGCAATGGACAAGCTCAACATCGATGACGACCTGCTGGTCGTGGCTGCCGACAACCTGCTCTTCTTCTCGTTTAGCGAATTTATCAAATTCGCCCACGAGAAAGGCACCTCGTGCATCATGTGCCACGAGCAGCCCTCCATCGAGAAACTACAGCGCACAGGTGTGGTAGTGTTGGACGAGCAGAACAAGGTGCTGGGTATGGAAGAGAAGCCGCAGGTGCCGAAGAGCCATTGGGCCGTGCCACCTTTCTATATATATAGGAAGGAAGACCTCGACCTGGTGCGCCACGCCGTAGAGAACGGGTGCGGCAAGGATGCTCCCGGCAACCTCGCACACTACATGGTGGAGCATACCACGATGCACGCCTGGCCCATGAGCGCCGGACGGTTCGACATCGGAAGCTTAGACACGTATTATGAAGCAGTAGAGAAATATGGAAAAGATTAACTTAGACAACAAAGTCATTTTCGTGACCGGAGCCGCAGGATTCATCGGCTCAAACTTAGTAAAGCGCCTGTTCAACGACGTGAAGGGTGCCACCATCATCGGCATAGACAACATGAACGACTACTACGACGTGGCCCTGAAGGAGTACCGTTTAAGGGTATTGGACGAAGGTCAAAGGTCGAAGACCGATGTCAAGTGGATTTTTGTAAAAGGCGATATCGCAGATAAGCAAGCCATCGACAGTATCTTTGCGGAATACAAGCCGCAGGTGGTGGTCAACCTCGCTGCACAGGCCGGTGTGCGCTACAGCATCACCAATCCTGACGCCTATATCCAGTCGAACATGCTTGGATTCTACAACATCCTGGAGGCCTGCCGGCATCATCCCGTGGAGCACTTGGTCTATGCCTCATCGTCGAGCGTCTATGGCGGCAACAAGAAGGTGCCGTTCGCTACCGACGACCGTGTGGACAACCCCGTCTCGCTCTATGCCGCCACCAAGAAAAGCAACGAGCTCTTTGCCCACTGCTACTCCAAGCTCTACGACATCCCCACAACCGGTCTCCGTTTCTTCACTGTCTACGGTCCGGCCGGACGGCCCGACATGGCTTACTTCGGCTTTACCGACAAACTGCTGAAGGGTGAGACCATCAAGATCTTCAACTACGGCAACTGCCGCCGCGACTTCACCTACGTCGACGACATCGTGGAGGGCATCGTGCGTGTGATGCAGGGCGCGCCGGAGCGCAAGAAGGGTGACGACGGGCTCCCTGTCCCACCCTACGCCGTCTACAACATCGGTGGCGGCCAGCCCGAGAACCTTCTCGACTTCGTGCAGATCCTGCAAGAGGAACTGGTGCGTGCCGGAGTGCTGCCACAGGACTTCGACTTCGAGGCACACAAGGAACTGGTGCCCATGCAGCCCGGCGATGTTCCCACTACCTACGCCGATGCCACCGCCCTGGAGCGCGACTACGGCTTCACGCCGAAAATCACGCTGCGCCAAGGCCTCCGCAAGTTTGCCGAGTGGTACAAGGAGTTCTACGGATAATGGACAGCACGGCTGATGGCAACCTCTTATCCGATTCCAACGGCTACAATCCCTTCTGTACCCACCTTAAAACAGATTTGAACAACTAACAGGCCAAATGGACCATAGTCCGTTTGGCCTTTTTGCATAGTTTTGCAGCGAAAAAGAAATTGAATCATGGGTGCATCAGACTAATAGTGATTCCGATGGCCAAAATTAGCCCAAAATGCTTTCGTATGTCGGCATTATTATGTAACTTTTGGTTAAAAAATGTCGCACTCAGCGAGCACTTCTTCCGTCAATTCTGTGAACGTAAAACCGTTCAAAAGTTCTTCTACAGTCATAGCGGCATTCCCGACCTTTGCATCATTTCAATATAAGCACGCTCTTCTTTCTCGTTAAATATAACGATATTGCGTGGGTTGCGCTCACGCTCTTCTGCACGCTCTATGAATGCCCTTGCGGCTTCACCGTGCAATGTTGGGATAATCTTTACTGGTGTTGCCATGTTATATACTCCTTGATGTCTTTCGCTGGCAAAATTAGTCAAAATTCTCCAAAGTTGCAAGAATTTGGCATCATTTCAGCCCTAAAGAAAGAAAATCGAGGCATTTTTTTGCAGAAAATTGGCAAAATTCAGCAAGGACTCGAGAAAAATATGCCATCTGAAGTCATCCGCACAGGACGATAGTTTGCCTTTATTTGCAGGCCGAACTACGTTAATCTTCCCAAATCGCTTCCGTATTTCAGCATTATTTGGTAACTTTGGATAAAATCGCAAACCTTTTGAGGGATTTTTCGCCTATTTTTCTTTTGTCTCATGATTTTATGCTACCTTTGCACACATATTTATATTAGAGACTATCCTATGGCAAAGAAGAATGAGATTATCGTTAAAGATGTAGCTATCAAGACTATGTCAAAAGATGGTATAGATTACATTAGC
>CAJOHP010000067.1 GCA_905234355.1 uncultured Prevotella sp. | reverse complement strand
AAGGACGGCCCATGCGCGAGGGCAACCCCATCACCGGTCCTGTCCTGCGCGATGGCCAGGGGAGACCCATGATGCAGCCCGGCACACTCAAGGCCACAAAGGCCATCGGCTGGTATATTGACGAATATGGCATTGCACAGGTGTCGATGAACATGACCAACCTGAGCGTAACGCCCCTCCACGTGGCCTTCGACGAGGTGTGCCGCTGTGCGCAGCTGCGCGGACTGCGCGTCACCGGCACCGAGATTGTGGGCCTCGTACCAAAGAAAGCACTCGTCGATGCAGGCAAGTATTTCCTTGAAAAGCAGCACCGCTCGGTGGGAGTGCCCGAGGAGGATATTGTGAAGATAGCTGTCAAGTCGATGGGCTTGGACGACCTGCGGCCCTTCCATCCGAGGGAGAAGGTCATAGAATATCTCATGGACGATGCCACGGCTAAAGGCCCCGCCCTGGCCGACCTCACCGTGCGTGACTTTGCCCATGAGACATCCCGCGAGAGTCCTGCACCAGGCGGGGGCACCATAGCCGCCTATATGGGCACACTGGCCGCCGCACTGGGCACCATGGTGGCCAACCTCTCTGCCCACAAGGCAGGATGGGACGACCGGTGGGCAGAGTTCTCACAATGGGCAGCCATGGGACAGGAGATGGTGGACAAGCTGCTCCGCCTCGTCGACGAGGACACCGCGGCCTTCCGCTGCCTCATGGCCGCCTACGCCCTGCCGAAGAAGACGGAGGCAGAGCAGGCCATACGCGCGCAAGCCATCGAGGAGGCCACGCTCCATGCTGCCGAAGTGCCGCTGAGCACCATGCACGCCGCAATGCAGACATTCGTCGTCTGCAGAGCTATGGCCCACGAAGGCCTTGCTGCCAGCGTGAGCGATGCAGGAGTGGGAGCGATAGCGGCAAGGGCCGCCGTCGCCGGAGCAGCGCTCAACGTGAAAATCAACGCCGCTCAACTCAAGGACAGCGACAGAGCCAGACAGCTCGCCGAAGAGGCCGACGCACTCGTAAGGAAAGCCGACGAGGCCGAGCGAGAAGTCGTCCTGACGGTCGAACAGCGAATAAAGACAGACAAGTAACCGATAAAAACAATACAGAAAAAACACTATGAACCACGAACTCTTCTGCCGTGACATCCGGCAGGGCATACCCGAGCAGTTGCCGCCCATGCCCGACTACGACACCACTGTCAGCCATGCGCCTAAGCGCAAGGACATCCTTTCGCCCGAAGAGAAACGGCTGGCACTGCGCAACGCCCTACGCTATTTCCCCAAAGAGCTGCACGCCCAGCTCGCACCAGAGTTTGCCGATGAGCTGAAGCGCTACGGACGCATCTATATGTATAGGTACAGACCGGCCTATGCCATGTATGCACGCCCCATCGACGACTATCCCCACCACTGCGTCGAGGCAGCCGCCATCATGATGATGATACAGAACAACCTGGACCCCCGTGTGGCTCAGCATCCACACGAACTCATCACCTACGGAGGCAACGGCGCCGTCTTTCAGAACTGGGCACAATACCGGCTGACCATGAAATACCTCTCGGAGATGACCGACGAGCAGACGTTGGTGATGTACTCCGGCCATCCGCTCGGACTCTTTCCCTCCCATCGTAATGCACCCCGTGTGGTGGTGACCAACGGCATGGTCATCCCCAACTACTCCAAGCCCGACGACTGGGAGCGCATGAACGCCCTCGGCGTGTCGCAGTACGGCCAGATGACGGCTGGCTCCTATATGTATATCGGGCCGCAAGGCATCGTCCACGGTACCACCATCACCGTGCTCAACGCAGCAAGAAAGGTGGGGGGGGAGGCCATGAAGCTCTTCGTCTCTGCCGGACTGGGGGGCATGAGCGGCGCACAGCCCAAGGCTGCCAGCATAGCCGGAGTGGTGAGTGTCACCGCAGAAATCAACCTCAAGGCTGCGACAAAACGCTATGAACAGGGGTGGGTGGACGAACTGCACGACAACATCGACGAGCTCATCCCAGCCATACGTAAGGCTGTAGCCGATAAGAGGGTGGTGTCGATGGCCTATGTGGGCAATGTCGTCGACCTGTGGGAACGTTTGGCCGACGAAGAGATTCACGTCGACTTAGGCAGTGACCAGACATCACTGCACAACCCATGGGCAGGAGGCTATTATCCTGCGGGCTATACCCTCCAGGAGTCGCAACGCATGATGGCCGACGAGCCCGAGCGCTTCAAGGAGGCCGTCCGGGCCTCACTGCGCCGACAGGTGGCTGCCATCAACCGCCTGGCTGAGCAGGGCATGTACTTCTTCGACTATGGCAATGCCTTCCTCCTCGAAGCAAGCCGCGCCGGGGCAGACGTGGCTCCCCTCTCGCCACCGTCAGGCCAGACGCTGTCGCAGCACCGGCTGTTCCGCTATCCCAGCTACGTGCAGGACATCATGGGGCCTCTCTTCTTCGACTATGGTTTCGGCCCCTTCCGGTGGGTGTGCACCAGCGGCGACCCTGCCGACCTCGACACCACCGACCGTCTGGCAGCCGAGGTGCTTGAGCAGATGCTGGCCACAGCACCTGCCGACATCAGCGGACAGCTGGCTGACAACCTGCACTGGATACGACAGGCGGCCAGCAACCACCTGGTCGTGGGCTCGCAGGCACGCATACTCTATGCCGACGCCGAGGGACGCACACGCATCGCTCTCGCTTTCAACGACGCTATACGACGGGGCGACATCACACGACCTGTCGTCTTAGGACGTGACCACCACGATGTGTCGGGCACTGACTCGCCATACCGTGAGACATCCAACATCTGCGACGGTTCACAGTACTGTGCCGACATGGCTGTGCAAAACGTCATAGGCGACGCCTTCCGAGGTGCCACCTGGGTGTCGCTGCACAATGGCGGAGGAGTAGGGTGGGGCGAAGTCGTCAACGGAGGATTCGGCATGGTCATCGACGGTTCCGAAGACAGCGACAGACGCATACGACAGATGCTCTTCTGGGACGTCAACAATGGCATCGCACGACGCGCATGGGCACGCAACAGCGCCGCACTACACACCATAGGACGTGCCATGCAGCACACACCCGGACTGCACGTCACCATGCCAAGTATAGCCGACGACCATCTCGTCGACAACATGTTCTGACACACACACACCATTCTTCACCCCATCACCATCAAAACAACTATGGCAACCCATATTATCTCTGCCGAGCATCTCACCATCGAGCGTATAGGCGATATAATCAAAAACAACGAAAAACTGGAACTAAGCGAAGACGCCAAGCAGCGCATACGCCGATGCCGCAACTACCTGGACAAGAAGATAGCCGCCAACGGAGCACCCGTCTACGGCGTCACCACAGGCTTCGGGTCACTATGCAATGTGTCCATCGGGAAAGACCAGCTCTCGCAGCTCCAGATCAATCTCATCAAGAGCCACGCCTGCGGCACCGGCGAGCGCGTGCCCAACGACGTGGTGAAAATCATGCTACTGCTCAAGATTCAGTCGCTGTCCTACGGCTACTCCGGATGCAAACTGGACACTGTGCAGCGCCTTGTGCAGTTCTTCAATGCCGACATCTATCCCGTGGTCTACCGGCAAGGGTCGCTGGGAGCCTCCGGCGACCTCGTGCCTCTGGCCCATCTCTGTCTGCCACTCATCGGACTGGGTGAAGTGGAGTATCAGGGCAAGGTCATCAGCGGCGAGGAGCTGTGCCGGAAAAAACGCTGGCGACCCATCGAGCTCGCATCCAAAGAGGGACTCGCACTGCTCAACGGCACACAAAACATGAGCGCCTTCGCCGTGTGGAGCCTACTGGAGGCACAGCGGCTGTCCGACTGGGCCGACAAGATTGCTGCCATGAGCCTCGACGCCTTCGACGGGCGCATAGAGCCCTTCACCCATGCCGTCCACGCCGTCAGGCCACACCTCGGACAGATAGAGACAGCACGGCGCATGAGGGAACTGCTCGAGGGCAGCCAGATCATCAGCAACATCAAAGCCCACGTGCAAGACCCCTACTCCTTCCGATGCGTGCCACAAGTCCACGGAGCTGTCAAGGACACCATACGCTACGTGCGCTCGGTCATCGACATCGAGATAAACTCCGCCACAGACAACCCCACCGTCTGCCCCGACGACGACCTCATCATCTCAGCCGGCAACTTCCACGGCGAGCCCATCGCACTGCCCATCGACTTCCTGGCCATCGCCATGAGCGAGCTCGCCGACATCTCCGAGCGACGCATCTACCGCCTCGTCAGCGGCTCACGAGGACTGCCCTCGTTCCTCGTGGCCAACCCTGGGGTGAACAGCGGATTTATGATTACCCAATATACGGCCGCGTCCTGCGTCTCGCTCAACAAGTCGCTCGCCATGCCCTCGTCCGTCGACTCCATACCCTCATGCCAGGACCAGGAAGACCTCGTGTCCATGGGAGGCAACGCCGCCATCAAGCTCTACAAAGTCATCTACAACACCGAACGCGTACTGGCCATCGAGCTTTTCAATGCAGCACAGGCACTTGACTTCAGACTCCCACTGAAGTCGTCGCCCGCCATCTGCAAGATACACGAAGAATTCAGAAAAGTCGTACCCTTTATCCTCAACGACCAGCTGATGTATCCGCACATAGAGCAGGCCATACAGTTCCTGCGCCAGTGACTCTGCGCTGATGCGGGGCGCAGCATAGACAAGTGGGGATCACCCCCGCGGCAGACAGGCATAAAGCCCGTCCCGACAATGGTTGGCACAGACACGTGGAAGGAGGATGGCGGACAGACATAAAGCAATCTTTTACGTGCAACGGGCCGAACAAAGGGGCTTTTGGCTGCAAACAATGTTGTAAAGAAGCCTTACTTGTACTGTAAATCAGCTTCCATCATACCGCGACGGAGCCTTCATTGTACAGCAAAGCAGGCTGCTTTATACCTCAAAGCAGCCTGCACTCGCTACCGAGTAGTGGGCACCTAAAAAACTCCCGTTCAGCCGAGTTTGAAAATCGGCTGAACGGGGGGGGCAGAGAATAAACTTTGTCTCGCAAATGATGTGCTTATATTTTTAGCGGCTGAAGGTGAGGGTATCCTTGTCTGCAGCTTTGTCCACCTGGATGGTGGTGCCGAGCGGTATGTCGCCATTGACGATAAGCTCGGCCAGCTGGTCTTCTATATGGTTTTGTATGGCACGTTTCAGTGGTCGTGCGCCGAACTGTACGTCGTAGCCCTTTGTGGCCACGAAGTCCTTGGCGGCATCTGTGAGCATGACATGATAGCCCATATCGTCGATGCGGTGGAGCAGTCCCTGCAGCTCGATGTCGACAATCTGTCGTATGGCCTGGAGGTCGAGCTGGTCGAAGGTGATAATCTCGTCGAGCCGATTGAGAAATTCGGGCGAGAACTGTCGCGACAGCGCTTTCTGGACGATGGAGCGGGCATGCTCCTTGTCTTTGTCGTCCATCATCAGGTTGGTTCCCTTGGCTGCAAAGCCCACGCCGCGCCCGAAGTCTTTGAGCTGCCGGGTGCCGGCGTTGGAGGTCATGATGATGACCGTGTTGCGGAAGTCGACGAAACGTCCGTTGCCGTCGGTGAGCCTGCCCTCGTCGAGCACCTGCAGCAGGAGGTTGAACACGTTGCCGTGGGCTTTCTCTATCTCGTCGAGCAGCACAATGGAGTAGGGATGGCGGCGCACACGCTCGGTGAGCTGTCCGCCCTCCTCATAGCCCACATAGCCCGGAGGGGCTCCGATGAGGCGGCTCACATTGAACGACTCGGTGTACTCCGACATGTCTATGCGGATGAGGGCGTCGCTGGAACCGAACATAAACTCTGCGAGCTTCTTGGCCAGGTAGGTCTTGCCCACGCCGGTGGGCCCGAGAAACATGAACACGCCGATGGGATGGTTTGGGTCTTTCAGTCCCACGCGGTTGCGCTGTATGGCCCTGACCATCTTGTCGATGGCGGCATCCTGTGCGATGACGTGTGCCTTGAGCTCGTGGGCCATGCCCTTGAGCCTTATGCCCTCGTTTTCGCCCATGCGCTGCACGGGCACCCCGGTCATCATTGACACCACGTCAGCCACGTCGGGCTCGTCGACCTGATGGTGCTCCTCCATGTTGCCCTTGCTCCACTCATCGTTGAGCCGTGCCAGGTCGGCATTGATGGCGGTCTCGCGGTCGCGGTAGCTGGCTGCCAGCTCGAAGTTCTGGTTG
Source organism: uncultured Prevotella sp. (assembly GCA_905234355.1). Lineage (GTDB taxonomy): Bacteria > Bacteroidota > Bacteroidia > Bacteroidales > Bacteroidaceae > Prevotella. The sequence goes on along the minus strand of CAJOHP010000067.1, from coordinate 4,449 downwards.
CGCACGGCGGCCTGCTTGCGGTCGCGTATGTGGGCGAGCTCCTTCTCTTTCTCGATAATCTCGGGAGGTATCTGTGCGTGGGAGAGGTGCATGCGCGAGCCGGCCTCGTCCATGGCGTCGATGGCCTTGTCGGGGAAGGCGCGGTCGGTGATGTAGCGTGCTGTCAGTCTGACACACGCCACGATGGCCTCGTCGGTGTAGGCCACGTGGTGGTGGTGCTCATACTTGTCCTTGATGTTGCGCAGTATCTGCAGTGTCTCGTCCTGTGAGGTGGGCTCGACGAGCACCTTCTGGAAGCGGCGCTCCAAGGCGCCGTCTTTCTCGATGGAGTTGCGATACTCGTCGAGGGTGGTGGCCCCGATACACTGTATGGTGCCTCTGGCCAGGGCGGGCTTCATGATGTTGGCGGCATCCATGGTGCCTGCTGCCGACCCGGCCCCGATGAGTGTGTGTATCTCGTCGATGAACATGATGATGTTGGGGTCTTGCTCCACCTCCTTGAGCAGTGCGCGGATGCGCTCCTCAAACTGTCCGCGATACTTTGTTCCAGCCACTACAGCCGTCATGTCGAGTGCGACGATACGTTTCTGGAAGAGTACGGGCGACGTCTTGTGCTGGGCTATGAGTTGGGCGAGTCCCTCGACGATGGCACTCTTTCCCACACCGGGCTCGCCGATGAGTATGGGGTTGTTCTTCTTTCTGCGCCCCAGAATCTCGACGACGCGCTGTATCTCTCGCTCGCGTCCCACCACGGGGTCGAGTTTTCCCTCGGCGGCAGCCTTAGTCAGGTCTGTAGAGAAGTTGTCGAGCACAGGTGTCTTCGACTGTGGCTCCTGGGTCTTGGTGTCGCGTGCGCTCTGCCTGCTGCCTGCTGCGCTGCCTCCGGCAGTAGTGCCGTCGTACTCCTCTTCGTCTTCATCAGGCAGTCCGATGCCGTCGCTGACGGCACTCTGCTGCGGTGTGTGCATCAGGCTGAGTGTGCTGTTGTAGTCCATATTGTTTTGTTCCAGTATTTGTTTGGCTCCGTTGCTGGCTTGGTCGTGCAGAATGGCCAGGAGTAGGTGTTGCTCTTCCACACGTGCTGTGTGCTGTGTGCGTGCCTCGAGCACGGCCAGCTTCAGGATGTTGGAAGCTTTCTCGTCGAGAAGCAGGTCGCTCATGTCTGTGGGGCTGACGAGGTCGTCTTGCCTCACTTTGTCCTCCAGTGCTGCCTTTACCGTATGAACGTCTACGCGCATGCGCCTGAAGATGTCGCTCACGGCGCCGTCTTTCAGGCGAAGCATGCCCAGCAGAAGGTGCTCGGGGCACACGCGGCTGCTGGCCAGGCGGGCGGCTTCTTCACGACTGTAGGCAAGTATTTCGGTCACTTTCAGCGAAAACTGACTGTTCATTTCTGTTGTTGTTGGTTCTTACTCTGATTTCGTTCTATCTGTTGAGGAAAAACGCGCATAACTGATAGTGTAGGCGTTGTCTTTAGGTATAGTAGCAAATGTCGTGCCAAACGAAACTAAAACGGCTCTCCCCCCAACAATGCAGAAGGGGGAGAGCCGTGTGAGATATTGTCTTTTTCAGTCCGGTCTTACTCGCCCTTGATGGCAGCCACACCTGGGAGTACCTTGCCCTCGATTGCCTCGAGGAGTGCGCCACCTCCAGTGGAGATGTAGCTGACCTTGTCGGCCAGTCCGAACTTGTTGACACAGGCCACGGAGTCGCCTCCGCCGATGAGTGAGAAGGCTCCCTCGGCAGTGGCCTTGGCTATGGCTTCGCCGATGGCACGGCTACCTGCAGTGAAGCTGTCGCACTCGAAGACGCCTGCAGGACCGTTCCAGAGGATGGTCTTAGCACCGGCGATAGCCTCGGCAAATGCTTTCTGGCTGTCAGGACCGGCATCGACGCCCTCAAATCCAGCGGGCACCTGGTTGCTGGGGCAGGTGATAATCTGTGCGCCGTCCTTCACGGTCATCGTGTCGAAGTCGAGACCGTTGGTGGCTGTGCAGTCGGTACCGAGGACGAGCTGCACGCCGTTCTTCTTGGCGAGCTCCTCCACGCCGAGTGCAACATCGAGCTTGTCGAGCTCGACGATGGACTCGCCGATCTCGCCGCCATGGGCCTTGGCAAAGGTGTAGGTCATGCCGCCGCAGAGGATGAGCTTGTCGACCTTGCCCAGCAGGTTCTCGATGATGCCGATCTTCGAGCTGACCTTTGAACCGCCCATGATAGCCACGAAGGGGCGCTTGATGTTGGAGAGCACATTGTCCACGGCGGTCACCTCTTTCTCCATGAGCAGGCCGAGCATCTTGCTGTCGGCATCGAAGTAGTCGGCGATGACGGCAGTAGAGGCGTGTTTGCGGTGTGCAGTGCCGAAGGCGTCCATCACGTAGCAGTCGGCATAGCTGGCCAGCGTCTTGGCAAACGCTTTCTGGCTTGCCTTCATGGCTTTCTTGGCCTCGTCGTATTCGGGAGTGCCTTTCTCCACGCCCACGGGCTTGCCTTCCTCTTCGGGATAGTAGCGCAGGTTCTCCAGGAGAAGGGCCTCGCCCATCTTCAGGGCCTTGGCGGCATCCTGGGCCTTGGCGCAGTCGGGTGCGAAGGCCACGGGCACACCGAGAGCCTGCTCCACAGCCTCGCGAATCTGTCCGAGCGACAGCTTGGGATTGACCTTGCCCTTGGGCTTGCCCATGTGGCTCATGATAATCACGGCACCGCCGTCGCTGAGGATTTTCTTCAGCGTGGGCAGGGCTCCGCGGATGCGGGTGTCGTCGGTGATATGACCATTCTCGTCAAGGGGCACGTTGAAGTCTACGCGCACAATTGCCTTTTTGCCGGCAAAGTTCATTTCATTGATTGTCATAATGCTTTCTTACGTTTGAATGATGTATAATGGTGTATTTTCTTGCTGTTCGTGGAAAAGCACGGGCAAAGTTACAACTTTTTATTTATAATGCACTTGCCCATGCTTATTATTTAAGTCTTTTTTAATAATAGCTCATTTTTCGGATGTTTGCAGTGTTCTGGGGTATGCTCATCTGACGACCACCTTCTTTCCTCCCACGATGTAGATGCCCGGCTTCAGGGTGCTCAGTGCTGCGTTGCCGGCGGCCATGCGTCGTCCGTCAAGACTATAGATGCCTTGTTTCTCGGGTGCCGCAGTGGCCGCAGTCTCTATGCCAGTGACAATGCCCTGCGCTTCGCTTCCGAGGTAGTGGAGCCGGAAGTTGTCGAAGATGACCCAGTAGGCCGAAGGCATCGAGGTGGAACGGATACCGAAGCGCAGTTGTCCGCCATTTTCGGCCACGGAGGTCTCGAGAGTGTTGTCGTAGAGACCTTTGGCAAAGAAGTTGTGGGCGCTCTGCATGGTGTTGGGTATGCGCACGGCGGGACTGCCCACCGCCACTTCTCCGTTGCCGAGCGACGTGCTCTGTGCGTCTCGGGCGATATGGGCAAGGGGTGTCTGCTGACTGCCGGCATAGAGCCAGGCCGTCACATTGTCAGTGCCAGACAGATAGTCGGCATAGGCATCGGCCGACTTGCCTGGGCGCTGGAATGCCTGCACGCAGACGATATATCGTCCGGCGGGCAGGCCGCCGACGGTCTGGTAGAAGTTGAACGTCTTCTCGAAGAACTCTCCGCAGGAATAGCTCAGTGTGGGTGTGCCTGTCCAGCCGTCGAGGCTGTCCATGCCGGGGTTGGCAGTCATGTAGGTGAGGTCGAAAGGCTGCGCGTCGCTCTTGGCCTTCACGTTGCTGAGAAACCAGAGTGCCAGCTCCTTGAGTTGCTCGTTGAGCTGATAGACGCCCTCCACAGTTTTGACTTCAGCCACCTGCTTAGCCAGTGCGGCCAAGGCTCCCTGAAAATTGTTGTCGGTGTCCGGCTGCTTCTCCGTGTGAGGCACGTCGGCCAGGCGCTTGATCTGCTCGAGCAGGCTGCCGACCTCCTGCTTGATGGTGGCAAGGCTGACAGACTCATACTGCTTCATCTGCTCCTCGGTGAGGATGAGCCAGCGCTGGTTCTCGGCCGTATTGGCCAGGTTGAAGGTGGCGGCTGCGGTAGCACCGTTGGCGTTGGCCTGCAGGCAGGATGGTGTCCAGTTGCCCGTGGGGTGTATGATCCAGTAGCCCCGCAGGGGGGTGTCGCCTGCGGGCACGTCGACACGGCCTTTCATCAGGTGGAAGTCCTCGTTGCTGGTCAGCGTGGTCTTTTTACTTGCCGCCGCCTTTTTCATGGTTCCGGTGATCTTCTTTCCCTTCACCCATGCAATCAGCCCGGTAATAATGTCCGCTGCCGTGGCTGTGCCGTCCGTCTGTGACGCAAGGTCTTTTGCCGTGATCTTTCCATCACCATAATAACCGTTGTTGATGGTATAGCTTTCACCGGCGGCAAGGGTCTGTGTGACCTTTCCCCTGTTCGCCATAGATCCGGCAACACGTCCGTTCTTGTTGATGAGGAACT
>CAJOHP010000066.1 GCA_905234355.1 uncultured Prevotella sp. | reverse complement strand
CCTTGGCTCGTCTGGGGCTCCTTCTGGGACGGCATCCAACTCGCACGCCTCGACTCCACCATGCACCTCGCCTCGGGCGAGAAACCCCGCACCATCGCCCGTCGCTACGACCCCAACTACAAGCCTACCGAGCCCAACCCCACCTCGCGCTTCGCCGGCACTAACGCCATCGAAGCACCGTTCATCTTCAAGCACGGAGGCTACTACTACCTCTTTGTGTCGTGGGACTACTGCTGCCGCGGTGCCAAGAGCAACTACCGCGTGGCGGTGGGGCGCAGCCGCAGCGTAGTCGGACCCTATCTCGACCGCGACGGCCGCGACATGGCCCAGGGCGGCGGCACGCTCTTCCTCGAGGGCGACAAGCAGCAGTGGGAGGCTGCCGGCCACTGTGCTGCCTATACCTTCGACGGCGAAGACCTCTTCATCTGTCATGGCTACAGCGCCACACGTGGCGGAGCAGCCATGCTCATACAGCGACCCATCGTCTGGACGGACGACGGGTGGCCCGAGCTGAAGGCCGAGACGGGAAAATAGACGCAAGCAAAAGCCCCGCACGCCACGGATGGCGTGCAGGGCTGGGGCCGGGGAAGCGTATGCCCTATCTAAAAATGACTTCCCCGCCTTTTGGCGGTGTGAGCTAGTAAAAACTAAGGGCAAAAGTACATAAAAGTTTACAAGCGTGCAATAGCTCGGACAAATTGTTCCTGCTGAAAGACATATTGACTCTTTTGTGTACGATATTATTACTTTCAATAAGACGATTTTGATATTTTGTTGTAAATTTTGAAAGTAGGGCGTCTGTTTTATCCGAAAACGTCAAGAATTAAAGTTTCGCATTCGCTCCGCTCGAGCTTGCTCGCTTTGCTCGCAAAGAACTTCGAGGAGTAAAGGAGTAAAGGAGATGTGGAGGTAAAGTAGATCAGACTGTTTCCTGTGGGGCACGTAGGAGATACTATCAGCAGAGCTATTCTACTTTACTCCTTTACCTCCTTACTCCTCAACTCCTTACTCAACTTGCGAAAGTTGAGTAAAATACAGGGTACAACATATTGAACAGCCTACTAGCGAAACTTAGTTAGGCCGGTTATGCCTGTTGCGCACGAAACTCCGTCGGGGTGAGTCCGTACTTCATGCGGAAGCTGCGCGTGAAGGTGCTCCTGACGGTGAATCCCGATGCCGTGGCAATGTCGGCAATAGACATCTCGGGCGCGTTTTTGAGCAGTTGTCGTGCGTGGTCGAGCCGGCAGTCGGTGGCGAAGTCGGACACGTTGGCATAGCGGCTGCCCTGTGCGAACACCATGCCCACACGCTCTTTTGTCAGGTGGAAACGGTTCATGATGGTCTGCCGCCCGAATTCGGGGTCGAGGTATAGCTTTTCTTTGAGCACTACGTGGCTAATCTTCAGAAACAGCTGTTGCTCCTGGCTGGGCGGCGCGTCGGCGATTTCTGGAGCTTCTTCGTGCTGTGGCGTATCGTGCTGTGGCGTATCGTGCTGAGTCGTATCGGGTATTGCTGTCTCGTGCAATACAGTCTCGGGCAGTACTGCGTCGGGCTGAGCTGTTTCGGGCTGTGTCGTGTCGGTTGTGGCCGTGGCTACAGGGCCGTGTTCTGTCTGGAGCATTGCCGGCGAGCTGCTTCTCCGTCGCTGTAGGCAGTAGAGGTAGAGTGCCGTGCCCGAGGCGAACAGGGCCACGACCGTGCCGACGATGGCAGCTAGCCTGTAGCGCCTGCTTTCGGTCTTGTGGTGCTCTATGAGCTGCTGCTGCTCGCGGTGGCGTGCACTCATCTGTGCCGACCATCGGAGCAGTTCGGCATAGCTCTTCTTGTTGAGGCTTGTGTCGGCTCGTGCCGTGCGTTTCTGCATGTGCTTCGCCACATGCGCGGTGTGACTGGCCTTCTGTGGCACACAGGCCGGCTGGTTGCAGGCAGCCAGTGTCAGGATGGTATATAATAAAATAAGGTGTAGTGTCTGTCTCATCTTTTCTTTATGGTCGGAACTCCGTGTGGGGCGTGTCGGCCTTGTGCTCTATCAGGTCGATGAGTATGTTGTCGCGCTTGCCATTGGCAATGAGCACCCTGATGCCCGCTTTCTGCACGCGTATGGCCGTGGCATATTTCGACTGCATGCCGCCCCTTCCGGCCGAGCTTTTCTCGGTCTGTATGTAGTGTGAGAGGTCAGTGCCTGGTGGCACTTGTCTGATGAGCTTCGAGGTCGGGTCGGCGGGGTTGCCGGTGAAGATGCCGTCGATGTTGCTCAGCAGTACGAGCGTGCTGGCCTCGGTCATCTGGGCGATGAGTCCGGAGAGCTCGTCGTTGTCGGTAAACATCAGCTCGGTGACGGAGACCGTGTCGTTCTCGTTGACGATGGGCAGTACGCCGTTTTCGAGCATCACGCGCATGCAGGCCTGCTGGTTCTGATATTGCTCGCCTGGCTGGAAGTTGTCTCGCATGGTGAGCACCTGTCCCACGTGTATGTGGTATTCGCGGAAGAGGTCGTAGTAGAGGCCGATGAGCTTGGCCTGTCCTAGTGCGGAGAAGAGCTGTCGCTGCTCCACGGAGTCGAGCTCATGGTCCACGCCCTGCAGCTCTCGTCGTCCGCAGGCCACGGCGCCGCTCGAGACGAGTATCACCTCGTAGCCGTGGCTACGCATCCATGCTATCTGGTCGACCAGTGCCGACATGCGGGTGACGTCGAGACGGCCGTCGGGGCGCGTCAGGGCGTTCGACCCTATTTTCACTACTATTCGTTTCTCCATTGCTTGGTCTGTCTTTTTTTGCGTCAGTCACTCTGTCAGGCTTGGAGCGCGGCGGCACGTGTTCGGGTAGGTTCGTGATGGTCTCGCGCTGACTGAAACTGAGTGCAAAAGTACAAATAATCTTCGTAACCGAGCATCCTTTTACCATTTTTTTGCATTATCGTTACATGGTGTCAACGTGCTGTTACACCTTTGAAACGCCTTTTGCCGTGAATGTGATACCTTTGCTGCGACATTTCTCTTACGGATCTGCTTCAGCGCAATCTCAATAACCAAATAACTGTAACACCTATGAGACGACATCTGTTTCTCTTTTTCTTTTCCTGGCTTGCCCTGTACGGGCGTGCCATCACTGTGACCGACACCATTTTCGACCGTCAGGCTTATGAAGACAGCTTTGCCTTCGGAGCCGACGTGAGCTTTGTGCCCATGATGGAGAGCTGGGGCACGAAGTGGCTCGACAAGAACGGGCGTCAGAAAGACATCCTGCAGATACTCAAGGAGCAGGGCATCAACAGCATCCGCCTGCGTGTGTGGACCGTGAGCAGCGGTGCCAGCAGCAAGCAGGAGGTGGTGTCTATGTGCAAGCGTGCCAAGGCGAAGGGCATGAGCGTGATGATTGATTTCCATTACAGCGACACCTGGGCCGACCCTGGCAGCCAGACCATTCCTGCGGCATGGACCGACCATAGTGTCGACGCCCTGGCCAAGCATGTCTACGACCACACCTACGATGTGCTCTCAGCCATCAAGGCCGCCGGTGTCGTGCCGCGCTGGGTGCAGGTGGGCAATGAGACCAAGCGCGGCATGCTCTATCCTGTGGGCCAGACCAATAAGGGTGGCAGCGTGGCTTTTGCCAAGTTTGTGCTCAACGGCTATAATGCGGTCAAGGCCGTCGACTCGACCATGCAGGTCATCGTCCATCTGCCTGACGGCCACGACAACTCGCTCTACCGCAGCATCTTCGACGGACTGAAGAAGAACGGGGCCAAGTGGGACATCATCGGCCTGTCGGCCTATCCGCGCTGGTCTCATCTGGACGGCCCCACGATGATCACCCGTGTGATGAGCAACATCACCGACCTGAAGAGCCGCTACGGCAAACCCTGCATGGTGGTCGAGACGGGCCACTACCCCCGGGAGGCGCTGGTGGGCAACCAGTATCTGGTGGGCCTGATGGACCGCATGCTGAAGAACGGCGACATGACCGGCTGCTTCTATTGGGAACCGGAGTCCATGGGCGGCTACGACATGGGTGCGTGGGACGAGACGACGAAGATGCCTACGATCATGATGGACGCCTTCCTGGGTATCAAGCACACACAGGTGAGCTGGCTGATGAAAGCTGAGATGCAGAAGCCTGCCGCTCAGCAGACCCTTGCAGAGCATGAGGAGGTGCTGCTGGCCGCCGATGTGAAGCACGTCAGAAACCGTGTCAGTGCGGTAGACTTCTACTTCGACAAGACGCACGTGGGCACCGTCACTTCGGCACCTTACGAGTGTGGTGCCGGCCAGGCCGAGATAGGCGTGCACACGGCCTGGGCCAAGGCTGCTGACAGCGATGGGAATGTGCAGGCCACAGACACCGTCGCCTTCTATGTGGGGCAGTGGGGAGCCTTGGGCGCGCCCCTCACCCAGGATGCCACACAGAAGGGCGGTACCGCCCGCTGGGGCGTGTCGCTGGCTGCAGCCGGGCGCTATCGTCTGGTCTTCGACCACTATTCCACGAGTCTGCACGGTGCGGAGCTGTGGGTCGACACCGACAGTCTGAGCCGCATCTTTTTTCTCAGGAGCAACAGGATGCATAGCCTCGACGTGAGTTTCTCGTCGCCGGGTTTTCACGAGCTGCGACTGCGCGCTACGAGCACGTCCGGCCTGCCGGCAATCAGCGAGCTGCTGGTCTTCCCCCTCGATGGTCAGGCGGTGCCCGAGGCGTCCGGCCTGTCTGCCATCCGCTGTCAGGAGCCGGCAGGAGCCGGTAGCGTCGTGTCGGTCTACACACTCTCGGGTGTGTTTGTCGGGTATTTGTCGGCCGACGAGCTGGGCGTCGATCTCTCTGAGCGCCCGTCGGCTGTGGTGAGACTGCCGTACATCGTCGGCGGTACGCCATACATCGTGCGGAAGCAGCGGCTGAAGTAGCTTACCGACGAGAATCCCGTGGCGTAGCTCACCTCTTTGATGCTTTTCTCACCCTTCTGCAGCATCTCAGCAGCATGGCGCAGCCGTATGGTGCGCATAAACTCGGTGGGCTTCTGTCCTGTGGCCGCCTGTATTTTGCGGTAGAGTGTCATGCGGCTCATGCAGAGGTCGCTGCTGAGCTGTTCCACGTTGTAGCCGTCGTCGCCCAGATGGCTCTCCACATGCGCGATGGCTGCTTGCAGGAAGTGCGACTGGGGCGCCTCGCCGGCAGCCTCGTCGGCGGCAGGTGTGTCGGTCGTCCTGTCCTCTGGTGGCGGCGTGTTGTGCGTCTGCTGTGCTTTTATGCGCTCTATGAAGCGCTTGCGCTGTCGTCTCAGTATGGCATAGTGCGTCAGCAGCAGGGTCAGCAGCAGCAACGCGAGTGCGTAGACACACCACATCCACCACGATGTGAGCCACTGCGGCAGACGCTCCACCACGTTTTGGCGGTCGGGCCGGCTCCAGTGCTCGCCCGGTCTTGTGGGTTGCAGTTCTATCAGGTAGCAGCCCTCGGGCTCGGTGCTCTGCTGCTGCAGGGTGTGGCGTTGCACATCGTAGCGCCGCAGGTAGCGGTCGCATGCCATGGTTAGCACGGGGCCGCTGTCGGCAGCGAGGGCCACGATGGCGTCGCCGTGTTCGTTGTCGGCATAGTCGTCGGCCGTCAGTTGTCCGTCCTTATAGCGGTAGACCGTTCCGAAGATGGTGCCGAGCCACAGTGTCCCGTCGGATGCAAATGCCATTGCCGAGACGTCTTTCGCTTGGCTTAGCATCACTTCTTCGTCTGCTCCGGGGTGTCGTTGCCGCCGGATGTCCTTGCCGGTGCTGAACCACAGGTGTCCCTCGCTGCTGTAGGCCAGTGCCGAGGGCCGCACCGTCAGGCTGCATGCCGAGCGCACAGAGTCGGCCTGCTGTGCTGTGAGGGCTGTTGGTCTCGGCCAGGCCCTGTGCTGCTGTCGTGACGAGGCGACGGCGAAGGGTCCGTTCTTGCCGTTGGCCACCAGCAGCCGTCCCTGCAGGTCGAGCGAGAGTCGTCCTGTCGCTCCTCGTGCAGTGAGGGCGAGGCTGTCGTCCCCGACCGTGCTGAGACGCTGTCCCGTCTGGTATAGCAGCAGTCCCTTGGTGGTGCTCACCCACAGGTGTGTATGGTCGGCCGATGTCTGCAGGTCTGTGCAGACGCCCCGTGCTGCCTGTGGCTGCCGGTCTGCCATCCCGCTGTCGGTGTGATAGGCCACCACGCCCTGTCCCACCGTGCCTATCCACAGCCGGTTGTCACCGGCCTCGGCCATGTCGGTGGGCGGCACGTCGAGTGGCCACGGCATCGCCTCAAAGCTGCCGTTGCGCAGGTGCAGCAGCCCGCCGTTCCATTGCGTGGCCCATACGCCGCCGCTGCTGTCTTCGAAGAGATGGGCCACATACCTGCCACCTGCCGGCCATGAGTGTTTCAGGCGGAAGTGGCGGTCAAACCGGTATATCTTCTTGTTGGCCGTGAGGAGCACGTCGCCGCAGCGCATCAGCAGGATGTCGTCCACGCGGTTGTCGTCGACCTCTTTTATACGCCTCAGCGAGTAGTCAGTCTTGTCGAGCAGATAGGCTCCATGGAATGTGCCCACGACGATGTGGTGTCCTGCCTCAGCCAGGCATGCCACGTTGTTGCTGCCCAGCAGGTCGGGGCGTCTGGCGTCGTTGCGAAACACGTCGACGTCGCGTCCGTCGTCGCGTGAGATGCCTCCCCCCTGGGTGGCATACCACAGTGCGCCCTCGCTGTCCTGCATCACGCAGAGCACGTGGCTCGACGGCAGCTGCTCCTGGTTGGGCAGGCGCAGGCATTCATACGGCTGGGCTGCCCCCTGGTAGGGCAGAAGCATAAGGAGGAGAAAAGCGAAGAGGTGTGCGATGGCCTGCATGAATGGTGTGAGCTGTCGCTCGAAGGTGCGTCCCCACCGGTTGGTGCTGTAGTGGCAGTGGGTGATGATGAGTCTTCGCCGTGCGCGCGAGATGGCCACATAGAACTTACGTGCCTCCTCCTGTGTGCTGTCGGCACTGCAGGCAAAGGGACTGGGGTACTTTCCCTCGACGGCATCGAAGACGATGACGTTGTCAAACTCCAGTCCCTTGGCCTTGTGCACGGTAGAGATGAAGATACGCTCGTCCATGCTCTGTGCGCCGCAGAGGTCGGCCTCCTTCAGTGTGGCGAGGTCCTGCATGTGTCGTGCGAGCTGTTCGGCCAGTGAGCGTCCGCTGTCGGGGGTGAGCATGTCGGTTGCGACGTATCTGAGCAGGTGTCGCATCTTAGGTTGCTCGGTGATGTACTCTCCTGCGAGGAGCTGCCTGTAGGCCTGGCTGAGGGCCTCGGTCAGTGCGGGCTGCTCCTGTTGGCGGTAGAGCATGGAGCGTGTCTCGGTGTAGATTGGACCGTAGAGTGTGCGCAGCTTGGCCGCCGTCTGCCGGTGCCGGGCCATGAAGTCGTGCTGCGCACCGAGTCGGGCCGAGGCCTCGTCGGCACAGCGCTGTGCCAGGCTGTAGGTGGCCATGATGTCGTCGCTGGCCAGGTGGGAGTTTTCGCCCTCCAGGCCCAGCGCCTCGATGAGGTGCTTCAGCTTGTAGCTCTTCTGTCGCGGCCACAGCAGCCGGGCGAGCTTCAGCGTGTCGTAGTAGCGTGGCCAGCGCTGCAGCATGGAGAGCTGCGGGGCGTAGCGCTCCATCTGGTGCTGCATGATCTGGTAGTCGTAGGTGGCGTTGTGGCCCAGCAGCTCTGCCCCCTCGGCAAAGTCGGTGAAGGCGTGCATGGCCTGCTCGTGGCTCAGGTGGGGCTGGTGTGCATAGACGTCGATGAGGGGGTTGGGCACGTCGCCCAGCATGGCGGGCAGCTCGCGGTCGGTCTCGATGAAGAGGTCGAGCTGTGCCACCACCTGTCCCTGCCTGACGCGCACGGCAGCCAGCTCGACCACGTCGTCGGAGAAGACGCTCAGTCCCGTAGTCTCGGTGTCAAACACCACGAAGTCGTGCTGCTGCCAGGCACTGGCAAACTCTGCCACGTAGGTGGAGCCGTCGTAGTCGATGAAGTCGGCGGGGCTGATGGCCAGTCTAGTCATGTCGTGCAGCAGCTGCCGTGCCGCCGCCGCCGAGCTGAGCACGTGCATGCCGCTGATGACGTTGGCCCAGGCTATGGCGTTGTGCTCCATGGCCACCACGGCGAGGTGGGCGAGCAGCAGCCTGACGGCTGGCGAGGCGAAGAAGTCGGCACCCGATATCTTGAAGTGTGGCAGCTCGCCCAGTGCGGCGCTCACGTCGTCGGCATCGCTGTTGAAGGCCACGACGACGGCCGTGGTCTCGTCGGGATAAGCCTCGTAGAGCCGGCGTGCCATGCGTGCCACGAGGTTCAGCTCGTCGGCGCTGGTCTCGCTCTGCATGAGCACCAGGTCGCCCGGCCGTTGAGGCGTCTGGTTGCGGGTGGAGGGCAGCAGGTCGTGGGCAATGCCCAGTTGTCGCTCGCCGTAGGTGTTGAACACGTCGAGCAGATACTGCGGCGACCGGTAGTTCTGGTAGAAGTTGTGCAGGCCCTGCTGTCCGCAGCGCTGTCGGAGCAGCTCGAGCGTGTCGGTCTTGGCACCCATGAAGGAGAAGATGGCCTGTTGCGGGTCGCCCAGATAGACGATGGTGGCGTCGGGTGCGGCAATGGCGTCGACGATGGCGAGCTGCAGCGGGTTGAGGTCCTGCACCTCGTCCACCTGTATCCATGCGAAGCGGCGCCTGACGGGTGGGGTGGGGGCGTGCTGAGCCGGCGCGTCGGTCATGTCGGGCGTGAGGGCTTCGTAGGTGCGCAGGAGCAAGTCTTCGAAGTCCATCAGGTCGGCCTGCTCCTTGTAGTGCTCGTAGCGGCGTGCGGCCTGGAGCATGACGAGCAGTTGCTGTGTCTCACTGCTGAGCAAGGCCTGACGGTCCAGGTAGTAGTCGGCGTGCAGGTAGAGATCTACGGCCGACGCCTGTGTATAGCTCAGCGTGAAGGCCGTGCAGAGCTCGCGCAGGCAGTGGGGCGGCAGGGCATCGCGGTGCACGAGCAGGTCGGCGGGGTAGCCTCTGAGGCACTGGCTCATCAGGTGCTGCAGATTGATGAGCTGCGAGTAGTGCTGGCGTCGGCGGGTGTCGCCCAGCACGCTCAGCTCGTCCTCGCCGCAGAAGTCGGCCAGGATGGAGAACGACGTGTCGGTGTCGATGATGGCGGTCTGCTCGTGCACCACGCCCTCGCTGAAGAGGAAGTGGGAGCAGAAGCGGTGTATGCTGCCCACGAAGAGCTCGCCGGCGTCTGTTGCCTGTGGCAGTCGCTCGCCGATGCGGTCGTGCATGCCGCGCGAGGCCCTGTTGGTAAAGGTGAGGCACGTCATCTGACTGAAGGGCACGCCGTGCTCGTGGGCCTGCACGATGCGCTCGGCCAGCACGGCCGTCTTGCCGCAGCCCGGCGGTGCCAGCACAAGGTGGCGCCCATGCTGAGCGCTGATCACCTCGGCCTGGTCACGGTTGAAGCGCTTGTCGGTTGTCATGTCGTGATGGTTTGTTCTATGGACAAAAAACGCCTGTTCGCCCCTTTTTATTATAATAATAAGGTGAAATCTTCGCGCGTTTGCGATTTTTTGCTTACCTTTGCAGCAATCTAATTAATAAGTCACGACATTGATAAAGCAAACGATAATCGCCTTGCTGTGCTTCCTGGCTCCCCTCACGGGCCAGGCGCAGTCACCTGATGCCGGCACCGTGGAAGTGTTTGCCGGAGCCGAGCTAAACTATGCCGACGTGAACTTCCTGCGGCTCTACAATGTGCTGGTCAACGTCACGCCGGGTGTGAAGTGGCATCTGGGCCACGACTGGCTGGTGGCCGGCCAGCTGTTTCTGCCTGCCGTGAACTACGGCTATGACAACAAGCACAACATCGTGCGGCTGACCAATGCCACCCTGGCCAAGCAGCTGCACTTCGGCCGGCAGCACTTCAAGCTGACGGGCGGTCTCTTCGGCCGCGACCGCTACGGTCTGGACCTGCGGTGGATGATGCCGGCCACCGACTGGCTCATGCTCGAAGCCCAGGTGGGCTACACCGGCGCATGGCGTCTGGCCGCTGCCGATGCGCTCGACTGGACGTGGGACGCCTATCCGATAGAGACCAAGGCCGTGAACTTCGACGCCCCCGACCGTCTCACTGCCATCGTCGGGGCCAATGTGTGGCTCAGTCCGTGGAACACGCAGTTCCGGCTTACCGCCGGACGCTACCTCAATCTGGACTACGGCACCGAGCTGCAGGTCATGCGCCACTTCCGCGGCTGCTCCGTGGGGCTCTTTGCGCAGCTCCATGAGAAGCAGTCCGTGGGACGCCGCTACCCCACCGAGGCCGGCGGCTTCCGCGTGGTGGTGTGCCTGCCCGACTGGCACTGGACAAGCGGCAAGCTGAAGGTGCGCCCCGCCAGCAACTTCCGCCTGACCTACAACGCCCAGGCCGACGGCATCTCCATGCAGAACTACACCACCGACCCCGAGGAGAACGAGCGCGACTACCCCGTGCGCATACCGTGGGGCACCGGCAGCATGACACACGCAACCCGCTAACGACCTGACGACAATGAAGAAAGCGCTCATCACACTATGCATGGCCCTGGCCGTGATGCAGGCGGCCCTGGCCCAGCAGTCCCTCGGCACGCCGGGACTGATACACGTGCCCAGTGCTGAGATGGACA
>CAJOHP010000065.1 GCA_905234355.1 uncultured Prevotella sp. | reverse complement strand
GTTCATACGCTACTCCGGACGGCCCGTCTTCGCTATGGAGACCGCCACCGTGCACCCCCTGCAGGCCTTTGCCGACCTCATCACCATCAAGGAGCACACCCCACGCCCCAAGCCCAAGGTGGTGCTCACCTGGGCACCTCACTGCCGTGCGCTGCCACAGGCCGTGCCCAACTCGTTTGCCCAGTGGATGCTGGCCGATCCCGACGTCGACCTCGTCGTCACCCACCCCGAGGGCTACGAGCTCGACCCGCGGTTTGTCGCCGGAGCACGTGTGGAGTACGACCAGCGCCGCGCCTTCGAGGGAGCCGACTTTATCTATGCCAAAAACTGGTCGAACCCCGGCGTCACACGACCAGCAGACTACGGGCGCATCACATGCGACGACCGCTCCTGGACCGTCGACGCAGAGCACATGGCCTGGACCCACAATGCCAAGTTTATGCACTGCCTGCCCGTGCGCCGCAACCTGATTGTCACCGACGACGTCATCGAGTCGCCCAACTCGCTCGTCATACCCGAGGCGGCCAATCGCGAGATAAGCTGCTCGGTGGTGCTCAAGCGCATGCTCGAGGCACTCTGATTGGGGGAGGCAGGGCCTTTCAGGCCGTCTTCAACCGTACAGCACGGAAATTTCTTTCTGGCGAATTTGTAACAAGACTAACAACAGAAACGAACAAATGTCACTAAGGAACTGTTACAGAATAATGCTTACAATAATGCAAGCGGCTCATATAGGAGTTCGGGTCTCTGAACCCGACACCAGCACGGTTTGTCGGGCTCGGAGGCCCGACCTCCTACGCAGGCCTTTCGTAAACTTAATTTAGTCGCAGTTCCTTAATGACTATCCGCATTTATCCGATAGCACCCCGTAGAGGCAATGAGCCCCCAGCCCAAGACGATGACCTGGGATGGGGGCTATCTGACCTTTCAGACCGTATCTCGAATACATGCGGATAATCATATACACTTATCCCATCTTCCACTCGTCTACCCGTCGTTTCTCGCTGTTGAAGCTGATGCCTATCTTGAACACGCGGCGCGTGTCGGTGGCGAAGGGCAGGGCATAGCCCTTCTCTTCTATCTGCTGCAGGGCGGCATCGGCCGTCTGGTCCATCTTGAACTCCATGATGTAGACGTAGTCCCGGGTCTGCACCACCATGTCGGCACGACCGTTGCTCGTAGCGCGCTCCACCTCGACATAGAGGCCCAGCAGGCGGAAGAACACGAAGAGGAAGTTCTGGAAGTAAAGCTCCGTGCGGCCCACGATGCGGTAGTCCGTGTCGGCCATCATCGCCGCTAAGCGCGTCATGAACGCCTCCGGCTGACCGCTCTCCACCTCCTTAATAAATCGCACGATGTTGAACTGCGAGGGATTCTCGTTCGAGTTGGTGTAGATGGGCAGCAGGCAGTCGATGAAACCGTTTTCTACCTCCTTGTTAGGGAAGCCCAGCTGGAATTCTTTGAAGCGCTTGTCGTAGCCCTTGATGGTGAGGTAGCCACTCTGGTAGAGCACGACGACGGGGTTGCTCTTGTAGGAGTCTACCCGCTCCATGAGCTGCGAGCTCACCTCGCCGCTCTCCAGGTCGGCCAGCTGGTAGTTGGTCTTGCTGAGCATGGTGATGAGCTGGGTGGGGGTGCCCGTCTCGAACCAGTAGTCGCCAAAGCGTTGGCTAGCCAGCGTGTTGATGAGGCTGAAGGGGTTGTACATGCCCGGGCTGTCGGGGCAGAAGTGGTAGCCATCGTAGCGGCGGCGCAGTTCGGCGTAGCACTCGTCCTGAGTGAGGTGCTCGCCCTGGGCCAGGAGTGCCACCCCACCGTCGAAGTTCTGGCGTATCTCCTGCTCGGTCAGCCCGCAGCAGGTGGCATACTGTGGCAGCATCGAGATGTCGCGGATGTTGTTCAGGTCGCTGAAGACGCTCACCTTCGAAAATTTGGTGACTCCCGTGAGAAATCCCATCTTTATGTACCGGTCGGCACTCTTCATTACGCCGTAGAAAGCCTTGAGTATGCCTCGGAACTCGTCCTGCAGCTCTTCGTTGTCGAGGTTGAGCGCCATGGGCTTGTCGTACTCGTCGACGAGGATCACCACTGGCATCTGGGTCTGCTCGTAAGCCTGTTCTATGACGTGCATAAAGCGCTCCTCGGGGTCGCGGTCCTTGTACTTGTCGCCATAGCGCTGCTCCCACCGCTCCAGGTGCATACTGAGCATCTTGATGAGGTCTTCGCGGCAGTTGTACTGCTTGGCGTTCAGGTCCATGTGCAGCACGGGATACCGCTTCCACTCTTGCTCCATCTGCATGATGCCCAGTCCCTCGAACAGTTCGCGCTTGCCCTCGAAGTAGGCCTCGATGGTGCTGAGCAGCAGCGACTTGCCGAAGCGGCGCGGCCGCCCCAGGAAGTAATAGCGGCCCAGATTGGCCAGACGCCACACGTGCGCAGTCTTGTCTACATAGGCATAGCCTTCACGTCGGAGGCTTTCAAAGTTCTGTATACCGATGGGGTATTTCACAAAATTCTGCTCCATAGTAATTTTTATTATCGACCAACCTTCATTTTTTCTGCAAATATACGCATTATTTTGCAAACGGGCGAAGAAAGCGGCACAAAGTTTTTCCGTTCTGGATGATTTGACCGAGCTTTCCCACCCAAAAAGGAGGTGGGAAAGATCAGTTGTTTGATTGCTTTTACACTGCCGGGCGTCGGTAGTCACACTACCAGACGTTGGTACTCGCAGTACCAGGCGTTGGTACTCGCAGTACCAGGCGTTGGTACTGCGAGTGGTACGGTGAATACCTGAAAAAGGTCCTGCCAGATTTTTAGTGTGGGTAGATTTGTGAAGCAGGGTGCTCAATTTGTTGTACCCGTTTTTTTCGCGTTTACTGACCATGCCACCCACTGTAGGGACGGGCTTTATGCCTGTCCGAAACACATGCGGGGTGTCAAAGTAGGGACGGGGAAGGATGCTGGCGGACAGGCATAAAGCCCGTCCCTACGAGAGGGTGGCACAGACACGGGAAGGGACGCGGCGGCCCAGCGTGACTAAATGTCGATGTCGCAGCCTATGCCGAGCACGCGGTTGGTGCGGGTGAAGGAGTCGCTCACGGTGGGCGACTTCACGCGGTCGTAGTTGTCGTAGTAGGTCTGGAAGTAGCCCGCCTTGGCTTTCACGTGGTTGCTCACCTTGTAGTTGAAGCCGAGGCCGCAGCTGTAGGAGTTGACCACGAACGACATGTCGTTCATATATTCATCGGTCAGTCCGTAGCGCGTCATCTGTGCACCGGCCGAGACGGTGAGCCTGTCGGTGATGTCCCACTCGGCGCCGGCGTTGATCTCGTAGCTGTTGTGGTCGAGCAGCTGCTGGGTGTTGCCATACCATGAAGCGTCCTTGTCGAAAAACATGTGGAAGCCGGCATTGAGGCGTACTGGCGCTACGGGCGACCACATGGCACCTACGGCGAGCATGGCAGGCTGGTCCTCGTTGACGGTCTCTCCGTCACGGAACTTATTGACGGCGGCTATCTCGCTGGCGTCGTCGACGGTAGACTCGTTCTTCATCCTGATCTGTGTCTTGAACTCATACTTCGCAGCGAAGTTGAAGTGGTTGCTCGGCTTGAAGTCTACGCCGATGACTGGGGCAATACCGAGTGAGGTCTGATTGCACAGGAGGTTGACTCCCTCGGAATACTTGGCCAGCGTGGCGAGCTGGTCCTGGCTGGCAGTGAGCGTCTGCAGTCCCTCTGTCAGCTGCGTCTTGGCCTCCTGTAGCTGTGCGCGCTGGTCGGCACCCAGGGGTATGATGGAAGACTCGAGCCGCTGGATGAAGGCGAGGTGCTGCCTGGCCACGTCGGCATTGCTCTGGGCCTGCTGGGGCACACCCGGCAGGAAGTCGCCGAACGCCACATAGCCATTGGCCGTCTTCACCTGTATGTTGCTGATCTTGGCCTTGTAGGTGGCATCGCCATAGAGCAGTCGCAGGCCACCGTAGACGGAGAACTTGTCGCTGAACTTATAGGCCGATCCTATCTGCACGCCAAAGTAGTACTGCCGGCCTCGCATGAAGCTGTTCATGTCGTAGCCCTGCACGCCGTGGGTGGCGATGGCTCCGGGGGCTCTCTGCAGGGTGAGAGCATAGAGCGGGGCGAGCGTCGTGCTGAGCTGGTTTAGGCGGGTGGCCATGCCGTCGAGGGCCATGAACTTGCTGGCAATGTCGCCCACGACGGTCTCAAAGGAGCCCAGTCCGTCGGCAAACTCACAGGCGCCGCCACCACCCGGCACGGAGAGGTTGAACTGGAAGCTCCAGTCGCCCTTGTTGTAGGCCAGTTGTATGGAGGGGATACAGGGAGCGTCGGCCACGCCCTCAAACTCCTTGGTGGTGGCACCGTGGTTTTTGGCTCCGAGGGCATAGAGCGGATTGGTCGAGGTGATAGTGCGCGTCTGGTGGGCATACTGCCAGTTCAGGCCGATGTGCAGTCCCTGGGGCATGAACACCACGCCGGCAGGATTGCTGTAGACGCCGTCGAGGCCGATGGCCGCATCGCGCGAGGGGTTGCGAAGGAAGTCGATAGACTGGTTTGTGTTGGTGAGAATGCCGCCGGCCTGGGCCGTGGCGGCGACTGCAGCCAGCATGGTGCCGACGCATAGGGTCTTGATGTTGTGCATAATCCTATTAAACAAGTCTTAAAAAATCGGCTGCAAAGGTAAAATAAATGATAGAATAAGTGCTGTTAAGGCACACAGACTTAACAAATATTAAAATAAATTTGCACAAAAACGGCACAGATGTGCATTTTTGTGCAATAAACCGCCCCCGATTCCTCCCGTGCGAGAGAGGGTTGGGGGCGGTTGTCAGGGGGTGGGAGCCTTTCCTACTTGAAGGGCAGATACCAGTTGCGCTCGTCGAGCAGGCTGACGGCGGGCTGCTTGAAGGCAAGCTTCTGTGCGAGCCAGCGCGAGCCGTAGTCAGAGCCATAGAGTGCCTCGCGGTTCTTGTGGCGGGCCAGACGGGTGAGGTCGCCGAAGCGGTTGCCCTCGAAGGCCAGCTCGAGTGCGAGCTCGTCGCAGAGGATGTCCTCCATGGCATTGATGGTGTCGGCCTTGGTGCCGGTGGGAGTGATGCCGTGCAGGCGCTGCAGCTCGGCCAGCTTGCTGCCTACCACGCTGTCGAGCTGATAGGGCGACTTGCGACCGCCCGTGTAGTTGGCGCCACGGGAGTGGATGCCCCAGTTGTTGGGGAAGCTGTTGATGTTTTCAGCCGAGTAGAAGGGTAGGGTGGTATGCAGGAAGACGGAGTCGGCTGCATTGAGGTAGCGTGTATTGCCCAGACTGTCGAGCAGCTGCGAGTGCAGACCGTCCTTGAGTATGGCAAACGACACGTGTGGGTAGCCCATGCGGTTGACGGCCTCGGCCAGTCGCAGATAGACCAGTGCCGTGCGGTAGATGGGGATGTTGGCATTGTTGAACTTGATCATCACCTGGAACAGCGAGTCGTCCTTCGACACCTGCTCGAGGCAGACGTAGCGTCGCATGTCGCCTATGTCGGCCTGGCGCACGTCGGGGTCGGCAGTGTTGCTGCCCGCCGGAGTGTAGTAGTAAGCCTGTGAGCCTGCCAGTGCGAGATATGCCGGCGAGGCATCTATCTGCCTATCGAGCAGGAAGCGGGCATTGGACTGTGATGCGCCGCCGGTGGTACTGTAGAAGTCGTAGCCGAAGTATCGTGGCAGGTCGGTGGTCTGGCCGCGCAGGCGGTTGGCTGCCATCGGGATGTAGGAGATGATGTCGTTGGTGCCGGTCACGCTGAAGATGCCACTCCAGGTGAAGGCGCCCGAGGTGATGGTAAACTCGAGGTTGGCTGGCATCTTGTCGCCCAGCACACTGTAGAGGCTGGTGGTGGGCAGGGCAACACCCTGCCGCACCTGCCACTTGTTGTCGAAGAGGAACTTGCTGTAGTAGCGTGCGGCCTGGGCATACTGGTGTGTCTCGAGGTAGAGGTCGGCCAGTACGAGGTCGACGGGCAGCATGGCTCGAGCCGACACAACCTGCTTTTCCTGCGGGTTGTCGCTCGACGAGCTGTTGAGCACGCCGGCGGAGATGTTGCCATAGGTGGGCACAGGAGTGCCGCTATAGCGTGCCAGCTGTGGTGCCAGCTCGTCGCACACGCCCTGCAGGTCTTTCATAGGCAGCGAGCGGCTGACGTCGCCGATGCTCACGAGGGGGTCGGTGTAGAAGGGCACGGTGCCGTAGGTCTTGCAGAGCTGCATGTAGGCCCAGGCCCTGACGGCCAGGGCCTCCACATACTCGGGCAGGGCCACCATGCGGCTGCCAGTGTGGAGCATGGTGTCGCGATGGGCCACGTAGTAGTTGCAGTTGTTGATGATGCGGTAGTAGCGATAGGCCGAGTCGTACTTGCAGGAGTCGTTGGCGGTGAAGTTGGCCAGGCGCTTCAGGTCGGTCTCGGTGTACTGGTTGGTGGCTACGAGGTCGCCGCGCATCTCGCCCGTCATCACGTACTGGTCGGCCACCTGCTGCAGGCCCTTGAGTATGCCGAGGGTATAGAACATGGAGTCGGTCTTCTCGCCCAGGTCGGGGTCGAAGATTTGCCGGTCGCTGTCGGTGTCGAACATGTCCTGGCAGGCCACGAAGCACGACGACTGCAGGACGAAGAATGCAACGCCGAGCAGCTTCGCCATGGTCTTCAGACTTCTGTTTCCTTTGTTTTCTGATATTCTGTTCATAGCAAATATATGATTATTCCCGCTGTTTGCGGTAGCAAATACTTTGTTCTTCATTTCTGCGTTCTTCTGTTTTTTAGAGGTTGATCTTCAGTCCCAGCGTGAAGGCCCGTCCGAGAGCCACGTTGCCGGCATCGATGCCCTGATAGAGCACGGCGTTGGCCACGCTGGCCTCTGGGTCGCTACCGACGTAGTGTGTGACGGTGAAGAGATTGTTGGCCTCGGCCCACACGGCCAGTCCGGGAAGCCAGGACAGGTTGACGGGCACCTGATAGCTCAGGCGCAGTGTCTTCAGGCGCAGGTAGGAGCCGTCCTCTATCCATCGATCGCTGAAGCGCGAGTTGCCCATGGGGTCGCCGTAGGCTATGCGCGGCATGTCGGTCTGCTGGCCCTCTGTGCGCCAGCGGTTGGTCATGGCTGTGGTCTGGTTGTAGAAGTTGTAGCCGCCCTCGATGACGCTGCGCTGATAGTTGAAGACGTCGTTGCCGAGCGAGTAGTTCAGTCCGGCATAGATGTTGAAGCGACGCCAGGTGAGGTTGAAGAAGATATTGCCGTAGATGTCGGGATTGGGATTGCCGATGATGGTGCGGTCGGCATCGCCTATCTCTCCGTCGCCGTTGATGTCGACGAAGTGCATGTCGCCGGCCTTGAACTCCTGCTTGGCGCCGGTGGCATCGCGGAAGTAGAGATAGCCGCCTTTTCCGGCAGCACGCGCATCGGCATCGGTGGCAAAGACACCTGCCGTCTTGTAGCCATAGAACAGGCCCACGGGCTGTCCCACGATGGTGGCGATGTTGTCGGTGCCATAGATGCTGGAGGTGTAGCCCTGTGCCGAGGGCGAGCCGTCGACGTGGATGAGGCGGTCGTTGGGCAGCGACTTCACCTTGTTGACGTAGTGGCCCACGGAGGCGCCCACCTCGAGGGTGACGTTGCGGCTGACCACGGGCTTGGCCGTCAGTGTCAGCTCGAAGCCTGTGTTGTCGAGTGAGCCGCCGTTGCTCCAATAGTTGTTGATGCCGGCCACGGGACTGTCGAAGCTCTTCAGCGTGAGCAGGTTGGAAGTGTGGTTGAGATAGTAGTCGAAGTCGATGCCCACGCGGTTGTCGAGCAGGTAGGCCTTGAAGCCGAGGTTGATTTTGCGGGTCTGCTCCCATGAGATTTCCTCATTGCCTATGTTGTTGAGCTGTGCCGCCGTCGACTTCCAGAGATACTTCGTCACGCCGAACGATGTGCGTGCGGCATAGTTGGAGATGTCGTCGTTGCCGCTGAGGTCCCATCCGGCGCGCAGCAGCAGGTAGTTGAGTGCGCGTGTCTTTGGAAACCACTCCTCGTTGGTGATGGCCCATCCTGCCTGCACGCTGGGGAAGATGCCCCACTTCACTCCGCAGAGCTTGAGTCCGTCGGCCTCTCGACCGAATCGACTGCTGCTCTCGAGTGAGAGCGAAGCCTGGAGGAAATAGCGCTGACGGTAGTTGTAGTCGGCATGGGCATACCAGTTGAAGCTGCGCCATGAGTCGTCGGTGCCGGTGGCCTCGGCGAAGTCGCCTCCCAGGTCGGGCGTCTTGTCGTTGCCGGCGGTGGCATACTGCGACTGCGGCTCGTTGTCGTCGAAAGCAAAGGAGAGGAATCGCATGCCACCGTAAGCGTGGAGCATGTGCTCTGCCCACTGGTGCTTATACTCCAGACGGGTGTCGCTCATGATGCTGGTCTCCTTGGAGAACATGGACTTGGTGAGGTTCTGCACACGCCCTATACCATCGATAAGGAAGGTGGGCATGCCGCCGAGCGGCCGGTAGTAGCGCTGGGAGATGCGGTCGAGCGTGTAGCTGAAGGTCTCGCTGAGCGCAACGCTGGGCGAGAAGTCGAAGCGGGGGGCGATGACGGCATTGAAGTGGGTCATCTCCGTGCGGTTCTTGTTGATGGCGTCGCCATACTCGAGCAGTGCGGTGGGATTGCCCAGGGTGAGATCCTGGTCGAGCACGGTGAGGAAGTCGTCGGCCTCGGAGAGGGTGCTTGAGAGCTGGCGCGTCACATTGTTATATGTATAGGGGTTGAGTATGGGCGCCTTGATGAGTCCGAGCAACGTGGGCGACGACACGGGCGAGGAGGCGAAGTCGGCGGGTGTGCCGTTGTCGAAGACGTCGCGGTTGACCTTGGTGTAGCTCATGTCGAAGCGTGTGGTGAGCTTGCCCACCACGTTGATGTCGGAGTTGAAGCGCACGTTCAGGCGGTTGAAGCCGTTGCGGCGCGCCGTGCTCTGCCCGTCGGTGTAGCCCAGCGAGAGGTTGTACATGCCCACGTTGTCGCCCCCCTGCACGTTGATGTTGTAGTTCTGTGTCATGGCGGTGTGGTAGACCTCATCTTTCCAGTCGGTGTCGTTGTGGTACTTCGTGTAGTAGTACTTCGAGGGGTCGTCGATGAGGAACTTGAAGGTGTTGGGGTCGGTGTATCGGTGTATGCCGGGATAGGTGCCAAGCATCTCCGAGGCATAGACACGATACTGGCTGGCATTCATCATGTCGGGCAGACGGGGCTGGAGCGACACGCCCACGCCGACGTTGGCGTCGATGCGTGTGGCCATGGAGCGTCCGCGCTTGGTGTCGATGAGGATGACGCCGCCGGCGCCCTGTGCGCCGTAGAGTGCGGTGGCATTCTTCAGCACGGTGACGCGCTCGATGTCCTCAGGATTGATGTTGAGCATCAGGTTGTTGTAGTCGCCGTAGTGCAGTGTGGTGCGTGTCTGCTGCATGTCGCGTATGACGCCGTCGACGACGATGAGGGGCTGTGCGTTGGCGTTGAGCGAGCTGAGACCGCGCACAAACATGGCTGCGCCATAGCCTGGCCCGCCGGAGCGTGTCACGGCGCGCACGTCGGCACCGAGCTGTCCCTCGATGTCGGTCTCTATGGTCTGAGCCGTGGTGTTGCGTATGGTGGCTGAGGCAGCCGCACCGACGGTGGTCTGCTCGCTATACATGGCGCGGAACTTGTCGGGCAGCATCAGGATGCTGACCTCCTGTCCACGCTTTCCCAGCCCTACCTGCTGGCTGAGGTATTCAGGAGCATGGACGTAGAGGGCGGTGGCAAAGGTGGGGACGTTGATGGTGAAGCGGCCCACGCTGTCGGTCATGGCCGTGTAGTTGCCGTTGCCCAGCATCTTGACCATGATGCCGGCCAGTGGCTGACGGGTGGCAGCATCGTGACACACGCCGCTGACCTGCATCATCTCATAGGTGGGCAGCTTGGCCGGAGCTTTCTTGCGCACAATGGTGGTCTGCTCGTCATCGGCCATATCGTCGTCCTGGGCATAGCCGCTGGCAGAGCATGCGAAAGATGCTGCCACAGCCATTGAAAGGATATAATATCTGTTCATCGTTTGTTATGAATCGTTAGTTGGTGAGACTTAATATCTGCCGTCGGCCGGCTTGTATTCCGGGTTCTCGCGCATGAAGGTGTCGAGCTCCTTGGGGCGCAGGATGATGCAGTCGATACGCAGGGTGTTGTCGAAGTTGGCACCACTGGCATTGCTGCGTATGCGCAGGTAGGGGTAGTAGTTGCCTGTGCCGTAGAAAGCCACGGGGAAGGTGAAGTCGCCGAGATAGACGGAGTCAATCTTCGTGGGGTCGTTGCTGAACACGGTGGTGTTGTCGGCCGGGTTGCGCATGCGCTGCTCCTGCGACTTGCCTTTCTCGTCGACGTAGCCCATGGTGATGATGCAGCGGTTGGGCCGTGCCGTGGCGTTGACATCGTTGATGGTAGCCGGGACGAAGACCACATAGACGCTATACTCTGCCGAACGCACGCCGCTGAGGTAGATGTCGACCTCGGGCCGGGTGCTCGATGCGCTGGGCTGTGCTATCAGGAAGGCATCGCCGGAGAGGGTGCCCGGCACTGCGGGATTGCGGCGGGCAGGGGTCACCGTGACGCGCGAGGGCTCGCCTGCCACATTGGTGCAGTTGCCCAGCATGCGGGTCTGCTCACCCTCCTGTACTACTTCCGGACACCACGATGTCCAGGGGCGCATGGCAAGGCTGTCGACCACGAAGACGGCACCGTTGCTCTTGTCCACGCGGGTGGCACCAGAGAAGAGC
>CAJOHP010000064.1 GCA_905234355.1 uncultured Prevotella sp. | reverse complement strand
GTCCACGCGGATGAGCCATGGCGTGGAGCTCGTGGTGGTGTCTGCGGCAGCAGTGTCGCTCAGCAGGATGGTCAGGTCGGCATCAGAGAGGCGGGCATCGTTCAGGTCGACGGTGCCGGCGCCGAGGTCGATGCCTCGGCTGCTGACCGACAGGCGGCCCACGCGTCCTTTCACCTGCACGTCGCTGACGATGTCGGCAGTGTTCAGCCGGGCCCCGTCGAGTGCCAGCGTCTTCACTACCACACGACGGCTCAGCAGGGGCAGCAGCTCTACGTCGACGACCACGCGCTCCACATCGGCTATCGTGTCGCGGGGCGGTCGCACCACGCGCACCCCTTCGATGCCGAGGTCGAGCGGGAAGTCGAGGTCTACCTCGTCCACGCTGATCTGCAGACCGGTCTGCTCAGAGGCTATGGCTGCCACCTGGTCTACCGCCCAGTTCTGCACGGGAGGGAGATAGAGCAGCACGGTGAGCACCACAAAGAGCAGTAGGGGGCTCAGCAGGACTATTCCCGTCCACAGGAGAAACTTCTTCATCGTCTCTATAGAGCTTTTTGGCTTTCGATGTGCAAAAATACGCAATATTTTGGGAATAGAGAAAAAAAAAGACGCCTTTTTGGTTGAAGGCGTCTTTTTTTACGCAGTGTTCCTACCTCACCACGACCTTTCTGCCACCTACGATGTAGAGGCCGGGGTGCTGCGGCTTGCCGACACGCTGTCCGGCGATGGTGTAGACGTCGTGCTGCTTCTGCTGTGGGGCGGTCTTTGCCGTCGTGTCGATGCCTACGGTGGTGGCATCTCTGAGCTTGCTCACGAGTTGTGCGACGATGCCCTCAGTGCCGTCGTATCCGCCCAGCATGAGGTCGCAGGCCAGTGTGCCGTTGCTGTAGTGGTTGTGGTCGGTGAAGCATGCGATGATGGCCTGTGCTGCAGCGTCGGCCGATGCATAGCCGTTGGTGGCATAGTCGGCCACATAGGCATTGAAGGCCGCATCGGCATTTTTGCCTATCTCCACAAACCCTAAGTAGTTGCTGTCGGCAGCGGCGCGCTCGGCGGCCACCCGGCGCACGACGGTCTCGTAGCTGTCGCGGCGGTAGCTGTCGAAGGTGTGGGTAGAGGCATTGTAGCCGCCGGTGTAGTTGGCCACGGCGCCGTGAGGCGTGTAGCTGTTGAGGATGACCTTGGCGCCCAGCGCCTCGGCTGCGTCGAGATAGTAGTTCATGTCGGCCTCAAAGCTGTTGCCCATGCCGTTAGTGCCCATGTTGCCCAGGATGATCACGTCGCCGGGGCAGATGTTGCGCAGCACGCCGGCCAGCATCCCCTCGGTGTAGTAGGTAGAGAGGTTGCGCCCTCCGCGTCCGTTGTTGTAGAAGTCGCAGAGGCCGGCCAGCTCGGGGTATTCCGTTGCGACGATGCTCTGCAGGCGGTAGGCCCAAGAGCCGTTGTTGGCAGCGGTAGAGTCGCCGATGGAGCGCACGGCAGGCTTTGTGCGCTTCTGCCGCTTGGCCTGCTTGGTGATGGTGACCTGTGCGATGCGGGCCACGTGGGTGGCATCGGCATGGGCTATGTGCAGGTCTATCACGTCGGTCGTAGCGGGTATGGTGAGTGTGGCGGTGGTCATCTCTGTGCTGCTCGCGAGCTGGTAGCCGGCGAGGTCGCTGTTGATGTGGCCTGTGGTGAGCACGCCCTGATAGGTGATCTCCACGGTGTAGAAGTCGCCTTTGCTGGCTTTGAAGTCGAACGCTATGGCACCCTCGAGATAGTCGGCGGTGGCGTCGGTGGCGGAGGCGTCGCCACCGACAGTGGCTGTTCCGGACGTGATGCCGTAGCCGTTCTGGTCGGTATAGGCTGTTGTAGCGCTGACGGGGGTGAAGCCCTCGGCCACGGCGTCATCGGCGGCAAGTCCGAAGTCGAACTTCAGGCCATGGATGTTCACCTTGATGTCCTTGGAAATCTCCTGGCCCTCGCTGTTCTGTCCTGTGGCGCGTATGACCATCTGCACGGGCTGTGCAGCAGCAGTCACGCTGAGCAGTCCGGTGGCAGCATCGAAGCTGATGGCGTCGGTGCTGGCAAAGGGTGTGGCAGCGTCTTTCTGGAGTGCGCTGAGCGTGACGGCGGCGTCCGTGCTGTGGCCTTCGCTGTCGATGACGACAGCCTCGAAGGTGGCAGTGGCTGTCTTGTCGGCATCGAGGGGTATGGTGATGCTGGTCGTGCTCTGCAGGAACTTCACGCTCTCAGCCAGTGAGGTGAGCGACAGCGCTGCAGTCTTGGCACTGCCGCCGATGCTCACCTGCACCGTGGCGGTGCCGGCCTCGGCGGTAGGCAGCAGGCTGAGCGTGGCCTGATGGGAGTCGGAGGCATCGGGAGTGATCACGATGTGCTGGCGCATGTCTTCTTCCAGCACCGTCCATGTGGCCTGAGCGGTGATGGGCAGACCGTTCACGTCGCTGAGTGTGGCGACGAGCCGTGCCGACTCGCCCTGAGGTATGGACAGCGTGGTCTTGTCGGCCACGAGGGTGTAGCTCTTCTGGTCGATGGTGGGTGTGAAGGCCTCGTAGCTGGCCATGTCGACTATGCTGAAATACGTGGGCGACGACTCCTCCTGCCATGCCACAGGGCCGCTCTGGCCCAGGAGACGGGCTTGGGTGTCGTAGACCATCGCATAGCACAGCTGGCTGCTCTTGTCGGCAGAGACGACGATGTCGTACCATGTGCCGGTGGCGAGCTGCACGGGCTGTCCGTCGAGTGCTACGGCAGTGCCGTTGAGGCTGAGGGCAGCGCCGTCGAAGCTGAGGCTCACTGGGCAAGTGTAGCGTGAACTCGACCAGAAGGGGTATCCCCCGGTGAGCGTGACCACGGCTCCTGCGTTGTTGAAGCGCAGACGATTGCGGAAGATGAGCTGCGCCGTGGGCGAGTCGATGGTCTTGGTGATGACGTGCGACTTCTTGAGCGCCTGCGAGGTGATGCGCACATACTTCGTGCCGTCGGCATCCTTGGCGAGTTTTGCGCTGTGTGCGTCGCTGCCGGCCACGCACCATCCGCCGAGCAGCAGGTCGGTGGCCGCGCCGTAGGTGTCCTTGGTCATGGTGTAGCCCACGAGGACGTCGGGATAGGCGGAGAAGCTGGTGGGGTAGCCGGGCAGCGGCAGCACCTGTGTGGGCGTGGCGGAGGCATGGCCTTGCGCTACGACATATTTGGACGCTGTGTGTGTGGTGCCGTTGTAGGTCACGGTGGCGGTCATGCGGCCGAAGAAGTTCATGGGCACGTCGCGCAGGTCGAAGGTGGTCTGCACCCGCCCCTGGCCGTTGACCGAGAACCGGCCGTAGCTGTCGCAATACTGGCCCTCGGTGTCGTTGGCGGTCTTGAATCCCTCGATGTCCCACACCACCCGGAAGTCGGTGACCTCCTGGCTGAGGTTGTCCTCGGTGATGGTGGTGCCGTCAGTGCCTACGATGGTCACGGCGTAGGTGTTGCTGTAGGCCTCGTCGGCAGAGGGGCCGAAAGTCATGCGGTCGGCACCCGTGATGGCCACGCTGGCAATGGCCTCGACATAGTCGGGGTCGACGGCCATCGGAGCCGTCGTCACCAGGATGTTGTCGATGGCGTAGCAGCGGTCGGTGTTGTCGACGGTCGATGTGACTTTCATCTTGGCCACGTTCTTGGCCATCGTCCCGAGCGAGCCGAGCACGCTTTTCACCACGGTGCCGTTCTTGCTGAACACCATCTCGACGCCACCGCGTGCCGTCATGGTGATGGCGATGTGGGGGTTGCCGGTAGCGGTGTAAGGCTTGCCGTTGCCTCCGAATCCGTTCTGGTTCTGCAGTCCGAAAGCTTCAAAGGTGGCCACGGCCTCGCCGCCTATGACGGCGTCGGTCACTTGGCATTTCTGGCAGTTGTAGGTGTAGCTGGCCAGCACTTGCCCGGCGCTGTTGAGCAGCGAGACGGTCGATGTGCGGCTGTTGCCCAGATAGCCGTGGAAGGCGTCCCACTCGAGGGTCACCATCTTGTCGTCGAAAGCCACCGGCTGGGCATCGGCACCGCTGATGGTGCCTTCGGCCGATGTGTTGCAGACGGCCAGCACACGGTCGAAACCGGACAGCGTGGTGGTCTGAAGCCATGCCAAACCAGAAGCTGGCTCAGTGGCTGACACACCGAAAATGTTGGTGCTGCCCGAGAAATCCTCGCTGAGCACCACTTCGCCGGCCTGTACCGACGATACTGCTGCCATCGTAGCCAGAGACAGCAGGGACAGACGCAGAATGCTTTTCTTCATAATCAGTAGGGTAGGTGTAGTTTGTTGATATAATATAATATGTGTAGCAATTTGCTTGCAAAGGTAAGCATTATTTGGCGTTCCCGCAAATATTTGCGCCCTTTTATCTTTTTCATGCTTTTATTTGGCCGTCTCGTTTTTTCTTTATACTTTTGCGCGAATTATCTACGACTACATCATGAACGAAACGACAGAACAGAACGGCAGCGCCCAGCACGCTGCCACCATAGCACCGACAGACAACCCCTTTCTGCAGCCCTATGGCACCCTGCACGACACGGTGCCCTTCGACCGCATACGCTTAGAGCACTTCGAAGAGGCCTTTATGGAGGGCATACGTCGCGACGAGGAGTATCTGGAGAAGACCATCAGCAATCCCGACAAGCCCACCTTCGACAATACCATCATCAACAAAGACGACGACACCGAGGGCTACTACGACCTGCTGGAGCGCGTGAGCACCGTGTTCTTCAACCTGCTCTCGGCCGAGACCAACGATGCCATGGACGCCCTGGCGCAGAAGATGAGCCCCATCCTCACGAAGCACGCCAACGACATGCGGCTCAACGAGCGCCTCTTCGAACGCGTGCGCCAGGTGCATCTGCACCACCGCCGGCTCACGCCAGAGGAGAAGCGCCTGCTCGACGACTGCTATGAAGGCTTCGTGCGCAGCGGCGCACTGCTCGATGAGGCAGGAAAGGAGCGGCTGAGGCAGCTCACCGAGGAGGCCTCCCTGCTCGGCCTGCAGTTCTCGCAGAACCTGCTGAAGGAGAACAAGGCCTACAAGCTGCACATCACCGACAAGGCACAGCTCGACGGACTGCCACAGACTGCCATCGATGCAGCTGCTGAGGAGGCCGGCGGCGACGGATGGACCTTCACGCTCGACGCACCATCGTACTCGCCCTTTATGACCTACAGCACACAGCGCGAGCTGCGACAGCAGATGTATATGGCCTACAACACCAAGGGCATACACGACAACGAGTGCAACAACCTCGAGGTGTGCAAGCGCCTTGTCAACCTCAGGCGCGAGATAGCTCAGCTGCTCGGCTACAAGACTTATGCCGACTATGTGCTCAAGCGGCGCATGGCACGCAATACACGCAGCGTCTACCGCCTGCTGGGCGACCTCATCGACGCCTATAAGCCCACGGCCGAAAAGGAGATGGAACAACTGAAGGCAATGGCACACGACGAGCTGCAGCCCTGGGACGTGGGCTACTATTCACACAAGCTGAAGCTCCGCAGGTATAACATCGACGCCGAGATGCTGCGACCCTACTTCGAACTCTCGAAGGTCATCGACGGCGTGTTCGGGCTGGCCAACAGACTGTATGGCATCACGTTCAAGGAGAACAAGGACATACCCGTCTATCATCACGACGTCAGGGCATACGAGGTGTTTGACCGCGACGGCTCCTATCTCGCCGTGTTCTACGCCGACTTCCACCCCCGCAAGGGCAAGCAGGGCGGTGCATGGATGACGGAGTATCAGGGACAGTGCATTGACCGAAAAGGAGTGAATGTGCGACCACATGTCTCCGTGGTGATGAACCTCACGAAGCCTACGGCCGACAAGCCGTCGCTTCTCACCCTGGGCGAGGTGGAGACCTTCCTCCACGAGTTTGGACATGCCCTGCACGGCATGTTTGCCAACACCAGGTTCGAGAGCCTTTCGGGCACCAATGTGCTGTGGGACTTTGTCGAGTTGCCTTCGCAATTCATGGAGAACTATGCCGTAGAGAAAGACTTCCTGCGCACCTTCGCCTTTCACCACGAGACGGGCGAGCCGCTGCCCGACGAGCTCATCCGGCGCATCGTCAAGAGCCGCAACTTCATGTGTGCCACGGCCTGCCTGCGGCAGGTGAGTTTCGGCCTGCTCGACATGGCTTATTATACGAAGCGCGATGCCTTCGACGAAGACATCATCGCCTTTGAAAAGAAAGCATGGCAGAAAGCAATCATCGGAAAGCAGCGCACCGACACCTGCATGACCACACAGTTCTCTCACATCATGGCGGGAGGCTATGCCGCAGGATACTACAGCTATAAGTGGGCCGAGGTGCTCGATGCCGACGCCTTTGCCGTGTTCAAGCGTCATGGCATCTTCGACCGGAAGACGGCGCAACGCTTTCGCGATGAGGTGCTTTCGCGCGGTGGCACAGAGGACCCTATGGCGCTCTACAAGCGATTCCGTGGCGGCGAGCCTACCATCGACGCTCTGCTACGCCGTAATGGGATAAAGGTGGGTTCTATTAGTAACCTGCGGAAGACGAGAGAGTAAATCTATGCTTTTCCCGACTCCCTTCAACAGACACACAGCCGTCATTACTGCTGGCGGCTGTGCGTCTGTTGTATTATGTCAGGACAGTTCTTTTGAGTTGCTGCTGTATGTAGGCGGCAGTGCCTGTGCTGTGCTATAGAGACAGCTGCTCCATTTCGTCGGCAGTGAGTCCCAGGCTTTTCACTATCACATCTATAGGCACGCCATTCTCTTTCAGGTTGCGGGCATTGGCCAGTCGTTCTTCGGCTCTTCCTTCGGCTCTTCCTTCTTCCAGTCCTTGAGCCTTTCCTTCGGCTATTCCTTCGGCTCTTCCTTCTTCCAATCCTTGAGCCTTTCCTTCTTCCAATCCCTGAGCTCTTCCTTCTTCCAGTCCCTTTTTCCTGCCTTTTATTTCAGCTTCTAGGATCTTTGTTTTCATTACGTCGGTGTCACGAACCAAAGTGTCCAGGTAGAAGTCATAGTCCTGTTGCTCTTCCGGCGTCATGCGCAGGTACTCCAAACGCTCACGTGCCTCTCGCAGGCCAGGCACTTTAGTGTCTGGCTTTATGTATTCGTCTTTCAGATACTGCATCCATTCCTCTAGGGGGGTGACAGCCAGTTTGTCAAACTCGTTGACACGGATGACGAAATACTCCGGGAATACATCCTTAGGCTCCAGAACGTGCAGATCGTCGCGTTCGTAATCCGTCAGCTGCAGGGTGTCGTCGGTATGTACGCCGGTGAGCGTGGTCTGTCCGTGATACAGATAGTCGGCTCCTTGCCCAAGGTCGAAATAAAGGATGTTGATGCTGTAAATCTTTCTGATGTGCCCGTAGGATTGGCCGCCAAGGATGTGCTCCGTCACAGCCCGGGCCACACCATAGAGCATACGCTGAAGGTAGTCCAGCTCACGGGTCTGCTGTATTTCCACCAGGATAATCTCACCCTTCGAGTTCTTGGCCTTGATGTCTACACGATTGTACTTGCCGTCCTTCGACTCTTTGTTCGACTCGCTTTCCAGCAATTCCACGATGGTCACTTTCTCTTTCACCAACTCCGAGATGAGCCCCTCGAAGATGACGAAGTCGGCTTTGTTGCGAAGCATGTACTTGGCTGCCCAGTCGAAGCGTATGAACCTGTTCTTCTGCATGTTGCGTTGTTTTTGTCTGCAAAGTTAAGCATTCTTTCTGAGACGGCCAAATTTTGCGGTCAAAATCATTCGGCATGACACCCTTTGAGGCACACCCCTACCTGGCTGGCAGCAGCTGCAGAGGGACGGCTTGTCATGCCTGTCGGTTGCATCTGTTCCTTTTCTTAAAAGAAAATGCGTGAAAAATTTGCCGTTTCGCGAAAAAGGCGTAACTTTGCAATCTGAAAAAGAAAACAGAAGCATAGACTATCAGACAGAACGATGGACGATAAGCAGCGAAAACTGGATAGCCGCTATTTGCGCATGGCTCGCATCTGGGCGGAGAACAGCTACTGCCAACGGCGGCAAGTAGGCGCCTTGGTGGTGAAGGACAAGATGATCATCAGCGACGGCTACAACGGCACGCCCACAGGTTTTGAGAACGTGTGTGAGGACGAGGCCGGCCTGTCCAAGCCCTATGTGTTGCATGCCGAGGCCAATGCTATAACGAAGCTGGCACGCTCGGGCAACAACAGTGAGGGCTCGACCATCTACATCACCGCCTCGCCCTGCATAGAGTGTGCCAAGCTCATCATCCAGGCGGGCATCAGACGGGTGGTCTATGGAGAGAAATACCGACTCACCGACGGCATCGAGCTGCTCGAGCGGGCAGGTGTGGAAGTGATATTTATGGAAGTAGAAGGAGGCAATCCCACATTATGAGTAAGCAAAACCGTTTTTCACCGCTATGGCTGGCCTTAAGCGCCGTAGTGGGCATCTTCATCGGAACATTCTATGCCAACCACTTTGGAGGCACCCGACTGAGCATTATCAATTCCGGCACGAGCAAGCTGCAAAACCTGCTGCATATCATCGACGACCAGTATGTAGATACCGTCGACGTGGCCGACCTTGTGGAGAAGGCCATGCCGCAGTTGCTCTCCGAGCTCGACCCGCATTCCGTCTATATCTCCGCCAAGGACAAACAGAGCGCTGAGGACGACCTGAGAGGGTCGTTTTCTGGCGTGGGCATCGAGTTCACCATACGCAAGGACACTGTCAGAGTGCAGAACGTGATAAAGAACGGGCCTTCAGAGCGTGCCGGACTTCTGGCGGGCGACAAGATAGTGACCATCGACGACTCACTCTTCGTAGGTCCAAAGGTCACCAACGAGGAGACGATACACCGTCTGAAGGGCCCCAAGGACACCAAGGTGAACATAGGTGTGCTGCGCTATGGCGAACGGGAGCTGCGGCACTTCACCGTGGTGCGTGGCGAGATACCCATGCACAGTGTCAATGCGGCTTACATGCTCGACGAGCAGACGGGCTATGTGCGCATCAAGAATTTCGGCGAGAACACCTACCCTGAACTACTCATCGCATTGGCACAGCTCTCTCAGGAAGGCTTCACACAGCTTGTCGTCGACTTGCGTGGCAACACGGGGGGCTACCTTGAGTCGGCCACCCGCATAGCCAACGAGTTCCTGCCTAAGGGACGCATCATCGTCTATACCGAGGGACGCAACTCCCCCCGTCAGGACTTTGTGAGCGACGGCCGTGGCATCTATCAGAAGATGCCCCTCGTGGTGCTCATCGACGAGGCATCGGCATCGGCATCAGAGATACTCGCCGGAGCCATACAAGACAACGATCGAGGCACTATCGTCGGTCGGCGCTCCTTCGGCAAGGGACTGGTGCAGAAACCCATCGAGTTCAACGATGGCTCGCTCATGCGCCTCACCATCGCCCGATACTACTCCCCCTCGGGACGGTGCATACAGAAACCCTATACCATGGGCAGCGGAAAAGAGTATGAGGAAGACCTGATGGTGCGCTATCAGCACGGCGAGTTCTTCTCGCAGGACAGCATACACCACACCGGGCCAGCCTATAAGACCAGCATCGGACGCACGGTCTACGGCGGAGGAGGCATCACGCCAGACATCTTCGTGGCCGAAGACACTACCAACTATACCTCTTATTATAAAGAGGCCATCATCACGGGCCTGCTCCTGCAGTACGGCTACGAATACACCGACCAGAATCGTCGCCAGCTCTCGCAGTACACCTCGGCCGACGGGCTTGCAGACTATCTGCACCGCCAGCGTCTGGTCGACAAGTTCGTGCAGTGGGCCGACGGCCATGGCCTCAAGCGACGCAACCTTCTGGTGCAGCGCTCCCACCAGCTGCTCGAACGCTACCTCGTAGCACGCATCGTCTACACCATGCTCAGCGAGCAGGAGTGGATAGAGTTCATCAACAGAGACGACCCCACCGTCGTCCGGGCCATAAAGGTGCTCAGACAGGGCGAAGCCTTCCCCAAGGTGTAGGCATCTCCATTCCTTGCTTCACATCTTTTGAAAGCCAGAGCGAAAACGAAACCTGAATTGTCAAACAAAAAAAATACAACACACCAATATGAAGACCCGACTGATTTCTTTCTTCTTGAGTTTGCTCTTTTTCGGTATCTGTGCCAGCGCCCAGCAGGTGCAGAAGAACGAGCAGCAGCAGCGTGCCGAGGCCGAGGCAGCCCAGGGCAAGATGATTGCAGCCCGCTACATGTATATCCGAGCCTTTGAGAGCTACGCAGGCGCCGGCCATGCACGGCAGGGTGTGGAGTGCGGTACCAAGGCCACCGCCCTCTACTATGCCGAGAATCTCTATCACGAGGCCTTCGACCTGCTCCGGCGCATAGACCAATGCATCGATGCCGACCAGCATGCCTCTGCCAGCGAGAAGGCGGCACTGCACTACCAGACCTCGCGCGAACGTCTGAAGATGTACACCAAGATGCGCAAGGCCGACAGCGGCCGCGACCAGCTGGCCATCATGGAGCGACATGCACGCACTGCCACCGACGACAAAAGCGTGATGGGCGACCTGCTCTACCAGAAGACCATCTTCTACTACACCTTCGGGCAAAACGCCAAGGGCGATGCCGTGCTGGCCGAGATGGTGGAGAAGCTCACCAGCAGCAAGGAGTACGGCAAGGTCACACAGGCCTACCGCACCCTCATCGACAACGGGCGACGGGCCGGCAGTGCTGGCATGGTGGCACAGGCCTACAACAGTTTCATGGCCTGGCGCGACTCCGTCACCGCACTCACACACACACAGGAGGTCGACTCCCTCAAGCAGCAGATTGCTACCCATGAGGCTACTATAGCTGATAAGGACAGCTCCATCTCGGCGCGCACCGCCATCATCGTCACACTCTGTGTGTTGGCTGCCATACTCGCTGCAGCACTCGTCGTCGGAGCCATTGTCCTGATGCGCTACATCCTCCAGACACGAAAGCAGAAGAACCTCATCAAGGAGCTCAAGGAGAACAATGCACTGAAGGCTAAGTTCCTGAAGAACATTGCCTCGCAGCTCTCGCCCTCGCTCCAGAAGCTTGACGGACACGTGCCCGAGGTGAAAGCCCTGAAGGACTTTGCCTCGCACATAGAGACGCTGGCCGAGCTCGACAATCTCGACACCACGCCTGCCGAGGCCGAGCAGGTGCAGGTGCAGCCTTTCTGCGAACAGCTTATAGAAGAGATACGCCCCAAGGTCAGGCCCGGCGTCGAGCTGAAGGTCGTGGCACCCAAGATGACCGCTGCCATCAGCCGTGACTATGTCACCCACATCCTGCGTCACCTGCTCAGCAACGCTGCAGCCTATACTCCCGAGGGCGGACACATCACGCTGGAGTGGAAGAAACGCAGTGTGCACTCCCAGCAGTTCCTTGTCCTTGATACGGGCTGCGGCATACCCGCCGACAAGCGCGACGATGTCTTCAAGCCCTTCCTTGAGATACGCGACCTGGCACAGGGCGACGGCCTCGGCCTGCCCATCTGCAAGGGCATGGCTCAGAAGATGGGCGGCGACCTCAGCATCGACCCTTCCTTCAGCAAAGGCACGCGCTTCGTCCTCGACCTGAGCATGTAGCAACACACACACACGATGAAACGCGTCTTTCTCCTCCTGCATGCCCTTCTGGCGCTCTTTGCCGCAGACTATATGTGCGCCCAGCAGGTCATCTCGCTATCCGGCACATGGGACTTCGCCATGGGCGACAGTCTACGCTATGCCGACTACGTCACCCTGCCGGGCTCCATGCTTACCAATGGCAAGGGCGACCCTGTGACTCTCCATACCCAGTGGACGGGCTCGCTCTATGACTCCAGCTACTATTTCAACCCCTACATGGCACCCTACCGCCAGCAGGGACAGATGCGCTTCCCCTTCTTCCTCACTCCAGAGCGCCACTATGTGGGCCGTGCCTGGTACCGCCGCACTGTCTATGTGCCGAAGACATGGCGCAAGCAGCGCATCACCCTCTTCCTCGAGCGGCCACACATCGAGACCACCGTCTACGTCAATGGGCGCCAGGCGGGCCACCGCACCTCCCTCTCCACGCCCCACCGCTACGACATCACACGGTTGGTCAGGCTGGGACAGCGCAACGAGATAGCCATCTGCGTCTACAACGGTATCGACAACGTCTGCGTCGGGCAGGACTCACACAGCGTGACCGACCAGACACAGGGCAACTGGAACGGCATCGTGGGGCGAATGGAACTGCAGGCCAGACCGCGACACGTCAACATCGAACAGGTGCGCGTCTATCCCGATGTGGCACGACGTAAGGCCCGCGTCGTGGTCGACCTCGACAACAATGCAAACAAGTGGCTCGGCTCCTGGCACATCATGCAGGTCAAGGAGTGGGGACTCACCTACCAGCTCGACCACGACGGACAGCAGTTCTCCGAGAAACCCATCATCCGCCCACAGCTCCACTTCTTCGAACTCAACGGCCGACAGCATCTCTCTTTCGACATCGATATGGGGTCCGGAATGCGCACCTGGGATGAGTTCAGTCCCTATCTCTACCGCCTCACCGTCTTTGCCGGCGACGATGCCTACGAGACCACCTTCGGCATGCGCGACATACGGATACGCGGACGGCAGTTCTACATCAACGGCCGCCCCCTGTTTCTGCGCGGCACCGTCGAGAACTGCTGTTTCCCCGAGACGGGATATCCGCCCACCAACGAGCAGGAGTGGCTCCGTATCTTCCGCAAGTGCAAGGAGTATGGGCTCAACCACGTGCGCTTCCATAGCTACTGTCCGCCCGACGCTGCCTTCGCCGCGGCCGACAGGGTGGGCATCTATCTGCAGCCCGAGGGCCCGTCGTGGCCCAATCACGGTGTGCGCCTGCGCCGCGGCATGAAGATAGACCAGTATCTGCTCGAGGAGTCCAAGCGCATCGTCGATGAGTATGGTCATCACCCCTCCTTCGTGATGATGGCTGCGGGCAATGAGCCGGCAGGCGACTGGGTGAGCTACTGCAACGACTGGGTGCAGCAGATGCATCAGTACGACAGCACACGCGTCTACTGCGGCGCATCCGTGGGCGGCGGATGGGCGTGGGACAGCGGCTCGGAGTACCACGTCAAGGGCGGCGCACGCGGCCTGGACGAGTGGAACCGCACACCGCCCTCGAGCGACAACGACTACTACAGCGGCATAGCCTATCCGCGCAACTACAAGAGGCAGACACCCAACCAGTCGCCCATCATTGCCCACGAGCAGGGACAGTGGTGCGCCTTCCCCGACCTGAAGGAGCGCTCACAGTACACCGGAGCCTATCGGGCCGGCAACTTCGACATCTTTGCCGACCTGCTCGCCCGCGGCGGTATGGCCTCGCAGGCCGAGAAGTTCCTCATGGCCAGCGGACGCCT
>CAJOHP010000063.1 GCA_905234355.1 uncultured Prevotella sp. | reverse complement strand
GCAAAATCGCGGCCAGCGGCCCAGTGTCGGCGGTAGAGGGTGCGCGTGTCGGGCTGCAGGGTGCGGTCCAGGTGTGTGTAGACAGCGGTGAGTCCCACACGCAGGGCCTCGTGGCGGAAGGCTACATGTGCGCCGGCGTCGGTGGCGTGGGTATTTCCTTTCTTCTGCATCTCGGCCGGTGTGCGGTGATAGCCCGAGCCGACGAGCGTGGCGGCCGTGGCATCGGCACCCAGTGTGGCGTCGAGCGGTCGCCAGGAGCCCCATGCAGTGAGCTCCCACGAGCGGCCGAGTCGCAGCGTGGCCGCCGCCCCCTGCAGGTAGTCGGCCTCCGAGCGCGAGGCGTGTGGACGCAGCAGCGTGGTACGGCGCCCCAGACTCTGCAGCGTGGCCAGCTTGCCGAGGGCAAAGCTACTGCCCATGGTGAGCCCCTGCCCCACGCTCACCCTGTACTTGCCCACGACGAGCTGCCGGAGCTGTCCGCTGGCTGGCTTGAGCTGCAGGTAGTAGCTGTAGTAGTCGTAGCCCCACCGGTTGGCACTGGAGAAGAAAGGCTCGCCCGCGTCCTGTGCCGCCACCAGTCCGAAGCGCAGCTGCTGAGCGTAGGCGAAGTCGTAGCGCAGCTCGTGGCGGTAGCGGTAGCCCAGATAGCCATTGCGGTCGCCCTTGCGGGTATAGAAGGGCACGCGTCCGGTGGCGGTGAGCTCGTGGCGCCCGCGGTGCAGCATGGTGTCGAGACGGGGCATGGCGGGTGTCGGCTGTGCAGGCGTGGCAATAAAGGTGAAGAAAGGTATGAGCCGCACCTGCTCATAGCCGAGCGAGCGCACCATGCGCAGCTCGCCCATGGAGCGCATCGGGGCGTAGCGGTCGCGGTAGGCCAGCAGATCGGCGACCTGCTGTGGCGAGAGGAAGGGCAGCTGCTCGAGGTCGTCGCGTGTGGCGCTGTTCAGGTCTATGGGATGGGCGGCGAGCTGGTCGAGCAGCTCCATGTCGGCGAGTGCGGCACTCTCGGCATCGGCGTCGGCGCTCATGTCGTCGCCATAGAGCTCGTGCCACGCCTCCTGCCACGTGCCCGGCTGCTGGGCAGCGGCGGGCACGGCCGACAGCAGCAAGCCGCACAGCAGCAGGACAAGAGCACAGCGGATGCCGGGCGCAAGACAGCGGTGATCCATGCTGTGAAAAGTCAGGTGCGGTGCTTACTTCACCTCCCAGATGTCGTTGGTCTCCAAGAGCTCGGCAAAGTTATGGTACTTCTTCTGTGCCGACACCTCCTCGAGCTGCTGGTAGACGGCATCGTTGTAGGTAGGTGCCTCGACGTCGCGTATGACGCCCAGTGCGATGGGGAATCCGTCGTCTGCCCCCATGAGTGCGAGCTTCAGCTGCAAGGTGTTGTCCTGGCAGTGGGCGTCGTGGGTGAGCACGTCGTCCAGGGTGTAGCCGTCCTTGC
Source organism: uncultured Prevotella sp. (assembly GCA_905234355.1). GTDB lineage: Bacteria > Bacteroidota > Bacteroidia > Bacteroidales > Bacteroidaceae > Prevotella. The sequence continues at coordinate 18,474 of CAJOHP010000063.1, read as the reverse complement.
CTATCTCCACCACCTTCAGTCCGAAGCCCTGCTGCACGAGACCATACTCCTGGTTCTCGCCGAAGACGAGCTTTTCGCCGTGACGCACGTAGATAGCGTTTTTGCGGCGTCCCTCGTTGTTGTAGACGGCGTCGTGGCAGTGGTCGTTGAAGATGACGCAGTTCTGCAGCACCTCGGTGACCGATGCGCCCTTGTGCTCGTAGGCAGCGCGTAGCACCTCGACGGTGCCCTTGGCGTCGGTGGCCACACAGCGCGCGAAGAAGTGTCCGCGGGCACCGAAGCACAGCTCTGCCGGACGGAACGGGTCCTCAACAGTGCCGTAGGGGCTCGACTTCGAGACAAATCCGCGGGGCGACGTGGGCGAGTACTGTCCCTTGGTCAGACCGTAGATGCGGTTGTTCAGCAGAATCATGTTCAGGTCGATGTTGCGGCGGTTGGCATGAATGAAGTGGTTGCCGCCGATGGCCAGTCCGTCGCCGTCGCCGGAGACCTGCCATACGGCGAGCTTCGGGTTGGCCACCTTCACGCCGGTGGCGATGGCGGCGGCGCGGCCGTGTATGGTGTTCATGCCATAGGTGGCCATGTAGTGCGGCAGACGGCTCGAACAGCCGATGCCGCTGATCACTGCGATGTTTTCCGGTGCCACGCCTATCTCGGCCATGGCCTTGTGAAGGGAGGCAAGGAAGAAGTGGTCGCCACAGCCCGGGCACCACCGGGGCTGTCCCTTCTTATAGTCTTGTGCTGTATATGTATTCATAACTGCTTATTAATTGTACTTTCTCACCTTAATTATCAATAATCAGAGAATCATGAAATGAGCGTCTTGAAGTATTCTGCCAGATCGTTGACGACAAATGGCTGTCCTTTCACTTCATTGTATTGATAAGGTGCGAAATGATTTATCTTACCTTTCAGATAGAATGCCAGCTGGCCCATGTTCTGTTCGGCCACCACCACCTTATTATATTTATGCAGCACGTCGGCCGTGTTCTTCGGCAGCGGGTTCAGATATTTGAACTGTGCGAGTGCCACCTTGCGCCCCTGTGCTCGCAGCTCGTCCATGGCGGCATGCAGATGGCCGTAGGTCGAGCCGAAACCCACGATGAGCAGGTCGGCATCGTCGCGGTCGCCCTCCACCTCGAGGTCGGGCACGGCAATGTTCTGTATCTTCTGCTGGCGCAGGCGTGTCATCAGGTCGTGGTTCTCGGGATTGGTCGATATGGCTCCCGTCTGGGAGTCCTTCTCCAGCCCGCCGAGTATGTGGGCGAAGCCCTCGCGTCCCGGCACGGCCCAGTAGCGTGCGCCGTCAGCGGTGCGCATGTAGGGTGTCCACTCGCCGCGCAGCTCCTCGGGCACGTAGGGCGGGCAGATGTCCGGCAGCTTCTCGATGTCGGGCAGGCGGAAGGCGCCCGAGCCGTTGGCTATGAAAGCGTCGGTGAGCAGCACCACGGGCGTCATGTGCTCCAGGGCCATCTTGCAGGCCTGGTAGGCCGCGTCGAAGCAGTCGGTGGGGCTCAGGGCGGCCATCACCGGCATGGGGCTCTCGCCGTTGCGTCCGAAGAGCACCTGCAGCAGGTCGGTCTGCTCGCTCTTCGTGGGCAGACCTGTGGCGGGTCCGCCGCGCTGCACGTCGAGCACCACGAGGGGCAACTCCATGATGACGGCCAGGTTCATGGTCTCGCTCTTCAGGCAGATGCCGGGACCACTGGTCGACGTCACGCCCAGGGCACCGGCAAACGAGGCACCCAGTGCCGAGGCGGCACCGCTTATCTCGTCTTCACACTGCACGGTGACGACGCCGCACGACTTGTGCTTCGAGAGCTCGTGCAGCACGTCGGTGGCCGGCGTGATGGGGTAGCTGCCCAGATAGAGACGCAGCCCGGCTTTCTCGGCAGCGGCAATGAAGCCGTAAGCCGTGGCCTTGTTGCCGGTGATATCCATATAGCGGCCCGGCTCCTTCACCTTTGTCTCGATGCGGCGCACGTTCATGGCCGACGAGTGGGTGTTGTGGCCGTAGTCGTAGCCGGCCTGCACCACGCGTATGTTGTTGTCGGCCACCTGGGGCTTCTTGGCAAACTTCTCGCGCAGGTAGTTGGCCACGAGCGAGAGGTCGCGGTCGAAGAGCCAGCAGACGAGTCCCACGGCAAACATGTTGCGGCTCTTGAGCACGCTCTTCATGTCGATGGCGGGGGCCGTTCCGTCAGCGGCGGGTGCCATGAGCACCTGCTTGACCATGGTGGTCAGGGGGCACTGTATGACGCGGTCGGGGTCTATGCCCATCTCACCCAGGTAGTCGGCCGTCTTAAACTGGGCCTTCTCCAGGTCTTTCGGCCCGAAGGCATCGGTGTCGATGATGATGGTGGCGTCGGGCTTGGCATAGCGATACTGCGTCTTGAGCGCGGCGGCGTTCATGGCCACAAGCACGTCACACTGGTCGCCTGGCGTGTAGACCCGCTCGGCACCGATGTGCACCTGGAAGCCGCTCACACCCGTGAGCGACCCCTGCGGGGCACGTATGTCGGCGGGATAGTCGGGAAAGGTTGAGATACTGTTGCCTACCGTGGCCGACACGGTAGAGAAGATGCTTCCGGCAAGCTGCATGCCGTCGCCGGAGTCACCCGAGAAGCGCACGACCACCTGGTCGAGCTCCTTCACTTCCAATTTTTCAGCCATAGCTTCTTCTGTGTCTGTGTGTATGTATGATTGATGATTATCTATGCTATGCGGGGGCGCAGGAGGGCTCTCGCACCTGTATGTGCTACAAGGGTGCAAAATTATAAACTTTCCGGCGATTATGCAAACTATTTGCAGTTTTTTCGCTACTTCACCGACATTTCCTGCATATTCGAGCCAGATAGTTGCATATTTATACTGTCAGGCGGCTTCATCTGCCGGCAATCGGAAACGCCATGGCATGCCGGACAAGATGTGTGAGAAGCGCATTGCGCCCTATACCAGAACAGCAGCCAATGGCAAAAAGGCGGGGAACGACTGCAAAAGAGGCACCTCGTTCTCCAGCAAGACGGAAACCATCGAGGTTTGCTTTCATCCACATATTTTATTACCTTTGCACCAAATATCTCGCTACCTGCGGAGGGGAATGCCGACATATCCGACCCCACCCCACTCGATGCAGGGGGAGGCAGCGAGACGAAGTCAGAGAGTAATGAGGCGCGGGCTCTTTCTCACGCCGTGATGGCACTGATTTCCTCTTCAGTCAGGCCCAGACTCTTCGCAATCACATCGACAGGGACGCCGTTATCCATGAGGCTACGCGCGTTTGACAGTCTTTCTTCAGCGCGACCCTCTGCACGACCCTCTGCACGACCCTCTGCGAGACCCTTAGCACGACCCTCTGCGAGACCCTTAGCACGACCCTCTTCGAGGCCCTCAGCGCGACCCTCAGCGCGACCCTCAAGACGGCCTTCGCCCTTTGCGGTAAATATTTGGTCGGCCAGAATGACACGATCGTCCAAATAGCGGTGATAGGCGGCCTGCTCCTCCTTCGACATCCGGGAAAGCAGCAACTTTTCACGAGCTGCCTTCAGTCCCGGAGCATCGGCATCCTCGGGGATGTCGCTCGTCGACAGGAAATAAATCCACTGTTCCAAAGGCACTTTAGACCACTGGTTGAAATCGTTGACCTTCAGGATATAGTATTCCGGGTATAACTCGTAGACCTCGTCGACTCCAAACTGCTGGCGCTGGAATGTCGACAGCTTCAACACCTCGTCATTGTGAATGCCCCTGAACTCCGTCTTCCCATGGTAGACGAAGTCCTTGCCTTGGCCCAGGTCGAAATACACGATATTGACGGAGTAGACCTTCTTGACGTTGTCGTAGTTCTGACCGCAGTCTATATATTCCGTCACCAACTTCGACGCGCCAAAGAGTATGCGCTGGAAGTAGGCATACTCCGACTCGCCCTGCACTTCTATGAGCAGCAGTTCGCCATCGGTGTCCTCGGCCAGGATGTCCACACGGTTTTGCTTTGAGTCGCCTCGGTCTTGGTTACTCTCGCTTTCCAGCAACCTGTGGATTTTGATGTTTGAGTTCAATAGTGTGGAAAGAAAACCTTCCAACACGTCGAAATTGGCTTTGTCGCGCAACAAACGCTTCAATGCCCAATCAAAGCTGACCAGTGTACGTTCTCTCTTCATAATCTTTGTCTTTGTGTGCAAAGTTACGAAACTTATTTGAATGCGCCAAATAAGTAACCCTAAAAAACTACTTGGTATGATTGAGTCACTCACCCCCGCCCCTCCCATTGAAAGGAGGAGCGGGGGTGGGGTCTGTCATTATCCTACACAAAATCCGCAGAACCTATATTTCATGTAGGCACGGTATCCGTCCCTATAGGCCGACGCTGATGCTGGTCTGCGCCTTGAGTCCCGCCTGTGGGTCGGTGACGGTGAGACGCAGCGTGCCAGGCTGTCGTGCGGCCTGCACGATGACGACGAGCTGTCCGGCAAAGAGCCGCATGGCGGGCTGGGTGAACGGCTCGAGCGAGGTGGCATCGCCATTGCAGGCAGCTCGGAAGGTGCCGGCGCCCTCTACGTCGAAGGTCAGCTGGTCGGTGGCCCAAGGCACGGCGTTGCCGTCGGCATCGACCATGGTGACAGTGACGAAGGCCAGGTCCTGGCCGTCGGCCGTGAGGCGGGCCGGCGCTGTGGTGGCAGCAGTGCCGGCCGAGGCCAGCTGGGCCACAGGGCTCTGCGGGCTGTGCTGCGTCCAGGTGTCGAGACGCAGGGCAGCAGGCGCTCCGGCGGTGTGCAGGGTCTGCTCGGCAGCGGCACGCCCCTGGGCGTCGTAGGCCACCACACGCAGCTCGCCCGGCTCATAGCGCACGTCGTTCCAGCGCAGGCGGTAGCGGTCCAGACGCTCGGCGGGATTCTTGCGGCGGCGGCCCTGGCTCTTGCCGCCTACGAAGAGCTCGGCCTCGGCATAGTCGGTGTAGCAGTAGACGGGCGTCAGCTCGCCCACGCGGTTGTGCTGTGCAGCACCTGCCGCAGCCCGGCCTCTGCCTTTCTTGGCAGACTTGGCGTCGCCCCAGCTCCAGTGGGGCAGCAGGTGGAGCGTGTGGTCCTCCTTCTGCCAGCGGGAACGGTAGAGCCAGTAGCGGTCCTTGGGCAGGCCAGCCAAGTCGCAGATGCCGAAATAGCTCGAGCGCGACGGCCAGTACTCGTCGTAGGGCGTGGGCTCACCCAGGTAGTCGTAGCCCGTCCATACAAACTCGCCGATGACCCAGGACTTGTCGTCCTGCCACTGCCAGTCGTCGTCGGGCAGATTGGACCACGAGCAGTACTCCACGTCGTAGCCCGAGCACTGTCCGTCGGCGTGCACGGCCTTGTTTGTCGGCTCCACGGGGAAGTAGTATGTGCCGCGCGACGAGACGGTCGATGCCGTCTCCGACCCGAGGAGGAATCCCTGGGGCAGACGGTCGAAGGTGGACTGGTAGCGGTGCAGCCGGTAGTTGAGCCCAGGCACGTCCATGAGCTGTATGAATCCCGTCTTGAGTGCATTGTCGGGCCGGTCGCAGCCCTGGGTGACGGGGCGCGAGGGGTCGAGGCGGTGGCACAGGTCCTGCAGGTGGCGGGCCATGTCGGCACCGCCCTTCATGCCCTGCTCGGGTATCTCGTTGCCTATGGACCACATCACGATGGAGGGATGGTTGCGGTGGGCCACGACCAGGTTGGTCATGTCGCGGTCGCTCCACTCGCGGAAGAAGCGGGCGTAGCCGTTGCGACACTTCTTGTAGACCCACATGTCGAACGACTCGGCCATGACCATCATGCCCAGCGAATCGCACAGTTCCATCTGCCACTGTGAGGGCATGTTGTGGGCGGTGCGTATGGCGTCGCAGCCCATATCCTTCATGGTGCGTATCTGGCGTATAAGCGCTGCACGGCTGACGGCGGCGCCGAGGGGTCCGAGGTCGTGGTGCAGGCAGACGCCGCGCAGCTTGCGCGTCACGCCGTTGAGCTGGAAGCCGCCCTCCTTAGTGACGCTGACGGTGCGCAGGCCCACGCGCTGCGTGAGCTGGTCTATGGTCTGTCCGCCCTTCATCAGGCGCACGGTGGCACTGTAGAGGTAGGGCGACTCGGGGCTCCACAGCTGGGCCTTGGCCACGAGCATGTCGATGGTGCAGCGGCCGTCGGCACCGAGCATGGCGTGATGAGCGTCGACCACGTGTCCCTGCCTGTTGCGCAGCTCCACCTCGACTCCGCAGCCTGCAGCCTGCTCGGCACCGGTCTCCACGCTGAGCGTGGCCGTGCCGCCATCGATGCTTGTCGTGCGGAAGAAGGTGGCCCAGGGGTCGAGACGGCTCTCGCCGGTGAGCACGAGCGTGACAGGGCGGTAGATGCCCGCACCGGGATACCAGCGCGAGCTCTCCTCCACGTTCTGCAGGTCGACGGAGAGCTGGTTGTCGCCCTCGTGGATGAAGGGTGTGATGTCTATGCGGAAGGTGTTGTAGCCGTAGGCCCAGTAGCCGGCACGCTGGCCGTTGATGCCGATGGTGGGCTCGGCCATGGCACCGTCGAAGAGCAGCTCGGCATGACCCTTGAAGCCGCGCGGTATGGCGATGGTGCGGCGGTAGTGGCCCTTGCCTATCCAGGGCAGGGCACCCGAGCGCCCGCTCTTCTCGGTGGCCTGCTTCTCGCCGTTCTGCTCGATGGCCACGACCTGCAGGTCCCACCGCTTGTCGAAGGGCCCGCTGATGGCCCAGTCGTGGGGCACGCTGACCGTCTGCCACGACAGACTGTCGCGCGAGAACTGCCAGCCGTCGGTGAGCAGCAGCTCCTGGCGCTGCTGGGCCATGGCCGTCGTGGCGGCGGCCATGGCCATGGCTAAGAGGATGTGTCTCATTGCTTGATGCGTATGATGTTGAGCGAATAGGCAGGAATGTCGACCGTGAGGCTCTGTCCCTCGGGCGAGAGCACCTGCTCGGTGGGATAGATGGCGGTGGGCTGGACGAGGGTGTTCTCGTCGGTGCCCTTGGCGCTGTGCAGGCGGATGAGACGCGCCGTGGCGGGGGTGAAGTGCGTGAGGTCTATGCGCGCCGTGGTGGTCGTCTCACCAGTGTTGCACACCTTGACGATGAGCTCGCCCTGGGCGTCGTCGATGGTGGCCGACGAGAAGATGCCCTTCGAGGTGTCGTGGCGGAGCACGGTGTCGAAGACGAGCTCCTTGTCGAGCCATGCCTTGACGGTGTCGCCCGCCACCTGCAGGGTGACGTCGTACCAGCGTCCGCGCTCTATGCGTCCGCGCTTGGTGGCCGTCTGCGTCTTGCCGCCGCCGCTGATCTGCTCGATGCCGTGCTGGGTGTTGCCCCAGCCGCCGAAGTTGACCCAGCAGTAGTTGTGCTCATCGACGTAGTTGAACACGATGATGAATCCCTCACGGCCGTCGTCCTTGCGTGCGCGGCACTTCACGGTGTAGTGGTCGCCCACCTCGGCGGTGCACAGTGCCACGCACTGCTCCTTCATGCTGGTCTGGCTGAGCACATCGCCGGAGAGCTGCCAGTCGCCGGCCACAAACTGCGGATGGCCCGTCTTGGGCAGCGGCTCCATGTGGGTGTAGGACGACTTGGTGGCCCATGAGCCGTAGCCCACACGGCTCTTCGCCGGCGTGACCGACCGCTGCCGGGCAGCAGCGCTGTAGGGGTCGGTCTGCTCCACACAGACCACCTGCTTGCCCACGTGACGCGGCATGAGCTGCTGCACATAGTAGGAGGGCGTGCCCATGACCTGATGGGAGTTGAAGCGTATCATGTCGGGCCGCCATCGGGCGTCGTTCTCGTTGACGAAGATGGGGGCATAGCTGTTCAGCGGCACGATGTCGCTGTTGTTCTCCATGCCCATCATGTAGACGGCCTCACCGAGGGCGGCGTTGAGGTTGCCCAGGTCGCCGAAGCCGCTGGTCACGGCATATTCGCCCACATAGATGCGGGGGGCGGGCCGCCCGTCGGGCAGCAGGCGCGGGTAGTTGTCGTACTTATGGAAAGCGTCGCTGAACCAGGAGGGGTTGCGGTAGTAGTGCTCGTCGAGCATGTCCACCGCGTAGTCGCTCTCCCACTGCGGGTTGTCGTCGCCCCAGGCCACGACATTGCCTATGAGCTTGATGCCGGGGTAGCGGGCGCTGATGGCCTGGCGGAACATCTCATACCGCTCGTAGTAGTGGTCGCTCTGCTGGCGCGGGTCGGGCTGGTTGTTTTCGTTGCCTATCTCGAGATACTCGATGTTGAACGGAGCCGGATGGCCGTTCTTGGCACGCATGGCGCCATACTTCGAGCTGACGGGACCGTTGGCATACTCCAGAGCGGCGAGCGTCTCGTCGATCCAGGGCTGCAGGCTGTCCAGCGGCGTGAGGCCGCCGTGCCACAGGCCCACGTTGACCACGTAGAGCGGCTTGGCACCGAGGTCTTCGGCCAGCTGCAGGTACTCGTGGAAGCCGATGCCGTCAGTGGTGCGGTAGCCCCAGTTCACGTTCCAGTGGCCCTCACGCTCCTCGATGGGGCCGACGGTGCGCTCCCAGCGGAACGCGTTGTCGGGGCTCTCCTGCCCCTCGACGAAGCATCCGCCGGGGAATCGCATAAACTTCGGGTGCATCTCAGCGAGCATCGAGGCCAGGTCGGGGCGCATGCCGTTGGGCCTGTTCTTGAAGGTGGGCGGAAAGAGGCTGACCATGTCGAGCTGCAGCGTACCGCGCCCGTCGAAGACGAGGGCAAAGCGTGCCCGGGGGTCGCTGTGAGTAGCCACGAGGGTAGCCTCGTACTTGCGCCACGACTTGTCGGCAGGGGTGCCGCCGACCACCGTCTCGGCACAGACGGTGCTGCCGTCGCTGCTGCAGAGCATGGCCCTGACGGTGCCTTTATACTTGCCCTTGGCCCAGAAGCTCAGCCTGTACTGCCGGCCCTGCACGGCATTGATGCCCCAGTAGCCCTCGTTGACGAGGCTGACGGTCTGCTGCGGCGTGGCGTCGATGGCCAGTTCGAGGGCGTTGTGCTGCACGGCGTTGAGCAGGGGTGTCTTCTTCGTGGGCTGGATGAGACGGGCTGTGAGCGTGGAAGGCTTCTGCTGGGGCTGCGCCTCGGTCGCCACAGACGTGGACCAGGCCTGCATGTCGGCGGGAGCACCGTAGCGGGGCCCGTCCTCGAAGGAGCGGTTGCGTATGAGCTCGGCATAGAGGCCGCCGTCGGCCGCATGATTGATGTCCTCGAAGAAGATGCCGTAGTGGGTGGGACTGATGAGCGGCCCGCGGTCGTTGGCATCGATGCTGATGACAACCTGCGCCCTGCAGGCCGCAGTGACGGCCAGCAGGGCGATGGTGATGGCTAGTGACTTTCTCATGGGCTTACCATTTGTCTTTGGTGGTGATGTCGTCGGCCCAACGATGGTCCTTGGGGAAGGGTTGTCCGCCCCAGGCCTTCACCTGTGTCCAAGGCTCGGTGTCCAGAAGTCGTGGTCGGCAGGCAGGCCGAGAGGCATGAGCGAGAGCGAGGTCATGTAGAGCGAGCCGTTGTTGGTGTACCAGTCGGCCGTCTCGGGCTGGTGACCGCAGAAGCCGATGGTGAGGAAGCCGGCGTCGTTGTAGTTGTTCTGCTCGTCGTACATGCGGTGCATCACCTTGGTGAGTGCGGCACGCACCTGTCCGTTGCTCAGCTCCTTGGGCAGCTTCTGATACCAGGCGAGCAAGGCCAGGGGCTGCAGTGCTGCCATGCGGTAGGGCGTGGAGCGCCCGATGACGGGGAACGTGCCCTCGGGCGAGATGAAGCGCTCAAGGATGATGGCAAACTTCTGCGCACGCTTCATGGCGCGGTCGTAGTACTTCTGATACTCCAGACGGGTGCCGTTCTGCTTGGCGTCGATCATGTTCTTGAGCGTCTCGAGATACATGGCGTGGAAGACGTAGGAGGTGTAGTAGTCGAAGGCGAAGACAGGTCCGTCGGCATACCATCCGTCGCCCACATACCACTCCTCGGTCTTGCGTATGGGCATCATCACGCGGAAGTCGTCGTACTCTCTGAGTCCTGCGGCCTTGGCGATGAAGCTCTCGATGGTAGAGGAGAAGAGGAACCAGTTGGTGTAGGGCGGTTCATACTTGCGCAACATCTTGAACTCCTTAATGTAGCGGTCCTTGGTGACCTGGTCGAGCGGCACCCAGAGGGCGTCGTAGGCACGTATGAACGACTCGGCAATATAAGCTGCGTCAACGAGGTTCTGCCCCGATGCTCCCCAGACGAGATAGTCGGGCGAGTCGGGGTCGACGCTGTTCTTGTAGGAGGCGAGTGCCCACTCGCGCAGCTGCTTGCGCTGACGGCCCTCGGCGGTGTCGTCGTCGGGCAGTGCGAGCCAGGGGGCTATGCCGGCCATGAGGCGGCCAAAGGTCTCCATGTAGACCACCTTGCGGTTGCGGTTGTCGAAGGAGGGCGAGAACTCGGTCTTCATGTTCTTCTGCAGCTCGCCCTTGGCCATGTTTTCCAGCACGGGCTGGGCCATCTTCCAAGCCTGCTCGCACCAGTACTCGCGCTCGGTGAGCTGTTTGGCTTTTGCTTTCTTTGCTGCTCCGAGGGGCAGCGTGCAAAGCATGGCTGCCAGGAGCATGAGGGTCAGTTTTTTCATTGTTGATATTGGTTTTTAGGGTTATTGCTTTGATGGGGCCTATAGGACCTATGGGACCTATGGGACTCATGAGACCTATGAGACCTATGAGACCTATGAGACTCATGAGACCTATAGCCCCTATAGTGGCTTGGTGCCCTGGAACTGCACCTGATAGGGCCACTGCTCTTCGTTCTGAGCCCAGGCGCTGCTGGCCTTTCCGCTGGTCCAGGGGTGGGGCCAGTGCTGGGTGGGGGCACCCATGACGACGAAGAAGAGACGCTGGCAGGTGCCGTGGCCCTCGGGTATGGTGAGCTGGGCCACGCCCTCATGGTCGGCCTGCACCTCACCATAGACGCGAGTGTCGTCGCTCATCAAGGCCACGAAGGCATAGCGCCATCCGGCACGCTCCTTGTAGACGTAGTGATAGCCCGTGGCATCGGTCAGACCGGTGAAGGCAGCCGTGACGGTGGTGCCCACCGAGGGCGCCTGCATGTTGGTGATGTGGTAGCCGTAGTTCTGTATGCAGGTGGCGGGGCTGGTGCGATAGATGGCTTTCGAGGCGTCGAGCGTGGTGAGATAACGCTTGTGCTGGCCGATGCGGTGACGGGCCCGCTCACGCACGCCATCGATGTCCCATGTGGCCATGCGCATGTAGCCCTCCATCAGCTCGTCGCAGAACGCAGTCTGAGAGAGGCTGTGCAAGCGCTTGTAGGTGTCGATAGGATCTTCGTAGGGCACGGTCTCGCGCCACATCTGCCCGATGACCTTACGCCCACGCTTCATGCACCACCAGTCCTGTATGTAGCAGCAGGCATAGCGCCAGTCGTCGTGCAGCATGTTCTTGTAGTGGTTGTCGAGATGCTGCTCGAAGTACTCGCCGTCGGTGAACTGCCGGTCGGGGAATATCTGGTAGGCCTGCCAGTCGGCACAGCTCTCCCACCAGCCGTTGTCGTTGCCGCCGCCCCATCCCCATCGCCATCCGCGGTCGTAGTGCCAGGCAGCGTCGGTGCCGAGGTCGGCCGAGACGAGATACTGGAAAGTGTGCCCCACCTCATGGGCGATGGTGTGGCCCCCGCGGGCTGCGGCAGCCCAGGGGTTGAAGTGCCCTATGCCGGTCATGCCGCCACCCACGCCGTCGGTACCCGAGGCGTCGGCACGCCATTCCTTCTGGTAGGGTATGTAGAGCTGTATCTTGTACTTGTCGGTCGTCGACCGGCCCTCCTCGAGGAAGCCCAGCTCGCCGGCATAGACGTCCCAGCACTTCTCGGCTATCTGCAGCACGGTGTGGGCGCTGGCCACGTTGCCGTCGCCGGGATACTGCAGGCGGGCGGGATTGGAGCCGTAGCGTGCGTCCCAGAACACGGCAAAGTGCTCGCTCTCCAGGTGATGGGCGAAGTTGTAGCCGCTGGCGGCCGTAGCGTTGGTGTAGTCGGTACCGCTATAGGTATTGGGCTTGAGAAGGTAGCGTCCGGGATAGGTGAAGGTCATCTCGCTGGCACCGATGGGAGCCACCGAGGCATACTGCTGGCTACTGGCAGGCGAACTGCCCTTGGCAAACTGCATGAGACTGCTCTTGAAGAGTATGGAGTCGACGTCTTTGAGCGAGATGGCCTTGTTGGCCTTGAAGCGGTCGTCATAGCGCACCCAGAGTGTGTCCTGGGCAGAGACGGAGGCGGCCGAAGCGAGCAGAAGTGTGGCGATGTATAGTTGTTTCTTCATTGTCATGGTCCTCCTCCATCAGTTGATAATAAACTTCTTGCCGTTTCTCACGTAGATGCCCTTTGGCAGCAGGGGCACGTCGGTCTGCCGCCCCACGAGCCGTCCCTGCAGGTCGTACACGCGGTCGTCGTCGCGCTGCATGGCGGGGACGGCCTTGGGCTGGTCTACGGCGGTGATAGCCTCGCCGATGCCGTCGACATAGAACTGCAGCACGGCAGGCTCGCTGCTCAGGTCGATGAACCAAGAGGAGAAAGCCTTGACGAGCAGCGAGTCGGTGTGCCGGGCAATGAGTCCGTCGTCGCCAAAGGCATAGACGGGTCTGCTGCCCCCGTGGAGCTTGCGGTTGAGGGCAGAGCTGCCGTCCTTGATATAGTAGGTGCCGCGCTGGGAGATGGTGGCCACGCGTCCTTCCGAGCTGTAGGTCTGCGACTTAGGTGTCTGCTTGGCCGCCATCGACACGTTGGGCACGAGATAGAACGGCCCGTAGGGGCGCCCGTCGAGCGGCGTAGCACGCTTGTCGGCAGGCAGGTCGGGCTCACGCGTGGGCCAGACGATGTAGTGCAGGTTGGGCTCTACGACGATGGCGTCGGTGTCCAGAGTGATGGTCTCGTAGTCCACGATGGCCGTCTGCCCCTGCCGGAAGCCGCGCACGGTGGCCAGACGGGCGTCCTGCCCGAAGGCGTCGGCCACCTGCCGGCCAGTGAGGGCCACAGGCAGCACGAGCGAGTTCCACTGCCCAGGGACGAGTGTACGCCGCAGGGCAAGCATGCCGTGGCTCACGCTGTAGTTGCCCAGCGAGGCGCTGTCTTCGTCGAGCACAAACTTGTCGATGTCCTGTATGCGCATGGAGCGCACGTCGGCCGTGGCAAAGGTGTCGCGCCCCACGACGACACGGTCGCCCAGCAGGCGCATGGTGGCCGCCTCGCTGCTGGCTGCTATATAATAATAGGTGGCGCCGCCGGCAGTGGTCAGCGCCAGGTAGCGGGCGTAGATGAGCGACGTCCAGCGGTCGGCGCTGCTGGCCGTGAGACAGCCCGCGGCCAGCAGCGCAAGGGAGAGTAGTTGTTTTTTCATCATCAGGTAGCGGGAATTATTCGGTGGGCGTGACAGGCTTGATGCGCCCGTCGGGCAGGAACTCCATGCGGTCTATGCACACCTCGCGGTGGAATCCTGGTCCGTCCTTGCGGTCGAGGTAGTGGCGGTTGATGCGGTGGTAGACGATATACCACTTGTCTTTTCCCGGTATCTGGAGCACGGAGTTGTGTGCCGGGCCGTAGATGTGCTGCTCGGGCCGCTGGATGAGGATGACGGGCTCGTCGGCCACCTTGATGGGTCCCAGGGGCGACGTGCTGGTGCCGTAGGCTACGTGGTAGTTGGGCGAGCCGGTGTCGTCGACACTCCAGAGGAAGTAGTAGATGCCCTTGCGCTTGAACACATAGGGAGCCTCGCGGTAGGCATAGTCATGCAGCGTACCGCCCCGGGGCGTCATCACACGGATGGTAGCAGTGTCGACGGAGACCATGTCGGCGTTGAGCTTGGCGCCGGCCATATAGCCGTTGCCCCAGTAGAGATAGCTCTGTCCGTCATCGTCGGTAAACACGTCGACGTCTATCTGCTGTCCGTTCTTCACGCCCTCCGGCCGGCTGTCCACGATGGGATGCCCCACATCGGTAAAGGGTCCTGTGGGCGAGTCGGCCACGGCCACGCCGATGGCCTTGCGCTCGCCCTGGTCGCCGCTGAAGTAGAAGTAGTACTTGCCGTTCTTCTTCTCTATAGCGGGTGCCCAGGCGTTGCCTTTGGCCCAGCGGGTGTCTTTCTTCAGGTCGAGGATGGTGCCCTCGTAGCGCCACTGCTTCAGGTCCTTGCTGGAGTAGCAGGTGAAGAAGTAGCCGCCCCAGCCGGGAGCGCCGTCGGTAGTGGAGTAGATGTAGTAGCGGCCGCCGTCGGCCAGGATGTCGGGGTCGGCGTGCCATTCGGGCAGGATGGGATTGTGCTGGGCATGCACGGGGAGCATGGACGCCAGGGCCAGGGCAGTGGCAGCCAGCAGTCGGTTGGTAGTCTTCATGTGTTCAGTAGTTTTTGGTTATGTCGTGCAAAGGTAAGAAAATCTTTCGTAACCGCCTTGTGTTTATCATTATTTAACCCACAGCGGCTCTTCCTGTCGCTGCTGTTGCGTTGTGCTGTCAGCGTCGGTCCGGAGCTATCGCGGCACTTGTGCGCTGAGATACTCGTAGCCGAAGCGGCAGCGCAGACAGTCACGGCGGTCGCAGTATTCGCGCTTGAGCTGGATGAGTGCCTGCGAGTCGCCGGCGCTCTTCACCTCGAGTCCGCACTCCTGCCAGAGCCGGGTGATGTGGTTTTGCTCGGGTGGCAGCTGGTCGAGCAGGTCGAAGGCACGGTCGCACCACTCCTCCTTCTGCCTGTGACGGCCCATGGCGAAGAACATGGGTATGGCGGTGTTGATGACGAGCAGCGTGAGCGAAGCCTTCGAGAGGTGCTTCTCGTTGCGCGTGCTCTCGGCGGTAGTGGGTCTGCCAGTAGGGTGTGGCGTGGGTCTGCAGGAGCTTCTGCAGGTCGGCCACGGTGCGGCACTCCAGCAGTGCGCTGAGCGTGGCGCGGCGGTCGTAGTAGAACTGGGCGAGCTGTGAGAGACGTATGTGGGGGAAGTTCTGCGGCCGCAGACGGAGGAAGCGCCACTGTGCGGGGTCCATGGGCTGCATACCGAACTTATGCTGCAGGTAGCGGTACTCGTTGCTCAGCCGGGCGAAGTAGCCGTCGGCCAGTGCCTGGTCGCGGTGTCGCGGGCTGATGGCCTCAGCGTCGAGCAGCCCTGCCTGTCCCATGAAGATGGCCTCTACCTGGAAGAGGTCGTCGCGGTGCTTGCCCACTGCGGCCAGAGGCACCTGCATGGCCCAGGTCTCAAAGGCATCGGTGTTGACGCCGAAGCCGTAGTTGCGTGCCAAGGTGATGAATAAGGCGTCCTCCCAGGAACCGTTGCAGTGGGCCGCCCGTCGCGCTATGGCTTCGGTCTTCTGCTCCAGGCGCTCGGTCTGCAGGGCCGCCATCCAGGCATGCACCTTCAGCCGTGACAGCGAGGGGATGACGCGGTAGCAGGGCGGATACTGGTCGGTGCGCAGCAGCTCGGCATAGTTGTCGCGCACCTGCTGGGGCACGGGCAGCTCTATCTGCGGCAACTGCCGTCCCTTCTTGTCGGTCACCTCGCAGTCGGCCAGCTCCACCACGTGCAGCACCACGTTGGCATAGGCATCGTCCTGCTCATGGCCGTGCTGATACCAGTCGCTCGAGCGGGTGTGCAGCTCCACGTTGCCCACCCACAGCTGTCCGTCTATCTTCACCTTCGCATTGAAGAAGTCGGGACCGCTGTCGCGCCGGTTGTAGAGGCCGGGGTCTATCACCTCCACCTCCCGACCATCGGTAGTGGCCAGTGGACGCAGGGGCCAGAGCTTGTGCTTCCAGGTGTAGTGCAGTAGTTTCTCCATTGTCGTTGTCGGTATTATGGCGTATGGCCTTGGCCTGACGGCTGACTGCCGTCACAGATGCAGCGTGCCGTCTCAACATGCCAAGCATGCGTGCGGCAGCAGCGCCCTTTGACACCGTATGGGGCGATGGTGTCGCCGCCCCATAGTCCGTTTTTTCATGCAAAAATAGTGAATAATTCTTGAATGAGTGCGATTTTAGCCTGTTTTTTTCACCGTTATGGCTAAAAATGAGTAACTTTGCAGCGTTTTTTAATTCGAATTGAAATGAAAATAGCATTAATCGGCTACGGCAAGATGGGCAAGATGATAGAAGAGATAGCGCTCAGCCGTGGCCACGAGATTGTAAGTATCATCGACATCGGCAACCAGCAGGACTTCGACAGCGCTGCCTTCGCCCAGGCCGACGTGGCCATCGAGTTCACCAGTCCGCAGGCTGCCTATGGCAACTACCTGAAGGCCTGGTCGAAAGGGGTGAAGGTGGTGAGCGGCTCCACGGGCTGGATGCAAGAGCACGGCGACGACGTGCGACGGGCCTGCAGCGCAGAGGGGCAGACACTCTTCTGGGCGTCCAACTTCAGCATCGGCGTGGCCATCTTCTCTGCCGTCAACCGCTACCTGGCCCGCATCATGAACCAGTTCCCTCAGTACGACGTGGAGCTGGAGGAGACCCACCACGTGCACAAGCTCGACCACCCCAGCGGCACAGCCATCACCCTGGGCGAGCAGATTGTGGCCGAGCTGGACCGCAAGACAGCCTGGGCCGAGGACACCACCGACCCCTCGCTGCTGCGCATCGACCACATCCGTCGCGGCGAGGTGCCCGGCATACACACCATACGCTACGACAGCGACGCCGACTGCATCACGCTGACCCACGATGCCCACTCGCGCCGTGGATTTGCGCTTGGTGCCGTGCTTGCAGCCGAATACACCAAGGAGCACAAGGGTCTGCTCACCATCAGCGACATGTTCAAGTTCTAAAGGTGGGTTCTATTAATTAGCTTTGGCAGATTTCTGAGCTATTTTGGTTCCCATTTTGTAAGTGGAAGAAGGAGTGTAGCGGGCTACACAACTGATGAGACTTACAAAATGGAGGCAAAAGAGCCAGAAAGATGGCAAAAGGTTAATATCCCATCTATATCAACACAAACCGTGGGAATTAATAGAACCCACCTAAAAAACGTGGGAGCAAACATGCTCCGCCCCAAAACAGCAATGAAACAAAAACAAACAAACATGAAGAAGCAGTGGGCCAAGTTCATCGTCGTCCTCGTGCTCTACCTGCTCTTCCTCCTGTGGCTCCGCTCGTGGCTGGGCCTCATCGTGGTGCCTTTCATCTACGACGCCTATATATCCAAGAAAATCAACTGGCAGTGGTGGAAAGAGTCCGAAGGTCCCACGAAGTGGATTATGTCGTGGGTCGACGCCATCGTCTTCGCCCTCGTGGCCGTCTACTTCATCAACCTATTCTTCTTCCAGAACTATGTCATCCCCTCCAGCTCGCTCGAGAAGTCGCTGCTCACGGGCGACTATCTCTTCGTGTCGAAGGTGAGCTACGGCCCGCGCATCCCGCAGACGCCGCTGACCATGCCGCTGACGCAGCACACGCTGCCCGTCTTCGAGTGCAAGAGCTACATCGAATGGCCGCAGTGGGACTACCGCCGCGTGAAGGGTCTGGGCAAGATAGAGCTCAACGACATTGTCGTGTTCAACTACCCCTCGGGCGACACCATCTGCACCGACCTGCGCCACCAGGCACAGGACTTCTACAACCTGTGCTATGAGATAGGCTACCAGTTCTATCCCAACCGCCCCAACCCCGACTCGCTCACGGCCATGCAGCGGCTGAAGTACTTCGACGAGGTGAAGCAGCTGGGCCGCATGTATATCGAGCAGAACCGCCAGGAGTTCGGCAGCATAGCCACGCGTCCTGCCGACCGCCGCGAGAACTACGTGAAGCGCTGCGTGGGCCTGCCTGGCCAGACGCTGCAGATCAAGGACCGCATCATCTATCTGGACGGCCAGAAGAACAAGGAGCCCGACAACGTGCAGTACACCTACTACGTGCGGCTCAAGCGCCACCTCACCGACGAGGAGATGCTCGAGTGGCAGATCACAATGGAGGACCTCACACAGCTCAACCAGTACGGCTTCATGCCACTCACCCATCAGGCCTACGCCGCCATGAAGCAGCGCGACGACCTTGTGGACAGCATACAGATTGTGACCGCCGCGAGCGACATGGACATCTACCCGCTGAACGGCAACAAGCACTGGACGCGCGACAACTACGGCCCCATCTGGATACCGCAGAAGGGCGCCAGCATCAAGCTCACGCTCGACAACCTGCCCGTCTATGAGCGGCCTATCCGCGTCTACGAGAAGAACGAGCTGGCCGTGCGCGACGGCAAGATATTCATCAACGGCCAGGAGGCCGACAGCTATACGTTCAAGATGGACTACTACTGGATGATGGGCGACAACCGCCACAACTCGGCCGACTCGCGCTACTGGGGCTTCGTGCCCGAGGACCACATCGTGGGCAAGCCCATCTTCATCTGGTGGTCGAGCGACCCCGACCGCCACGGCCTGTCGGGCATCCGCTGGAACCGCCTGTTCCGCTTCGTCGACAACATCAAGTGATGACAGGG